>CAYZKY010000197.1:0-9731 GCA_964478815.1 uncultured Verrucomicrobiota bacterium
CGAACCTAAAATTCTTCTCTGCCCTCATCCACTGAAAACGTCGAAGAACCCAAAACTTCTATCCGACAATCCCTCAGGATTTGGTTCGCCAGAGGTTTCAAGGACGGCTCACTGCCACAGCGGTTGACCCAGGTGTGCGTGCAACCGCCTTGAGGCTATTCGAGCACCTGGTGTCTGACTTTCCAAACGGGAAGGGTATCGCGACCGGACCTGAACTGAGCCATATAATTGGAGACATTGCCCTGGCCGAGGTCGATGAAGAATTTGAACGCCGGTTACCAGGGCGATATTTTCGGTATGTCGATGATATCGTCTTTGTCGTTGAGCCTGCCGAAACACAACAAACGCTTAATCTTCTGAACGACTTACTTCAACGTGCAGAACTCAAGACAAACCCGGACAAGTCGGACATGGTTTCTAGTGAGGAGTGGCTGTCACACGGCCCTGATTATTGCCGTGCGGTGACCAAGTATTCTTTCGAGGCTTTGGTTTTTCGTCTGAAAGTTTTTTTGACTTTGAAACCTGCCAAGCGTGACGCGTTGGAGTCAGCGCTTAGAGACAATGGGTTCAGCATACCAATCGCAAGGATGGCTGGTGTAGCCGGTACAAGCTCATTTCGCCGGCGGCTCAAACTTTTTCACAGAAATCGGTGGAAAGTTCTTCTAGATGCTCTATTCGAAACAGAAGGGAGCATCGTGGACTTCGCCATCGCTGTGCGTAACCGAATCCAAGAACGGCTGAGAAGGCTATTCGATAAAGGCTTCCCATCCTCTTCGAGTCTTCGGAAATGGCATGTTCAGCGGGTACGCTACCTTACAAATCGCTCTCTTTATTTGCTGCCCTCTGCGAACCTTGGGTTTGTCAGGAGCGCACTGTCGAATCAGCCAGAATTTGCCGAAACCGTCGCACTGCTAAAACTGCTGCAAGATGACGATTGTTCCGACCTTTTGGAAATGCCTGGTGCTGCTGTCTCGGCTGCAGCAGCGATTCTTCGCGCCTCAAGCCCAAGGGTTCGAAGAATTGTTTTGCCGGAGATGCTTAGCGAGGCCGCGATACACAGCGCTGGCGTCTTATTGCTGTATGGTGTGGCAGAAAGCCAACCTACCCTAACCCGCAGACACTCAAAGGATGCCGCTACCTTTCTCGCATTCTGTTCTGGAAATCCTCCGCAATGCCGAGAGCGCGATGATTTCAGTTACTTGGATGAAATCCGCAGTTTGCAACTAGGCCGCAACACGGAAGATCGCATCCTGATGCTGGAGAATCGGTTTTCAGAAAACGAGGCCGTTGCATTTGAGGCGCTGGAAATCGGCGGAGAGTATTTTACGTGAAGCCTTGAAGCGACGAGTGCCCACATGGGGGCATGCGATGAGCATCATCGCAAGGAGTCGCTTCAAGACCGGCTTCGGGTATTATGTTGCAACCGTAGCGCGAAAATGGACGAACGATAAGTCTGAGATTGATTGTGAACCGGGCTTTGTCCCGCTCCGTTGGGGGTTGGGCTGTGAGGGTGGGTGGGCGCGCGGGTGGCAGGGGTGGCAGGCCGATGGCCAGCAGGGAGCGAGGGGGCGCGGGCGGTGGCGCGGCTGCCTCTACCCGTGGGGCGAAAGAAAATAGCCCAGCGATTTATCGCTGGGGTTCCGGGGGGGCAGAGGGGAATGAGTCCCGTGGGGACGAAAGAATTTGGGGACGGGCTTGGACGATTTCTTTCGCCCCGTTGGGGCTTGGGCTGATTTGTGGATTGGAACCCAGGGCGGCGCTTCCATTGGTCGCTTGCCCTGGGCTGGCTTGTGACGGGCCTTTGGCCCTCGGCGACTTGCCCCGCTTGGTCTGGGTGTGGGGCCTTGGCCTTCGGCATTTCGCACGCGAGGTGTCGGGACATCATGGCCGCGGGGTTGGGGGCGAAGCTTCGGCCCTTGGCGGTATCGCAGGCGGTGTGTTGAGATGATTTGTTGACCTCTTCGAGGCGGGGCATCGGGTTTTGAGGGGGAGAGTGGGATGTCCTCAAGCGAGCGTCGGTTCTTCAGGCCAACGGCCTGGGACAAGCCAGCCCAAGGCCAGCGAGGAACGAGCGCCGCCCTGGGTATGGGATGACAGAAATACCAGCCCTGAAGGGGCGGAACACGGGTCGCGCCGGACGCGGTGCGGCACCATGGCGAGGAGATGGAGGAGTGATGTCGGATGAACGAGATGCCTGGGGTTGATCGTGTATCGGAGTTGTCCCGCCCCGTTGGAGCTTGGGCTGATTTGTGGATTGGAACCCAGGGCGGGTGCTGGCGCACGGTCACGATTTTCGATGCGCGCTTCGGCCTTCGGGTAGTGTTGGATCACTGCGCCGCCCTTTCAGGGCTAATGACATGGTGTGTTCGGAACCCAAGGCGTTGCCTTGGGCTGGCTTGCGACGGGCCTTTGGCCCTCGGTGTTTTCGCACGGCGAGACGTTTGCTGGATTGTGGCTCGGTCTTCGGCTTATCGTTTTCGATATGCCGCAATCGCTAGCGCGGGTCGTTCTGCATGTTGTCTTCAGTACGAAGAATCGCGTTCCTTTTTTGAAAGACCCGGACTTGCGCGCCCGATTGCAGGCGTACATGGCGGGGGTGCTGCAGAGCATCGGGTGCGAGCCGATTCTCATCGGTGGCGTCGAAGATCATGTCCACGTTCTGTGCAACCTTTCGCGAACCGTTACGATCTCCGGGTTGGTGGAAGAGGCGAAGACGGGTTCGTCGAAATGGATGAAGGAACAGGGGGCGGCGGGCCGGGACTTCTATTGGCAAGGGGGATACGGTTCGTTTTCCGTCAGCCAATCGAATGTGGAGCAGGTGCGCGCGTATGTGGCGGGGCAGGAAGCGCATCATCGCCAGGTGACGTTTCAGGACGAGTTTCGAGTGTTGTGCCGGAAGCATGGCGTGGAGATGGATGAGCGATATGCATGGGATTGAGCGTGAGATCGTGAGTCGCGGTTTGTTACGCCCCGTTGGGGCTTGGGCGGATTTGTGAATCGGAACCCAGGGCGTCGGCTCGAAGACTCGCCTTTGCCCTGGGCTGGCTTGTGACGGGCCTTTGGCCCTCGAAGGATGGATAGTTCCGTATCAATGACCGGCTGGGCCGGCCACGGCGGCACGAGGCCACGAGCCTTTGTTCCCGCAGTAATTTCGCGGGCGAGGTGCAGGGCGGGTTTGTTGGGCTCTTTGCGGCAGGGGGTTGGATTTTCATGCGCGCGGGCGAGATTGGAAAGAAGCCGGTAAAGCAGATCGTTTTTGAGGGCGAGCGATTTGATGTGATGAGCGTGCGGCGGTGGCGGGAGCGGGTATTGAAGGCGGGGTGAGTTGGGGGGATGGGAGGGATGGTGGATTGGAGATTGCGGAGGCGCGGCTGGCGGTTGGGTCGGTGCATGGCTTTCGAGGGGGAGGGTCGAGGCAGGGGCAATTATTTCTGGTTCAATGGTTTGCGTAGAAAGCGCTCCTTCGGGGGATTTTTGCCCCGCGATGGACACGCTCTGCCTCGAGACGGACGGCCAGAAAAAGCTGCGGCCCGGCTCGACAGAGGGGGTTAATGTTCGCATGTTGATTGATATGGCCGAAAAAAATGGAGGAGGGTGCCCGGGTCCCAATGACCGACTCGACCGGGAACAAACGGATAAGCGCCTGAAAGGGCTCCAGCCTGCGTGGCGCATCGAGGAGGGGCATCATCCCGACCTGGAACTGGGGTGGGGACGGGTGGCCGTCACCCTTTTTTCACATTCCGCCGGTGGCTTGACCGAAAACGACTTCGTGCTGGCATCCCGAATCGACGGATTGGAGAAGGGGTAGGGGAGCGGATTTCGGTTGCGAGTGCGCGAAGTTGACGCACGGATGCGTGAGTTCGACGCGTTCCCCGGGGCGTTTCAGGGCACAGGGGAGGTGTGCGGTAATTTTTTTTGAATAATTGGAACGATTTTTGTCGTGGGGGCGAGGAGCGGTTTCGGGAGGCAATTCGGGTGGCGCACCGGGGGAGGCTTGACAGCGGCGAGGGTTTTCCAAGACTGAACGCGTATGCCGACGCAGCCAGAACAGTTCGAGAATGTGACCGTGATCGCGCGGGCCAATGTGTATTTCGACGGGAAGGTGGTGAGCCACGCGGTGCTTTTTCCCGACGGGAGCAAGAAAACGCTGGGGTTGATTTATCCGGGGGAATTTTATTTCAGCACGAAGGCTCCGGAAAAAATGCAGATCACGAACGGCGCCTGCCAGGTGTTGATGGATGGAGAGACAAGCCCGCGCGCTTTTCAAGCGGGCGAAGAGTTCGAAGTGCCCGGAAATTCAGGGTTTCGCATCGCGGTGGAGAGCGGGATTTGCGAGTATATTTGCTCCTTTTTGGCGTGATGAATAGGGCGGGCGGGACGCAGGGCGGAACGTGCCGCGGCAAGATTCAGGGATTGCCATGTTCGGGGAGAGGCGGCATGATCGCTGAAATCTCACGCGCGGGATCGGGTCGGAACCTGATCGGCATGCATGAAAGCACAGGCGCGCGGGCCGTTGCGGAACGAATTTAAGTTTTTCTGTTTGACCGAAAATGGGAATTCCATTAACCAACGCGCCGACTTTTTCAGACGACTCACGCAGCCGAAGCGGCGCGCGTTGGAACGCTTTTTGCGTAGTGAGTGTCAATAAGTACGTATGCTAAACGTTAAGCCATTTCTGTGCTTCGATTTCGGAGCCGGGAGCGTGAAGGTCGCAGAATTCGCGATCAATGAGGCTGGGACCCTCACGCTGACGGAATTTGGGACTCGAGCGCTCGGGCAGGAAGGCGCGCAGGAAAGCAAACGGGAAGCCGTCATCCTCAAGGCGGTGCAGGAGCTGATGTCGCAGAAGCAGTTCCGCGGCAAGCAGATCAATGTTTGCGCTCCCGGGTATCACGTCTTTTCGAAGTTCGTCAAGCTGCCCCCGGTGGACAGCTCGAAGGTCACCCAGATCATCCAGTACGAGGCGCAACAGAACGTGCCGTTCCCGTTGCAGGAAGTGGTCTGGGATTACCAGATCATGGGCACCAGCGCGACCGGGGAGCTGGAAGTGCTCCTGGTGGCCATCAAGTCCGACGTCGTGGAAGGACTGTTCCGGACGGCGGATGCGGCCGGGCTGCGGTTGCAGTTGGTGGACGTCTCCCCGGCGGCCCTCTGCAATGCCTTCCGCTTCAATTACGGCGATCTCGAAGGGTGCACGATGTTGCTGGATATCGGTTCCAAGACCAGCAACCTGCTGTTCTTCGAAAAGGGGAAGGTCTACGCCCGCAGCATCAGCATCGGCTCGAACAACATCACGACCGATCTGATCGCCGAGGCGAAGATTCCGTACGCCAAGGCCGAGGAGCAAAAGATTACCGAAGGGTTCGTGAGCCTGGGCGGCGCCTACGAGGAGCCGGAGAATCCGATCCAGGCGGCCATTTCCAAGATCGCGCGGCAGGTCATGACCCGCCTGCACATGCAGGTGAATCAGACGATCCAGTTTTACCGGACGCAACAAGGGGGCTCGGCCCCGCAGCGTTTGTACCTCGCGGGCGGCGGCTCGATCATGGGGTACACCGCCCAGTTCTTCGCGGAAAAGCTGAACGTGCCGGTCGAGTATTTCAATCCGTTCCGCAACGTCCAGATCGGGCCTTCGGTGCAGGTGGAGGAACTGGAAAAGGTGGCCCATTCCTTCGGCGAGGTGGTGGGCTTGGGATTGCGGAACCTGGCGCAGTGCCCGGTGGAACTCAACCTGGTGCCGAAGAGC
This sequence comes from uncultured Verrucomicrobiota bacterium, assembly GCA_964478815.1. Classification (GTDB taxonomy): domain Bacteria; phylum Verrucomicrobiota; class Verrucomicrobiia; order Limisphaerales; family SXQI01; genus DASVNK01. The sequence continues at coordinate 5,747 of CAYZKY010000197.1, forward strand.
ATTCGGAGCCGCCAGCAGTTCGACCAGAAAAAGCCCTATTTCATCGCCGCGATTTTCAGCCTGGTGCTGGTCGTGTTCGCCTACGGCATTTTTTACTCGAAGATCGCCGGGGTGAAGCAGAGTTCGGCGGACGAGCTGGCTGCCTTGCTCGATCCGTTCGAGCAGAAGGTGCGGCAATTGGAGACTCAGGAAAACGCGATCCAGGCCACGACGAACCAGATCGAGAAGCTATCGCAGTACCTGGATGATCGTTATTATTGGCTGGACACGCTGGCGGAAGTGAAAAACGTCCTGGTGCGGGTGGAGAACGGCGAAACGGAGCCGGGCCGGCAGGTGGGAGTCTGGATCGATACGTTCGGTGATGCCGGGTCGTCGACTTCGACTCAGGCTACGCAGGAAGAGGAGTCCACCACGTCGAACGACCCGCTCGCATTCTACCGAAAGAATCCGGAATTGATGAAGCGGTACTTCCCCATGATGTACCAGCAGATTTATGGCGGGAAAGATCCTTCGGCGATGGCTGGCGGAGAGGATCCTTCGGCCACGGCGGCTGGCGACGAGACGAAGAAAGAATCGACCACGAATACCAACGCGGTCACGGTGAACGTGAAGTTCCGCGCGCTGAATCTGGGCAAGACCGGGGACCCGGCGCTGAACGGGCAGTTGGCGTTCAAGGTGGAGCAGGAATTCAAGAAGAGTCCGCTGTTCGATGCGGATAATACGAAGCTTTCGGGCGATCTGGAGCAGGTGGAGAAAACGGCGGACACTTTCGGTTTCGGGATGACGCTACAGATGAAAAAGTCGATGTTAACGATGTAGCGTATGCCTTGGATCAAGCGAAACCTGGGATTGGTAATTGGCGCGGCGGTGGCCCTCGTCCTGATGGCCGTGGCTGCCTATTACCTGTGGACTCAGTTGCAGCGGGATGCGGCGGTGAGCGCCGACCTGGCCGACAAGACGGCGCGGTACAATCAGTTGATCAATCGCCCGTTGCATCCAGGCCGCGGCGAGATCGACAATATCGAGAACGCGAAACAGGAGAACAAGCGCCTCGATGATTTTCTCGGCGCGAAAGTGCGGGCCAAATTTGGCACGGCTGATGCGTCTCAGAAGTTGAGCGATCAGGAATTCCGGGCGTTGCTGGACGTATCGATCTCGGAGATGCAGCAGGAGGCCGAGCGCGTGGGCGTGGCTCTGCCGCAAAAGGATTACTGGTTCACCTTCGCCCCGCAAAAGACCGCGGTGTCGTTCAAGGCGATGGAGACGCTGACGGCCCAATTGATGGATATTAAAACGCTGGTGGATATTCTCTACCAGGCCCGCGTCCACGATCTCTCCGGGTTGCGGCGGGCTCCCGCGACTTCCGACGACAACAACGCGACCGATTTCCTCACCGACAAGAAAGCCAAGACCAACGATTTTACCATCTCCACGCCGTACGAGGTGACGTTTCAAGGCTTCTCCTCGGAATTGGGCAAGGTCATGGAAGGTCTCGTGAACGCGGACCGTTGCTTCGTGGTTCGTTCGGTTGCCGTGGGCAAGGCGCAGGCGGCGGATGCCTCCGCCATGGGCTCGGCGATGCCCAGCATGCCGATGATGAACCCCATGATGATGATGCGCTACGGAATGCGTCCGCCGCCGCCGCAGGCGGTCGCTCCGACAGCGGGTCCAAGGCGCCCCGCCAATGTGCTACTGGATGAGAACAAGCTTCGTTTCGTGCTGACGCTGGAAGCGGTCCGGCTGAAACCGGTTGCCGATCAAAAACTGGCCCAGGCGGCCCAACCCTCCGAAACACCAGCGCCGTAATGCAATTTCTCAAAGCCCATTACGAAAAGGTTATCCTGAGCATCGTTCTGCTCGGCTTGGCGGCCGCGGCGGCGCTGATGCCCATCAAGGTCTCCGCGGAAAAGGAAAGGGAAGACCAGCGGAAGTCCGAGATCCGGAATCCGAAAGTGAAGCCGTTGGAGCCCTTGGTGTTGACCAACTCGCTCGCGGCGGTCGCGCGCGTGGAGCAAAAATCCAAAGTGCGCCTGTCGGGGGATCACAATGTTTTCAATCCAGTTCGATGGGTCAAGCGACCGGACGGTGGCCTGATGAAAGGCACGGACGCCGGTGTCAACGCGCTTAAAGTGGTTTCCATCACTCCCTTGCGCTGGCGGGTGGCCTACGATGGGGTCCAACCCGGGGCGGGGAATGACGTGAGATATCAGTTGACGGTCACGAAAGAAACCGAGGGATCCGGCCGCCCCGTGCCGCGGATCGCGGGGCTGAAGGACAAGAACAATATGTTCACGATCACGGAGTTGAAAGGGCCTCCCGATAATCCCACGGAGCTGACGGTGTTGCTGGCCGGCGAAAAAAACCCGGTGACGATTTCGAAGGACAAGCCTTTCGAACGGGTGATCGGTTACGCGGCCGACTTGCGGTACGAGCCCGAGAATAACCGCACCTGGAAGAATGTAAAAAACAAGGCGGAGCTGGCTTTCGGCGGTGAGACGTACAATATCGTTGCTATCACCGAGAATGAAGTTACAGTCTCGGCCAAATCCAACAAAAAGCAAACGACGATCGAGTTCAAGCCGACGCAGAGATAATTTCGATTCTCGCGCAGTTTTCAATCCAACCCAAGCCCATGATTAAAGTAGTTTCTACTAGCTTGATCCTTATTGCTCTGTGGGGATCGGCTCCAGGAGTCCTTGCCCAGAATGCCGCCGCGAGCCGAACTGCGAGTGAGGAGGCGGTGCGCCGCCAGGCTCGAATCATCGATCTCCGCCGGGTGCTGGCGGATGCCGCCGCGCTGAAGGCCAAAGGAGAGGTCGCCGCGGCTTCGAAGAAGTACGAGGAGGCCTTCGAATTGACCAAGGGAATCGGCGTCACGATCGAGGCGGAGACGGCGGAAGTGGTCAAGGGCCTTTCCGAAACGCGCATGCAGTTGGCCGGCACGGCCCAAAAGCGCGGAGATTTGAGCGAGGCGGACGAGCAGGTGAAGCGCGTGCTTCGTGTCGACCCGCAAAATGCCTTGGCCCAGAAATTCAAGGCCGAGAACGACAAGAAGATTCAGGAGCGGTTGGGGCTGGATCCGAGCGCTGAGGTAAAGGAAATGATTCCGGACGCGCGATCTCAGCGGGTCGCGACCTCGACATTGGTGAACGACGCCCGCTTGTTGATGGAAATGGGCAAGCTCGACGAAGCCGAGGCGAAGCTGAACCAGGCGGTGAAGGTGGATCCGGAGAATCGGCCCGCTTTCTATTACCTCACGATCATTAAGGAGCGGCGCTACGCCCAGGAGGCTCGCAAGCGCGAGGTCATGGCCAAGAGCCGCATGGTGGAGGTCGAGGCCAGTTGGAATACGCCGATCGAGCGGGATACTCTCCCCACGGCCAACCCATTCGCCCGCACGAATCTCGTTTACACCAGCGCCGGCCGCCAGGCGATCGCGCGGAAGCTCGATGCCATCGTGCTCGAACAATGGCAAATCCCGGGCGACATCCCGCTGAGCGAAGTGGTGAAGGAGTTGGACGCGGAAATCCGCAAACGCGACCCGGACAAGCGCGGCATCAATTTCATCGTGAGTTCGATTCTGGATAAACCCGGCCCCCTCCAGGGAGGGCTTGCTGTCGGCGGATTTCCGGGCGCGAATATCGATCCGATCACGGGACAGCCGGTCACGCAACAGACCACGGAAACACCGGTGGTGATCGAAGAGTTCCTGGTGAAAATCGATCCGGCGCTGCGCAACGTGCGAGTTCTCGACATTTTGGATGCGATCGTCAAGGTTGCCAAGCCGCCGCAGGGGCAAAACCAAAACGTCACGGTCAAATATTCCATTGAGGATTATGCCGTGGTGTTCAGCCAGAAACAGACCGAAGCGGATCCGCTTTACACCCGGACATTCAAGGTCGATCCGAACACGTTCGTTCAAGGTTTGGATGCCGTGTATCTGATCCAGAACCCGTTTCTGCAGTTGCAGGTCGGCGGCGCGGGC
>CAYZKY010000198.1:0-9674 GCA_964478815.1 uncultured Verrucomicrobiota bacterium
TGCTTCTGGGGCATGGAAGAAATCATCCGCAAAATCCCCGGCGTGCTCGACACCTCGGTCGGTTACACCGGCGGCACCACCCAAAACCCGAGCTACAAGGAAATCTGCACCGGCCGGACCGGCCATGCCGAAGCGGTCCAGATCACGTTCGACCCCGCCAAAATATCCTACGAGGAAGTGCTCGGCTATTTCTTCCGCATGCACGATCCCACCACCCTCAACCGCCAGCACAACGACGTCGGCACTCAGTACCGCTCCGCCATTTTCTATCACTCCGAGGAGCAGAAGCGCACCGCCCAGGCCGTCAAGCAGAGCGTGGGCAAGTCCGGCGCGTTCGAGGACCCCATCGTCACCGAAATCACCGCCGCCACCGAATACTACCCCGCCGAGACCTACCACCAGGACTACCTCGTCAAAAACCCCGGCGGCTACAACTGCCACGTCCTCCGCCCCAAATAACCCGCGTCCCAGACTCCGAAGCGCTGGTCGAAGCGCGGCGCGGCTCCGATTCGTGAGCGTGTGGCATGATCGCTAACCGCGGCTGACGTTCATCTCTTTGGTTCGCTTCAGGCGGTCTCGCCGTGCCCCTTCAGACCGGAAGATCGCCCGAACTCCGAACCGGAGTCATCCCGCCAACGACCCATTGTGTAAACAGATTTTACAAGATTTTCATTTTACACAATCGGTCCTTCCGATTTGATCAAGATGCACTGCGTTGATACTGAGCCACTTAACAACGAAATCCGCTCATTCGACGCTGCGGCACAAGTCATGCTGGAATAACTCCTGTTACCTTTAGCAGGTCTGTTCGGCACTATTGCGGAACAGCCAACCAACTGACTATGAAAATGAAAACGCTTCGAACCATACTTCCCCTCGGTGCCTTGGCAGCCTCCCTGACCGCCTCGGCCGCACCTGTCATCTGGGTCGATTGGACCAGCGGCACCGCCGGTGCCGCCGGATCGGCCGTCGGCACGATCGATACCGGCTCCGAAATCATTGATGTCTCCTACGCCGGCGAAATCCAATTCATCCAGACCGCCGGTGGCGTCAACTACTGGAACCCTTCGGCTCCATACATGAGCGCCCTCGTCGACAACGCACCGCCGGCCTCGGACATCATCGCCTTGTCGCGCACCACGTTGAAAACGCTCACCTTCTCCAAACCGGTCGATAATCTCTTCCTCGCGGTCGTCAGCTTGAACGGCAACGGCTGGATCTTTGACGAAGACTTCGAAGTCGTCAGCTACGGAGCTGGCTATTGGGGCAACGGCACGCTCACCCGCACCGATTTGGGCGGCGGCCAGTATCAAACCTCTGGAACGGGCGAACCCCACGGCGTGATCCGCTTCAATAAAGCGGTCAGCTCCATCTCCTGGACCAGCCAGAATAACGAAAACTGGAACGGCTTCACGGTCGGCACCTACGGTGCCGCGCGCGTGCCGGATGCAGGCTCGTCGCTCCTGTTGCTGGGCGGCTCGCTCGGAGCCCTGGCGATGGCGCGCAGCCTCCGCCGCCGGTAAGCGGCCTGCGAGCCATCCGGTTGAACGGCGGACCGGCCGCCTCACGGTTTTCGAAAGCCTCGCCGACGTCACGTCGGCGGGGCTTTTCCGCGTCCCCGGCCGCTTCGGCCCGTCCTTGCCCGGGTAACGAATCGGTGGCGGACGCGCTTTGCCCTTGTCACACAGCGGCTCTCACTTATCTTTCGCCCGACACTGACATGCTCGAATTAATCCAGTTTCCGGCCAGCCCCTTTTGCATCGTCCAGCGGCGGATTCTCGAATATTCCGGCGCCCGGTTCAAAATCACCAACATCCCCAACGCCGACCGCTCGCTCGTCTGGAAGCTCACCCGGCAGCGGTACTACCAGGTCCCCGTGCTGCGCGACGGCAAGGACGTCCTTTTCGAGGTGGACGAGAACTCCCAGGTCCTCGCCAAATATCTCGATCAAAAGCTTCAACTCGGGCTCTTTCCGAAAAAATGGGCGGGCGTTCAGGACATCCTTTGGCGCTACTTCGAGAACGACATCGAGGGGCTCACGTTCAAGCTGAACGACATCTACTGGCGGGAAGTAACGCCCCAAAAGTACCACCTCGGCTTCATCCGGCACAAGGAACGGAAGTTCGGCCGCGGCTGCCTCGACGCCTGGCGTAAACAAAAACCCGTCTTCCTCGCGGAGCTGGAGGAGAAGCTCCAGCAGCCGGAGGCGATGCTGGCCACCCGCCCTTTCCTGCTCGATCCCGCCGACCCGGTCTTCGCCGATTTCGATCTCTTCGGCATGCTCGGCAATTTTCTGTTCTCCGGCCATTACGAACTTCCGTCCTCCCGGCCGCGGCTGGCCGAATGGTACGGACGCATGGCCCAGATTCGACTGACGCGTGAAAAACTACATTCTTGATACCAACGTCCTTCTCCACGATCCCAACTCGATTCTCAATTTTCAGGAAAACTTCGTCATCCTTCCCATCGAAGTGCTGGAGGAGGTCGACCGCTTCAAGCGCGAATCCTCCGAGCTCGGACAGAACGCTCGCGCGGTCTCCCGCCTGCTCGACCAATTCCGCGGCCAGGGCCGCCTGAGCGACGGCGTCGCCCTCCCGAACGGCGGGCGGCTCCAGATCATGTTCAACGATCCCCAGGAGCCGGTCCTGGCGCTCTTCGGCGGGCATTCGGTGGATAGCCGCATTGTCGCGCTCGCCTTGCGCGTCCAGCGCGAGCACAAGGACATCCCCACCACGCTCGTCAGCAAGGATATCAACCTGCGCATCAAGGCCGACGCCCTCGGCCTGAACGCGGAGGATTACGAAACGGACCGCATCTCCCTCAAGGAACTCTACACGGGGATGTCCGAACAACCGGTTCCCGCCGAGAAAATGGCTCAATTCCGGGCCAGCGGGGAGATGGCCCTGCCCGGGGGCAACGGCCGTGGAGTCAACGAGTATTGCACTCTCGTCGACGAAACGAACCCCAAGCGCACGCTCCTGACGAAGGTGGATGCCACCGGTACCAAATTGGTGCCGATCATCGAGGCGCGCGAAGGGGTCTGGGGCATCAAGCCGCGCAACCGCGAGCAGCATTTCGCCTTCGATGCCCTGCTGGACGACCGCATCAAGCTGGTGACCCTCATGGGCAAGGCCGGCACGGGCAAGACGCTGCTCGCCATGGCCGCCGGCCTCAAGAAGACCGTGCAGGACCGCGAATTTCGCCGCCTCGTCGTGGCCCGGCCCACCGTCGCGATGGGGCGGGAACTCGGCTTTCTTCCCGGCAGCCTCGAAGAGAAGCTGGCCCCCTGGATGCAGCCGATCCACGATGCGCTCGAACTTCTCGGCGATTTAAACATGGGCCACGACCATCGCCGCAGCCAGGACTTGATCCGTTCCGGCCTCGTGGTGATCGAAGCGCTCAGCTACATCCGCGGCCGCAGCATCGCGAATCAGTTCATGATCATCGACGAGGCGCAAAACCTCACGCCCCTGGAAGTCAAAACCATCGTCACCCGCGCCGGAGAGGGCACCAAGCTCATCCTCACCGGCGACCCGTACCAAATCGACAACCCCTACGTCGATTCCCAGTCCAACGGCTTCAACTACATCATCAGCAAGCTGCGGCACCAGCCGCTCGCCGCTCACATCGAAATGCAGAAAGGCGAGCGTTCCGAGCTGGCCGAACTCGCGGCCAACTTATTGTAGCTTGGAGAGGATTTCGCGGCGCGGCGCGATTCGAACCAGACTCATGCCGCGAGCGTCAAACCGCTTGCAATTCCCGAACATGGGAGAGATCCCGGCGGGAAACAGGTCGAAGTTGATGGTTTGGCACTGTCGCGATCGCTACGGTATGCCCATCCAACGTCATGAACTCAACTTCGTAGGCGGCACCGTCCCGGTGGATATGCACCACCGTACCGACGTCCCCGGCTTCGAGCTTTTCGCCCGGCAAGTCCGCCGTCAGCACCACGCAGTCATGCTCTTTGATCATAGCTTCGACGCCATAGGATAGGCGGTGATCAATCGGGGCGCAATCGCACCTTCGTCCAGTTGCCACACACTTCTTACGTGCGGGCGGCGGCCGCTGGGTGTGCGCAATTCTCCTTCCACCGTGTAACGCGGGCCAAAGCCAGTGTCGCTTACTCGCCCCACATCATGAGTCCTTCCATGCTCCCGCAATGCTTCGGCCAAAACTTCCCACTTCTCAAGATCGAATCCAAATTTGCAAAAGAACCGTTCTTTGCTCGAGGCATAACGGTGGGCTGGATTGAGCAAATAACCCACTATCTTCGCCTGTTCGACGACCAGTCGGTCTGGATAGGGCAATTTCATCGAGATGCACGGGCGGAATCGTCCTCGAAGAATACTTCCGGAATGGTGCGGCCGCCAAGCGTGCTTGATCCGAAGTCCGAATCATCACCAGTACCCAAACGACCCCGCGTCCTCCCAGAGCTGCGACGTGCGGTAGACGAGCATCGAGGAGAACCGCTTCCACGCCACGGAACCGTCCAGCCGGCCGATATTTCCGCCTTCGGCTCCGGCCTCCTTCGGCCCTTTCTCGTACGCTTCCGGGTGGCTGTCGAAATATCGTTCCTCCCAGACGATCGGCCCGCGCGCCGTATGCGGCGCGAGGACGCGCTGAAAGCTGTAGGCGTAAATATTCAAGTCGGCCACCAGGGTCAGGCTCGGATCGTCCGCCGTTTTTTCCGGCGAAATCCAGCGGTTCGTCGTCCCGGGCGGCGGCTCCCACGGCGTGTTCTTGTGGCCCCCCATGTAGTGATACCCGATGGCCAGCCCGTAATCCGGATGCGCCCGCCAGTTCAAATGCCGCTCGAACGACTTTTGCAGATTCGGGCAATCCAGCACCCGGATCGGGCTCGCGTACCGCAGCAGGTTGCTGCTCGAACTGGTAGACAAGATCGGCGTGTGCGTGTCGCGCTGATCCCGGTTATCGGTCCCGCCACTCGGGAGAAAATCCTGGTTGTCCCCCGCGTAGACATGCGCCGCGAGGATGAATTGCCGGATGTTGTTCAGGCACACCGCCCGCCGCGAACGTTCCTTGCTGCCGCTCAGCGCGGGCAGGAGCAACCCGGCCAGAATGGCGATCACGGCGATCACCACCAGCAGTTCGATCAGCGTGAAGGCGCGTGTTGGAGCCCGGTTCCTCACGGCGTCTGAGTGCGGAAGAATTGCTGTTCGCCGGAACGAGGGACGTTCTCCAACCGGAACTTCCCCTCGGTGAAATTGAGCGAGCCCTCCAGGCGCTGCCAGTTCACGGACGGCAGTTCGGGCGTGGCGAAGACGCCAATCTTGCTCCCGATGGCCGGATCGAGAGGCGCGCCATCCTGCGCCCCCACCAGGATCGAAAGGCTGCCGGCCAGACCGCCGATCTCGAGGCGCAATGGCGGAACCGCTGCCGCCATCGACACATCGATCGCCGCCGCCTCGAGCAAACCCCGCACATAGATTCGCCCCCCGCTCACCGCCGGCGAATTCCAGCATTTCGTCTGCACCGGCCGCAAGCGCGCCAGCTCCCGGTAACCTTCAGGCGAAGGATCCACCAGCACCAGCTCGCCTTCGTCCCCCAGCACCACCAGCTTGTCGTTCACCACCGTGACGCTGCCGTAGCCGAACTGTTCCTCGGCCCATTTCGTATCGCCGTTGGCCGCGTCCACGCAGCGGAAGTTCAGCGAACTCTGCCCGAACATCCCGTAAATATATCCCTGGTACTCCACCGGCGAGCACCAGTGGTTCATCAATTGATTCACCTTGGTCCAGACCGGGCTGGCCGTGAACTGGCCATTGTTCCCATCGACCCGCACCACCACCGCTCCCGCCAGCGCTCGGCTCAGCAGCCCCGGATAGGCGCGCGAGCCGTACACCTGGTTCCCGAAGACCACGGGCGAGGCCGCCACCGAGGTCCCGTTGTAATTTAACGCATGCCGCCACAAGGCTGCGCCCGTTCCCGGGGCCAAGCCCACCAGCCCTGCCTGAGTAAAAAACACCACCTGTTCCACCCCGCCGATCGTCGCCAGCACTGGAGTCGAATGCGTCATGCGGTCGTTGTGCGCCTTCCAGGCCAGCGAACCATCCCCCTGCCGGAACGCCAGGATGCGCTCCCCAGCGTTCCCGTTCCCGTTCACGATGACCAACCCATCCACCAGCACGGGCGACGCCGCGTTCTGCCAGGGGATCACATCGGCGTTGTACTCCGTCTGCAAGTCGTGGCTCCAAAGCTCTCGGCCGGTCGCCGCATCCAGGCAGACCAATTGGAGATACGAGCTGAGCACAAAGACCCGCCCATCCCGCACCGCCGGCGTCGAGCGTGGCCCGTCCCGCCTCGGATCGAAATCGACTCCTCCGTTGGGGTAATCCGCAGTGCCCACCCGCGCCGCCCACAGCTCGTTGCCGGTATCGGCGTCCAAGGCGATGCAATATTCCAAATCCTCGCTCCCGGCCGTTCGCCGCGCCTGGGTGAACAACACCTTTCCCGCCACCGCGAACGAACTCAGCGCCGCCGGCATCGTTTTGCGCCACAACACTTTTGGCGCCTGCGTGCCCCAATCGGTGCGGATCGATTCCGACGAGACTCCGTTATGGGTCGGGCCGCGATAGTGCGGCCAGTCCGCCCCACGAACCCCCGAGGCCGCGGCAACGCCGGCCGCCATCCAAACCAGGAAATGCGTTTTCACAGGATTTCGTTCCTCCTTGCTGGACTTAGCATAATTCACGCTGAACGACAGGGTAATCGCCGCTGTGCCTCCAAAAGTGTCAGGCGCGGGCAGGCTGATCCGAGGGCAGGGCTCCGCACGCATGAAGGGGCATGTGAGGGCATTTCGGGGCTTTATGAGGCAATGGGGGTGGAACGGGTGGTGGTGGAATAGGTGGAATAGGTGGAATTACGGGGGTTTGGCCTCGCTCCTTCGGCGGGACTTGCCTTTCGGCCGCGCGGGGAGATGCTGTTCGTATGAACCTTGCCTTGATCCTCGCCGCCACCTTGGTTGCGGCAGCCGCCCAGCCTCCGGAGACCGCCACTGCACCCCGCCCGGCCCTGCCGGCCATCCCGGCTCCGCTCGGGATTCCTGCGCCGGGGCCGACCAATGACCTCCCCTACTCTCCCCAGCCCATCCTGCCCGGCGGCATCGTCATCCCCCTCTATCCGCCCGATTCGCCCCATCTCAAACCGGAACGATTGCGTGAAGGGGAGCAGTACAACATGAGCCAAAGTGTCCCAGGCAGGATTGGCAGCATCGTTAACATTCACAACCCCTCGATTGAAATCCACCCGGTCGACCGTTCGCTCAATACCGGCGCTGCCATCATCCTGGCGGCGGGCGGCGGGCATAACACCCTCAACGTGGGCAGCGAAAGCGCGGACTTCGTCCCCTTCTTTTACAACTACGGGGTCAATACGGTCATCCTCCGCAACCGGCTCCGCCGCGACGGGTACGAACCCAAGACTGATGCCGTCCGGGACGCCCTGCAGGCCATCCGCCTCCTGCGCGCCCTCGCCCCAGCCTGGAACATCGACACCAACCGGATCGGCATCATGGGCTTTTCCGCCGGGGCCGAGCTTTCCTCCCCTGCCGCGATTTACTTCGAGGAATTCGACCGCACCAACAACGCGCCCACCGATCCATTGGCCGGGATTTCATCCCGCCCTGACTTCGTGGGCATTATTTATCCTGGTCCCACTCCCTTTGCCCGAGGCGGGCGGCCCGAAATTCCCAGGAACTGTCCACCTTCCTTCATCGCTTCGCCCGGCTCCGGCGACCGCGTCCACGCCATCTGGGCCAACGAATACTTCCTCGCCCTGCTCCAAGCCGCCGTCCCCAATCTGGAAATGCACATTTACGGGAACGGCCGCCACCCCGGCGATCCCTTGCCGGACGGTTCCCGCATGACCGCCGGCCTGACCGACCGCCACGGCATCCCCTTCGGCACCTGGCAGTACCGGTTCATCGATTGGTCTCGCGATCTCGGCTTCCTCGAAAAGCCGGGCCTCGAAACCAAAGCCGCCCGCGACCTCGCGGCTTACATCGCCCAGCCGCCCCGGCGAATTCCCTCAAACCCCGGCGCGGGACCGAACCCCGCCCCGCCCCGTTAAGAATTCCGAGGGAAGAGGGAGGTGGATGCTCAACCAGAAAGTTTCCAAACCAGACCTGTTCCGAGACTACGGCGTGCGTGTCGCGGCCCAATCACATTCGCTAGCCCGATTATTTCAATGAGTCATCGTCGAGCGATATTTAGACTGATTGCCGTAGCATCTTTAGTCGTCGTATTTGGTGTAATCACGCTGCGGAGGAGCACGAACGATTCCGCAGTGGAGCTTCCTACTGAAATACCCGCCAATATACAGTCCGGAACACGGGTATCTGCCCAGCACTCCTCGTCACCTGGCTTGAACGTTCAAGAGGATGCCGCTAGTGAGCTGATGCGAGCGCCGATATCCTTTTTTGGAAAAGCAATAGACGGGAATTCCAATGCAATTCCCGGTGTTCAAGTCACTTTCAGTTACGTCCAGCTCGATGGTCAAGGCGAAAGAACCACTACTTCCGACTCAAGTGGTTTGTTCTCCATCGAGGGGCTTGAAGGATATCAGATGTCCCTTATTTTAAATGCCGAAGGCTATGACCTTCTTCCCGAGAATCGGACGGGTTTTCATTTTCGTACTGTTGTTTCAAGCAACTACCATGAAGCTGACCCAGCCAACCCCGTGATTTTCAGATTTCGGAAGAAAGGGCAGGCTGCGCAAATATTCCGAAACTATATTAACGTGGAGGTGCCTAGATCGGGAACTCCCACCCCCATGCATATTTATTCTGGACCTGCTGACAAGGTCGGCTTGATCTTCGTTCGGGTGCATGCCCCCCTCCGGTACAAACCCGGGCCTTATACTTGGTCGCTCGCGATGGCGGTAGACGATGGTGGCTTCATTCCGACCGAGGAGCAATTCCCTGTTCTCGCCCCGTCGAACGGTTACCAGAAGGAATTCCGAATGGAACTTCCGGCTGAGGCACCCAATTGGACCAACCGATGGGAAGGCCAGATTTACTTCCGGGTTGGCACCCCGCCCAGATATGGCGTGATGCGAGCCCGCATCAAGGCCATCGGGCAATACCTCCAAGGCGAGTATTGGCTGAACCCCACCGGTTCTGCGAATCTCGAACTGCCCCCCAAATGAACCCCCTTCAGACAACAGGAGGGCCGCAGGGGAGCACGCGGGGGCGAGAAACAATTTCCCAGCCGGCGGGTGGGCCGAAGCCGACAGCGACTTTCCAAAGGGGTGGGAGTTATGTCGCCCCGCTGGGGCTGAGGGTTGGTGGGGCCTCGTACGCTATAAACATTCCGCGCCGCTGGCGCTGGGAAGCGGGCACAGCGTCCAGCCATGGACGGGAGCCAGGTCAAAAATCGCGCGGGATGCTCCGGTTGGCCTTCCACAAGCGGCCAGCGCCACGTTGGCGTCCAAAAACAGGTTCACGCGCCCGCCCGGAACCGGTGCATGGCCTCTTCATCTTCGTCCATCCAGGCTTTCAGTTGTTGCTCGGAAAACTCGCGGGGCTCCGGCAGCGGTGCTTCTTCCTTGCGCAGGCTCTCGGCCACGAACAGCAACAGTTCCGTCCGTTTTGTGGCCGGCAACCAGGGCAAACGCATCTAATTTTTTCCGAGTCTTCTGAGCGGTCCGGATCGGAC
>CAYZKY010000199.1:0-9519 GCA_964478815.1 uncultured Verrucomicrobiota bacterium
CGAAACCCGCGTAAATAGGACTTCCTGCGCGCAAAGTCCCTCGTGCCGCGACTATCTCAGAGAGTCAAAAAAGTTGTAAAAGATACATTTTCTTAAATAGTTCCCTGCCCCTGCGGATGCCCTCCCCGCTGCCGCGCGGTCGCGGGCCAGCCCCCCTCCGCCCCAGGCAACTCCGGGTGGGGGGCGAGGGTGTCCCCCAAGGGCTACTCCGGTTCGGCGCGGGCGCGGTAGAGGGTGGCGGGGCCGTTGAGATGGATGGCGGGGAGGACCCAGATCACTTCGGCGTCGTTCAAGACGGGCGCGGCTCCGGCCGACCAGTTGATCAGATCGGGGCTGGCTTCGAGGACGTAGCGCCAGCCCGGAGCCCGCTGGGTTTTGAGGATCAGGTCGCTGGGGGGCGAGAGCGTTTGCGTCAGAATAAGTTCGGCGCGGACGATGGGAACGTGCTGGACGAAGCCGCGGCCCACGGCATCGGTGATTTCGAGGATGAAATGGTTCGTGCCGGGGAGGAGCCCCTGCCAGATCAGGGGCGCGGAGGGATCGGTGGCGACGGCCAGAATCTCGCCGTTCCGCCGGAGGATGAGATTGGTAATCGCCCCGCCGCCGGAAAGGACGGGGCGGAAGGTGACCGAACCGTTGGCGTAGACCCCGCCGGCCGGTTCCGGGTCCAGCCGGACCAGGGCGGTTGATCGTCCGGCGCGGCGAATGTTCTGCCCGGCGGTCGGCCAGGGGAAATCGGCGGGGCGCTTGCCGGTGTGCAACGCGAGGAGGGAGACTTCACTGGCCAGGATGAGCCGGCCATCGGCCAGGAAAAGCGGCGCGGCCAGAACGCCGCGATCGAGGGCGGCCTGCCAGAGCACGCTGCCCTTCTCGGACACGGCGTGGATCGTTCCCGCGCGCGTGACGGCATAGACCGTTCCATCCGAGGCCACGGCCGGCGCTTCCTGGACCGCACCGGGCAAGTCCACCGCCCAAGCCGGTGTGCCGTCGGGGCCGACGGCCTGGAGGGACGAGCCCGCCCCAAAGTAGATCGTCCCAAGCGGCGAGATGACGGGCGGGCCCGCGGCGGCCTCGACTCCGGAAGCATAGGCCCACGCGAGGAACCCGGCCCGGCGCACGGCGCAGAGCTGCCCCGACTCGCACGGGAGATAGATGGTTCCATCGGAGCCGATGGCCGGAGCGCCCGAGGGCACGGCAGGCAACGCCACCCGCCAGAGTTCGCCGCCGCCGGGAGCGTAGGCCGCCAGTGTTTGTTTTTCAGGCAGCGCATAGAGCACGCCATCCGCCGCAAGCACCGGCGCGGAGCCGGGGGCCGCCGCCGCGACACTGGAGGGCGCGGCTTCGCCCGCAAGATTCGCGGCAGCCAGGGTCTCGCCCGCGTAATAATAGACCTGCCCTCCGGGCGTTAAGACGGGGAGGCCGTTGATCGCGCCGAGATTGGTGATCGACCACCGGACCGCTCCATGAGGCTGACAGGCGGCCAGGACAAAATCGCTGCGTCCCGCGAGGATCGTCCCATCCGAGGCGATCGCGGGAGGGAAGTAGCCCTGGCCGGCGGAATCGAGCGACCAGCGCGGTGCTAGATCAATGCCGAAGGCGCGGAGGCCCGCTTCGGAGGCCAGGACGATTTGTCCATCGGCAGCCGCCAAACCGCGCGGCACGGTGAAATCAAAAAACGATTCCGCGAGAATATCGCCGGGCACATTCGAACGCCGCCCGCCATCGACGGAGACACTGAAGGGGCCGACCCCGGCGTCGTTGCCGGCGCGGACGGCGTAGGTGTAGATTTGATCCACCTCGATCGATCGGTCCGCAAGCTGATTGGTGCCGCTCAGTTGAGCGATCGGGAGGAGGATATCCCCCGCTGGCCCCGTCCCTCGCCAGATCTCATAGTACCACGCGCCGGGAACCGAACTCCAGGAGAGTTCAACACGATTGGTGTAGAGGTTCAAACTGGCCGAAATCGCCGCGGGTGGGGTGGGAATGGCGATATTGCCAGTGACGCGCCCGGTGCGGCGGACGTCCCCCTGGTACCCGGTCCATTGCTGTCCAAGCTGCGGGCTCAGTTCATAAAGCGCGCGCAAGCGGCCATCGGCCGCGCCTATGTAGATGATGCCGGAAGGGCCCACGCCCAAGTTTCGAGCAGGAGCCGGGAGCTGAATGGTCCAAAGTTTGGCGCCTCGGCTGGAGACGGCGTGAAGCTGTCCATCGGCGGAGCAAACATAATTGGCCAGCTCGCCCGCAACCGCAAACGTGGAGGGCGGCGCCCCCATCGAATAGGACCAAAGCGTGTTACCGGCGGCGTCCAGGGCGGCGAGATGGCCCTCGGGCCGCAGGACGAGCGCCGTTCCGTCGGGCCGGATCAAGGGAGCGGCAAAGGCCACGCCCCCTGCCAGACGCCAACGCACTGTTCCATCGGGATGGAGCGATCCCGCGCTGGAGGTCACCGAACCGAAGTAAACGACGCCGTTCGCATCCACCGAAACGATTTGACGGGGATGATCGCCGACGGGTGTGCCTTGGGTGGAGGCTTTCCAGCGAAGCGTGCCGTCGGAAGAAAGCGAGTGGATGACGCCATCGTCGGTCGCCACGACCACCGAATCGCCCGGACCGACCGCGAGCGGAGCTGAAATGGGCTGGCCGGCGTCGTAGGTCCACAGCGCGACTCCGTTCGTGGCGAAGGCATGGACGCGGCCTTGATCGGTGGCGCAGTGGATGCGGCCAAATCGACCGAGTGCGGGTGTTCCCGTGAGATTGCCTATCACGGGCGCCGTCCAGCGGACCGTGCCATTGGTGTTGACGGCGGTCAGAGGCAGGCCGGGCTCGGCGGCCACATAGATGGTGCTGTCGGCCCCGATGCTGGGGGGCCAGACCCGCCGCGCGCTGATCGGAAAGGACCAACGAAGTTCGCCCGCACTTTCCAGGGCATGCACACCGGCCTGGCCGAACCGGGTATCGTCGGGCGCGGAAATGCCGACGCAAACAAGCTGGCCGGCGAAAGCGGGCGGTCCGGAAACTCGTCCATCGAACGACCATTCGCCCATCAGGTCGCCAAGATTCGGCGGCTGGCGAAACCCGCTTGCGACATCGCTGAATTGGCCCGTCCCGGCCGCGTTGCGGGCGCGCACCCAATAGAAGTAGGATCGCCCGACCAACACGGCTTCGTCCTCGAAGGCCAGTCGACCGGTCACCTGGCCGACCTGCGTAGCTTGAGCAAGCACGCGCGAACCGGAGCGGAACACGTCGTAGTCGGTGGCGCCCAACACGGAGGTCCAAGTGACCGCCACGTTGGGTCCCGTTCCCTGGCTGGCCGCCACCTGGGGAACTTCGAACGGCGCGGAGGCACTGATCTGCCGCCGGGTATTGCGGGAATCGAAGCCTGTGATCGGCCACGCCGAGGTGTTCGGAGGAAAATCGATGCGCACGGCGGAGAGCAACCCGGCATCGTCGCCGAAAAGCACCTCGCCACCCGCGAGGACCGGCCCGGCCCGGAGGTTCGCTCCGGAGGCGAATGTTCCGAGCGGTTCGCCGACGAAGCTCAACACGGCGATGCGGTCACTCAAATTCGCGTAGATGCGCCAATCGGCATCCGTGGCGAAGGTGTCGCCGGGCGTGCCGGAAAGCGGCACGCGCCAGATCTCATCGCCCGCGGCGCCGAGCACGAGCGCGTGGCCGTCGGCCTGGGCGATGACCTGATCGAACACATCCACCGCGCGCACCACGCCGCCGCCGATGGTCGGAAAGCTCCAGCGCACCTGGCCATCCGGATTCACGCCACGGATTTCCTGCCCGCCGAACAGCAGCAGACCCGGGGAGTTCTGGATCGGACCGCTGAGCTGGAGATCTTCCGTTGCGATGCGCCACAATTCGGCCCCGGCCGCGCTGACGCAATAGATCACGCCCAGACGGGAGGCCAGATAAACGCGGCCTTCCGCACCGACCATCGGCGGATGAGAAAGCCCCCCTTCCACGGGGAAGGCCCACTTGACGGCGCCTTCGCGCGAGATCGCAAGGAGCCGGGCGGAAGTGTCTTCGGAAGCCGCCTCATCCCCAAGATAGAGCGTGCCATCCGCGGCCAACGCGAGGCCGGGCACCGCGCTGCCGTTCAGCGGCAATTCCCAGCGCAAGAGGCCGTCCGTCGCGACCGCACGCAACCCGAAGCTGCCGACGGGGAGGCCATCCGAAGTAAAATACACCGTGTCTTCCGCCAGCGTGATCGGGCCAGCGACAGTTCCGCCGAAGGCAAACCGCCAGGCGGGAGCGCCGCCCTGCTGCACCCGATGGAGAAATCCGTCGGCCGACGCGAAGTAGACCTGTCCTTCCGGGCCGATGGCGGGACCGGGCTGGATGCCGCCCGCCGCGGCGAACGACCAGGACACTTCGCCGAGATTGGCGACGCGGCGACGGCCACTGCCGAAGGCGCTGCGGCCGCTGGCGCCGAGGGCATTGCGGGCTTCAACAAAGTAACGGTAGCCCGTCGCGGGCAAGGGCGGGCGATCTTCATAACTGGTCCGCCCGGTGATATTGCGGGCGATCAGGACGGGCTCCGAAGATTGGTCGCTGGGCTGGCGATAAATGTCGTAGTACACGGCGTCGGGCGCACTCGTCCAGGTCACGACAATCTTATCGGTGAAGAGATCCACGGAACCGCGCACCCCCGTGGGGACGCTCGGAAGCTCGAGCTGGGCGGCCAAGGCGGCGTTCCGGGCCGGGGTGCGCAGATGCATGGGCCAACCGAGCGAGCTAACGCCGGTGCCGGCCGTTTCGACCGCGATCAAAGCCCCCGGCGTGGCCGGCGAACCGAACGCGCCGAACAGGACGGTGCCATCGAAGGCAAGCAGCGGCGGGGTGGCGAAGGCAAACCCGCTGGGGTGACTCCAGACCACGGTGCCTGAGGCATCGAGGCAGTAGAGCGAGCCCCCGACCGTGACGTAGACGAGCCCATCCGCGCCGACCGCCGGCGCTCCCAAGACCTGGGAAGGCGCGGTTCCAACCGGGAGGAGACGTTCCCAGAGGAAGTCCCGGGCGGGCCCCAAGGCTCGAACCAATCCGCTGTTCGCCGCGATGTACATCTTGCCATCGGGACCCACCGCCGTGCCGATGGGGTTCGCGATTTCATGAAACCCGACGGGCGCCCCGGTCGGAGCATAAACCTGGATGCGGCCCACACCGGCCACCGCGCTCTGCACCGGCAACAGGATCGTGCCGTCCGCCGTGAGTGAAACAGGAAACTCGTGCGGATCGAGAAACGGAACTTCCCACAAGGGGATGCCGTCCGGGTTCAGCCGTCCGAAGGCGGCCCGCTTGAGGTAGATCAAACTGCCGTCCGCCTGGACCGCGAAAGGGGTGGTGAAGTCGCCCGTGATCGTCCACCGCGGCGAGCCATCGGCATTGACGGCGGCTAGACGGGTCTCCTGGCCGGGCTCGACGAACGAGGAGTAGACCACGCCATCGGGGCCGAGCACGGGGGTTTGGAAAGCGCCCTGCGCGGGGATCGGCACGGAGGCGGCTGGGTAGATCCATTTCACCGCGCCCGCGCCATCGAGGGCCGTCAAGCGCCGGCCAGCGAGGTAAATCGTGCCATCCGCGCCGACGACCGGAGCGTTGTTCGTTTGATCCGCTCCAGCCGCGAACCACCGGGCCGCGCCCGCCGAAGTGACGGAGTACACCTGGCCGGACGCGTCCGCAACGATCGCATCGCCGCTCGAGGAAAAGGCCGGAACCGAAACCGGGCCGGTCAAAGGAAAAGCCCACTTTCTGTCGCCCGGCGCGCCGAAGACAGAGACGCAAAGCAGGGCCAACACGGCTAGACCACGGAATCCCATTTGGTGCAGAAAGTTCCTGCAAACCACAGCAATTTCAAGCGTGAAGCTTCAGATAGGCCACTCGGATGAGACAATATCGGGGTGTTGTCGCGATTCGACAACCATCAGGCGAGGATCGGATGCAAAACACGACCGGCGACGTCGGTCAGACGGAAGTCGCGGCCGGCATATCGGTAGGTGAGGCGCTCGTGATCCAGACCCATGAGATGCAGGATGGTAGCGTGGTGATCGTGGACGTGGCAGGGGTTCGCGACGATCTCCGCGCCGAACTCGTCCGTCTGCCCGTAGGTGATTCCGCCGCGCACGCCCGCGCCGGCGAGGAGACAGGAGAAGGCTTTGGCATAGTGGTTGCGGCCCTTGCCATTGCCGCCATCGCTCCAGGGGGTGCGGCCGAATTCGGTGCAGATCGCGACGAGCGTTTCGTCGAGTAAGCCCCGGTCGGCCAAATCGTGCAGCATTGCCGCGAGAGCGCGGTCGACGCGCAGGGCCTTGGGCCGGTGCGTTTCCAAATCGCCGTGCGAATCCCAGTTGTCGTGCGAACCGGTGTCGATGAGTTCCACGACCCGCACGCCGCGCTCGACGAGCCGCCGGCCCATGAGGCATTGCCAGGCGAAGGACCGGTTTTCGCCGCGAGCCAGGCCGTACGATTCGAGCGTGCGGTCGGACTCGCGGGAGAGGTCGAACACTTCGGGAGCTTCCCGCATCATGCCGCGGGCGGTATCGAAGCTGTTCATGCGGGCCCGGAGCGCGCCGTCCCCCGGACGCGCCTCGAGATGCCGAGCATTGAAGTCGTGCAACATTTCCGCCTCGAGTTGCCGCAACGTCACCGGGCGCGGAAGCGGATCCAGATCGGGGATGGGCTGGCTGCCGGGAGTGAGGCGCACCCCTTGGTGCTCCGGCGGCAGGAAGTGGCTGTCCCACACTTGCGCGCCGGCGTAAGGCAGATGTTCGGCGAAAACGACGTAGGAAGGGAGATTCGGGTTAAATGTGCCCAGAGCGTAACTGAGCCAGGCGCCGATGCTGGGCATCGGCACGGTGGCGGAGCCGGTGTGCATGGCGAGCGTGGCCTGGAAATGCTCGACGATATCGGTATGCATCGAGCGGATCACGCACAGCCGATCCGCCACGCCGCGGAGGCGCGGAAAGAGTTCGCTGATCGGCAGGCCCGAACGGCCGCTCGGTTGGAACTGGAATTTGGATCCGAGCAGCGGCAAGGGACGCGCCTCGTCGGGGCGAAGTCCGAAGGCGGGGATCGACTGGCCGTGCATCTCCCGCAGTTTCGGCTTCGGATCGAACGTGTCGAGATGCGAGAAGCCGCCAGTCAGGAACACGAAGACCAATTGTTTGGCCTTGGGAGGGTGGTTCGACGGCTTGGGCGCAAGCGGGTGCCCTTCGCCAAGCAGGGCAGCCGTGGCGAGTCGATCAGCCGCGTTCAGCGCGCCGAGGCTGGCGGCGAGCGTTCCGCACGACCCGAGAAAGCGGCGGCGATTGAGCCTAGTCCACATAAAGAAATTCGTTCGAAGCCAGGAACGCGCGCGCCAGGGTGGTCCAGGCCAGTCGTTCGTGCTGCGCGCGATCAGACCCGGATCCCCCGGCGAGTTGCCGGGCCTGGGCGAGCCATCCGGTGAGGCGCGGCAATTCGCCTGGCGCTGGGTCACGCGCGAAGACGATCTCGATGAGAGAGGTGAGGCGCGCCTCGGCCGTGTCCTCCTCGGCCGATACCCGGATTGCGAGCGCCTCGGCGCGTTGCTCGAGGAACGGATTGTTCATGGCGAAGAGGGCTTGCTGCGGGACGGTCGAAGCCCGGCGGGCCTCGGTGGAATTGTTCGTGTCCGGCCCGTCGAACAACGCGAGGAACGGATGGCGCTGGAGCCGCTGCGTCATCAAATAGACGCTCCGATGTTTCGAATCGTAGCGGTCTTTGAACGGCGTGTGCTGGGTCCAGGTCCATTGTTCCGGCGGGGGGAACGGATGCGGCCCGGGACGCGACAGGTCCAACTCGCCGCTGACGAGCAACATGGCATCTCGAATCGATTCGGCCTCGAGCCGCTGGCGGTCGAATCGCCAGAGATAGCGATTCGCCGGGTCGCGCCGCTCGTTCTCCGCGTGGCTGGCACTCGAACGTCGGTACGCCTCAGAACTCATCATGAAGCGGTGCATCGCCTTGACGGACCAGCCGCTAGCGATGAACCGGCGCGCCAGATCGTCCAGCAAATCCCGATGGACCGGGACAGCGCCGTTCGCGCCGAATTCGTTGGGTGTCGCCACCAGTCCGGTTCCGAAATGGTGCTGCCAGATGCGGTTAACCATCACCCGAGCCGTCAGGTCCTGCGCCTGGCTGGTGAGCCAGCGGGCGAATTCCAGGCGGCCGCTGGAACCGGGCGCGATCTGCAAGTTCGCTTCGCCCGCGAGGGCCTCCGGCGCGCAGCGAGGGACGACCGGGCCTGCTTGAGCCGGTTCGCCACGCAGGTGGAGCGCGGCGTCCGCGCCGCGGCCTTCCGCCACGGCATAGGCAGCCTGCAATGTGGGCGGCACTCCGGGTTTTTCCAACGTGCGCAGATCCTTTTTGAGAGCCGCCAGATGCCGGACGTGCTTCTCCTGGTCCGATTTGGCCTCCGGTTTTTCCTTCTCCAAGGCGGCGATGGCGGCGCGCAGCGCTTCCTGGCGGGCCTCCCAATCGCGTCGTTTCGTGCGGGTGGCCTCTTCCGATTCGAGCGAGGGAAACTTCTGACGGTTGAAATTCTTGGAGGCGATTTCCTCCGAGCCGGCCCAGGGAAACTCGGTGCTCGCGAAGATTCCATACAGGCCGTAGTAATCGCGCATGGTCAGGGGATCGAACTTGTGATCGTGGCACCGGGCGCATTTCAAGTTCAGGCCGAGGAAGGCCTGGCCAACGGTCTCGATCGTGTTCTCCAGCGTTAAATGCCACAGTTCGTAGGGACCGGTGCCGTAGCGGCGCGAGAGCGCGAGGAAGCCGGTGGCGATGATCCCCTCGGTTCTCCGATCTGGCCGCTCCCTGGCGAGGAGGTCACCCGCCAGTTGCTCCTGGACAAACCGGTCGAACGGCAGATCGCGATTGAAGGAATCGATGATGTAGTCCCGGTAGCGGTACGCTTCGGGAATCGGATAATCCGCGTTGTCCCCAGCCGTATCGGCATAGCGAACCACGTCCATCCAGTGCCGCCCCCAGCGCTCGCCATAACGCGGGGAACGCAACAATCGCTCGACCATGCGCTCGAAGGCATCCGGGGACCGGTCCGCGAGGAAACGGCGCCGCTCCTCGGGCATCGGAGGCAGCCCGGTTAAATCAAAGCTTGCCCGCCGCAGCAACGTATCAGGCTTCACCGGTGGCACCGGCTCAAGCCCCTGCTCGCGCCATCGCGCGGCCAGGTGCCGGTCAATGGGATGTTGCGGGTCTTGTCCGGTTTGAGGAACCGGGGCTTCGACTTTCGACAACGGTTGAAACGCCCAATGCCGCGAGCTTGCGGGGCTCTCGGAAGCCTGCACGACCAACGCCGAGGCCGCCATCAAAACGGCCCAAACCAGGCGGCGCGGCCAGAAGGCTCGTCCAGCAATGGCAATTCTGGAACCGGGCATTTCCCAACTTTAGTAGCGGGCGCAGCGGGGTCAATCGCGATTGCAGGGCCAACGCATCTAAAATCCGAGTCATTGGAGCAAATAGGCCTGGTTCCAG
>CAYZKY010000200.1:0-9413 GCA_964478815.1 uncultured Verrucomicrobiota bacterium
CAAGAGGTCGTGAGTTCGAATCTCACCGCCCCGACCATTTTTTCCGCCTGAGGCTTTCGAACTTCTTGGAGTTTCAAACTTTTAGGAAGCACCCCGCACGCTCGCCGCCGATTTTGAGGACAACCGCCTCGGCCTGGAAGGTTGCCGGGGCGGCTCGATGAGAATTTGGCCATCAGGAGGCGACTCCTGGATGAGCCTGGCGATACGCCGCCATTACTCGCTCGAAGAATGCGGTGGCCTCCGGGCTCACGAAGCTGGGGGCTGCTTGCGCTTCACCCGCTTTGGCCGGCCCGGCGAAGGGTTCGTAGACCTGCTTTTTGAAGACTTCCGGCCAGTTGGCTTGATCGGCCCAAAGTTTGTCCAAGCCTTCCGCGATGGCGGCGTGCCCTCCGGTGAAGCCGCCGATGAGGCCGGCATGGCGTTGGGCGAGGGCCTGCGCCTCGGAGCTGCCGGGGTCGATCTGCCGTCCAGCCGCCGCTTCGATATCCCGGAAGAGCGAGGACCACTGCTCCTCGCATTGCTTCTGGAGTTCGGGCGACCAGAGCGGCTGGCGCTGCTGGATCAGGGCCTGGGCCTCGTCATTGTAATACTTCTTCGTCCATTCGGTGTTCGATTGCATCTGGATTTCCTCGGTGATCTTTTGGAACGTCTCCCAATCCCGGGCCGGTTCGGCGGACGCCAGCCGCTCCGCCTGGGCAATCGCCCGGATGGCGGCTTCGAGATGCTGCCGCTTCTTTTCCAGCGTCAGCCGTTGCGCGCGCAAAGCGGGACCGAGCCCCGCGCCTTTCCGGTTCAGGAGGCGTTTGATTTCGGTGAGGGAGAAGCCGATGAATTTCAGCGTCACGATCTGCTGGAGACGGACGAAATCCTCGTCCCGGTACACCCGGAACCCCGCCGCGGTGCGCTCGCTGGCGCGCAAAAGACCGATCCGGTCGTAATGGTGCAGCGTCCGCACCGTCACTTTCGCCCGGCGGGCAAACTCGTGCGGCTGGTAGCGGTTCTCGTTCGTCCGTTCGTTCGTCGGTTTCATCCGGCGCTCCCGTTTCATGCCCAAGCTCCGCCCTGACGCAACGTCAGGGGCAAGGGCTTTTCGAAACTTTTTTTCGCGTTCTCCGGCGCGAAATGCCGCCGGATCTTGCTGCGGAAGAAATCAAGCGAGGGCGAAGACTGTCTCAAGCGACACGTCGATTTACGACGAGTTCGGGTTCAGCGCTGATCGTTGGAGGAATCGATGTCGCCGGAGCGGCGCACCGCCCGGAACAGCCGCCAGCCCCACCAAATGGCGAGGATGTATCCCGCCGCGCCGACCACCGACACGCCGCCGATGACCGGCGGAGCCTTCAAGCTCCAAAGAAATGAAGAGCCGAGAAAAAGGGAGGCCGTGAGAAGGCCCATCACCAGCCGGTTGATGGTCGAGTCCAGGTGGCGGTGGTCCAGGTGGATGTCGAAATTGCCCCGGCGAAACCGTTCCAGCACATCCCCCAAGTTTCGCGGGAGGGCATCCAGGAATTGGTCCCAATCCCGCGCGGCATGCCGGAGGCGGACCAGGAGTTTGCCCGGAGCGAAGCGCCGCTGCACCATCTTGAAGTAGTACGGGCGGATCACCTCGGCCAGGCTGAACTCGCGGTCCAACCGGCGCGAGGTCCCTTCCAGCAGAATGAGCGTCCGCAACAGCAACGCCAGCTCCGGCGGCAGCGCGATGTGATACCGCCGGATGATCTCCACGAGGTTCACCAACGCTTCGCTGACATCCAGATCCTCGATCGGCCGCCCGACGTAATCGGCCAGAAAATCGTGCAAATCCCCGCGCAATTGCTGGCGCGGGCATTGCGCCGGCGCGTCGGCCAGCCGCAGCACCACCTCGGTGAGCTGCCCCGCATCATGTTCGGAAGCCGCCAGCAGCAGCTCTTCCACATTCTGCCGCAGGTCCTCATCCAGCCGGCCCACCATCCCGCAGTCGATCACTCCCAGCACCGCGCCGGGCAGCAGGAGCAGGTTTCCGGGATGCGGATCCGCATGGTAGAAGGAATCCCGGAAGATCATCTCCAGGTACATCGCGGCCCCGCGCCGGGCGAATTCGTTCAAATCCGCTCCGCATCGGTCCAGCCCCTCGGCATCGGAGACCGAGACCCCGTCCAGCCGCTCCATCGTCAGAACGCGCCGGCTCGAGAAGGCCCGAAACGCCGCCGGAAAATGCACCGTTTCGTCCTCGGCGAAATGCCGGGCGAACTCCTCCAGATGCTGCCGTTCCCGGGTAAAATCGAGTTCGCGCAGCAGCATCCTCCGGAACTGCCGGTAGGTCGCCGCCGGGCGCAACAATCGCAAGGGCGCCGAATGCTTCTCGGCCAGCTCCGCCAGCGCCCACAGTATCTCGAGGTCCGACCGGATGTTCTCCGCAATCCCCGCGTGCTGAACCTTCACCACGACCTCCTCGCCGCTGGGCAACTGCGCGGTATGCACCTGGGCGATCGAGGCGGAGGCCAGCGGTACCGTGTCGAACCGGGCGAAAAGCGCTTGCGGAGGGCGTCCAAGTTCGGCCTCGATGATTGCCGCGATCTGTTCGAACGGGTCGGCGGGCGCCGCGGTTTGCAGCTTTGCCAATTCCTCAGCCGCCGCTGCTCCAACCAGGTCCGGCCGCGTGCTCAGCATCTGCCCCAGCTTGATGAAAGTGGCCCCCAGCTCGGACAGCGCCATCCGCACGCGCACCTCCGGCTTCAGATCGTGAATCGCCTGCCCATCCGCGCTCCGCAAACGCTCCTGAATCCAGGAGTAGTGCAGCCCCTTCAACCAGTCCGCCAGGCCATAGCGGACCAGCACCGCGATGATCTCGCTCACGCGCCGGGCGTCGCGCTGGAGCCGCGCAATAGCGTCGAGTTTCATGGGCGCGCGCGCTTACCGGCCGCAGGTCCTGTCGCCAATTCGTCGGGCATCCTCCGCAGCGTCGCAAAAACCAGCCTCGCAGCGCAATCTCCCTCCACCGCTTGGCGACTTTCTCTTCCGGTTCAAATCGTGGACCGGCTCACGCGAGAATCGCCTTCATTACATGCCCATGAACATCCGTCAGCCGGAAGTCCCGGCCGGCGTAGCGGAAGGTGAGTTTCTCGTGCTCCAATCCCAGCAAGTGCAGGATCGTGGCATGCAGGTCGTGCATATCGGCCGTGTTTTCCACGGCCTTATACCCGTAATCGTCGGTCGCGCCGTGGCTCAGCCCGCCCTTCACGCCGCCCCCCGCCATCCAGAGCGTGAACCCATGCGGGTTGTGGTCCCGTCCATCCAGCCCTCCTCCCTGCGCGGTCGGCGTTCGGCCGAATTCCCCGCCCCAGATCACGAGCGTATCCTTCAGCATGTCGCGCGACTTCAAGTCCCGCAGCAGCGCCGCGATCGGCTGATCCACCTCCGCGGCATTCCGGGTGATGTCCTGTTTAAGATTCTGGTGCTGATCCCAGCGAAAGTTGTGGCTGACCTGAATGAAGCGCACGCCCCGCTCCGCCAGCCGCCGCGCCAGCAGGCATTGCCGCGCGAAGTTATCCGTCGGGGTCTGGTCGACGCCGTACAGCCGCAGCACGCTTTCCGGCTCCTTCGCGATGCTCGTCACCTCCGGCACTTCCGTCTGCATGCGAAAGGCCAGCTCATACGACTGGATCACCCCTTCGATATGCCGGTCAGCCGCCGAACGCGCCAGATGTCCGCGATTCAATTCCTGAACGAAATCGAGCTGCTGCCGCTGCAGCGCCAGGGGCAGTTCCGGATGCTTGATATGCGCGATCTGCGCCTGCGTCAGCGGCGTGTCCTGCTGGCCGATCGGCGTGCCCTGGTAGACCGCTGGCAGGAAGGACGAACCGTAATTCTGCGGCCCGCCCGTGATGATCGGCGGGCTGATCGTGACGAACCCCGGCAGATTCTGGTTCTCCGAACCGAGCCCATAGAGAATCCACGAACCCATGCTCGGCCGCACCTGGTTGTTCGAGCCGGTATGCAGGTTGAGCACGGCTTGGGTATGATCCTGCCCCTTGGTGTGCATCCCGCGCAACAGGCAGAGATCGTCCGCGCATTGCGCGATCTGCGGAAACACCTCGCTGATCTCCAGCCCGCTCTGTCCCGATTTCCGAAATTCGAACGGCGATGGCATCAGCTTCGAATTGACATCGAGAAACCCGCCGCGCCGGAACGATTCGGGCAGCGCCTTCCCGGCGTCGCGGCTCAGCAGCGGCTTGTGATCGAACGTATCCACCTGCGAAGGCCCACCATGCATGAAGAGGAAAATGATCCGCTTCGCCTTCGGTTTAAAATGCGGTTGGCGCAAGGCCAGCGGCCCCTGCTCCGCCGCTTCGAGCGTGCGGGCCAGCCCCGCGAAGAGCGACGAAAAGGCCACATACCCGAAACCGCAGGCGCAGTTCTCCAGGAGTTCGCGGCGCGAGAGGAGCGTTTTCATATCAGTTCAAAAATCGGAATTCGGTGGACTCGATCAACGCGTGGCACAGCCCGGCCCAGACCTTCACGCGCCGTTTCTCCGCGGCCGGTTCGAGTTGCGCCAGCGCCGTGTCGTACCGGGCGAGAAACCCGAGGGCCAGTTCCAGTTCGCGCGCGGTGCCAGCCCGGGCATAAGCCTGCTCCCACGCCAACGCCAGCCGCTCGCGGTCGTTGCAGCCGGTTTCGGCGAGCAGCTTCTCCGCCCAGAGCCGCGCCTGCTCGATCACCACCGGGCTGTTCATGAAGAGCAGCGCCTGCGTGGGCGCCGCCGTCACGTAGCGCTGCCCCGCCAGCGCGTGCGGGTCTGGAAAATCGAGCGCGCGCAGAAAGTCCGGCACATTGTTCCGCTGAATGCGCAGATACACGCTCCGGCGCGTCGAGTTCATCGCCCCGCCCTGCACCGGCGGATTCGTCACCGGCAGTTCGGAGTCCGCATCCTGCCCGCCGACCTGCGGATTCAGCGCGCCGCTGATCGCGAGAATCGCGTCGCGCAAAGCCTCCGCCTCCAGCCGTTTCCGGTTCATGCACCAGAGCAGACGATTCTCCGGATCGATCCGCTCCGCCGCGGGATTCGCCGCGCTGCTGGCCTGATACGCCTGCGTCAGCATCACCCGCCGGATCAGCTTCTTGCGCGACCAATCCTGATCGATCAATTCTCCCGCCAGGTAATCGAGCAACTCGGGATGCGACGGCGTCTCCCCCATTCGCCCAAAATTGTCCGGCGTCCCCACCAAACCCTGCCCGAAAAGATGCTGCCAGATCCGATTCGCCGCCACCCGGGCCGTGAGCGGATTGTCCGGATCCGCCAGCCACTCCGCGAGTTCCAGGCGCCCGCTGCTCTTGAGTTCCACCGGCTTGGCCTTGGGCAGCGCCGTCAGAAAGCCGCGCGGCACCGTCGTGCCCGGCTTGTCGGGATCCCCGCGCAACTGCACCGGCACATCCTTCGATTCCCCCTCGCGCACCGCCATCGCCATCGGCGCGGGCGGCGGCGCGGTCGCCCGCAGATCGGCCAGCTTGTACTCGAGATCGTCCGCGGCTTGCACGGCCATGGCCTGCGTCATCATCGATGGCCCTTCCGCTCCGCCTTTTTTCAAGCGCGCCGCCAGCTCGATATCCTGCGGCAGGCATTGCAGGGCATCGACCACCACAAAGCCCTTCGTGCCGTCCGTCAGCACTTCGATCACATTGTTCGTCCCCCGGCGCAGTTCGAACTGGCCCAGCGTCTCGAACGCCCTGTCGTAGCGCGGCTCGACCGTTTGGTTCAGGTAAACCGTGCGCTGCGCCGCCCCCTCCACGCGCACCGGCACATTCGTCGCCCGGTTCGGCCGCGCGGTGTAAGCCAGCCGCAACTCGTAAAATCCATCCTGCGGGATCTCCGGCCGGAACCGCACCCGCTTCTTTCCCTTGCCGGTTCGCTCATTGCCGTCATGCAGGTAATCGCGATCAACGAAATTGGTGGAATAGTTCGAGAGCTTCCAGCTTCCCACCACTTCCGCCGCCGAATTGTCGAGCACAATGCCATCGAGCCGGCCCGACTCGATCCCGCCGGGCGCAGTCGTCGAAATCTGCCGGCGCTTCTCGCGAGCGTCGTTGACCTCCGCGGTCATTTTCCCGAGCTTCTCCTGGTACGCTTCCACCACCGCTACCTGTTCGGGCGTGCCGAGCGGCCGCTCAGACCACGGCGCGCCCGCATTCGGATCGCGCGGGCCTGCGTTGATCGCTTCGTTGATCGTGTAGGTGCTCCGGAAAATCCCCGAGAGCGCGTAATAGTCTCGCGTCGGCACCGGATCGAACTTGTGATCGTGGCACCGCGCGCAACTCACCGTCAGCCCCAGAATCGCCCGCGATGTCACGTCAATTTGCTCGTCCGCCACGTCCATCAGGAGCTTTTGCCGGTTCGGCTCGCCGAAGTTTTTCGGCCCGAGCATCAGGAAACCCGTGGCGGTCCACTGGGCCTTTTGCGCCTCGGTATCTTTGGCCGGCATCAGATCGCCGGCGATCTGATGCCGCACGAAGTCGTCGAAGGGTTGGTCCGCATTGATCGACTGGATGACCCAATCCCGATACCGCCAAGCATTCGGATACGGGATGTTGTTTTCCAGCCCGTTCGAATCCGCATACCGCGCCAGGTCCAGCCAATGGCGGCCCCACCGTTCCCCGAATTGCGGTGTTGCCAACAATCGATCCACCACTTTTGCAAACGCTCCGGGAGATTCATCTGCCAGGAACGCCGCCACCTCCTCCGGCTTCGGCGGCAGTCCGGTCAGATCGAACGTCGCGCGGCGGATCAAGCTCCGCCGGTCGGCCGGAGGATTCGGCGCGAGCTGGCTTTGCGCCAATTTTGCCACGAGGAACGCATCGATGGGATCGAGGTCGGCACCGGCTTTCGGCACTTCCGGCCGCTGGATCGGTTGCGCCGACCAGAGCGGAATCTCCGGTGCGCTCGCCGGCGCCCCGCCCTCCCGCGGGTCCGGCGCGCCCCGGCGCACCCATTCCTCCAGCACCGCCACCTGCTCCGCCGCCAGTTTCTCTTTCGGCGGCATTTGCAAATCCGGGTCGGCATGCCGCACCGCCACGATCAACCGGCTCTTCTCCGGATCGCCGGGCACGATCATCGGCCCGGAATCTCCCCCCTTCAGCGTCCCTTCCCGGGTGTCGAGCACGAGCCCGCCCTTGACCTTGTCCGCCTCGGCGCTATGGCATTTGTAACAGTGCTCCTTGAGGAGCGGCCGCACCTTCCCTTCGAAGAAAGTGCGATCCGCCTCGGACAATTCGGCGCCGCGCCCCGCATGAGCCAGCGCCGCCCCGCCGCAAATCACGGCGGCAAGGATCGATCCCAGAGTATTCCGGCAATGCGACATGAGTGCTAACCCATTGACAGCTTAACCCATTCGACAGTTCATTCCAGCATCTCTCACGCCGCATCGTCTCGGATTGGGCTCGAACTTCACCGCAGCCAGAAATCGCTGTCGACACGGCGGAGGGCGGTGAGTATCACCGGGCGCGGATGAAGATTATAGGAGTGATCCCGGCGCGGTACGGGTCGAGCCGGTTTCCCGGAAAGCCGCTGGCCTTGATCGCCGGCAAGCCGCTGATCCAGCGTGTGGTCGAGCAATGCCTGAAGGCCCGCTCGCTCGCCAAAGTGATTGTGGCTACGGACGATACGCAAATCTGGGAGGTCGCCCAGCAATTCGCCGAAATCGAGATGACCCGGCCGGATCACCCCAGCGGCACCGATCGCATCGCCGAAGTCGCTTCCCGCCACGCCTGCGATGCCCTCGTGAACATCCAGGGCGACGAGCCCTTGATCGATCCGGCGGTCATCGACCGCGTCGCCGACGCTCTCAGCCGGGCCGAGATGTCCACCGCCGCCACCCCCCTTCGCGAAGTCGAGGAATACGAGAGCCCGAATGTCGTGAAAGTGGTTGTCAGCCGGGCTGGCCAGGCCCTCTACTTCTCCCGGCGCACCATCCCCTTTGTCCGGGATGCCGCGCACGCTCCGGCTCGGGAGCAATTGGCCTCTTTCCCGTTTCTCAAACACCTCGGCATCTACGGATACCGGCGCGAAACTCTCCTCCGCCTCGTTGGTTACCCCGTCTCCAGCCTTGAACACGCCGAAAAACTCGAACAACTCCGCGCTCTCGAAAACGGCATCGGCATCGCCGTCGCCAATGTCGAATACGACAGTGTTGGGGTCGATATCCCTTCCGATGTCCTGCGCGTCGAGAAGCTGCTGCGTGGCGGGAAGTAGAGACGCTCACCGCAGCGGCGGAATCCGCCGCTGGGACGATTTCTTGGAAGAGGAGGACTACTTGACCGTGTTGACAAGGGGCGTCATGCCCTGGATGCGCACTTCCAGCCGGTCGCCCGATTGGATGGGGCCCACGCCGCTCGGCGTGCCGGTGATGATAATATCGCCGGGCAGGAGGGTCATGTTGGTCGAGATGAAGCTCACCAGGTCGTAGCAGTTGAAGATCAACTGGCTCGTATTCGAGTTCTGGCGGAGCTGCCCGTTTTGGAAAAGCTGGATCGTGAGGTTGTGCGGGTCGATCTTCGTTTCGACATACGGTCCCAGCGGCGTGAACGTGTCGAACGATTTGGCTCGCGCCCACTGGCTTTCCGCGTTTTGGATCGTCCGGTCGCTGATATCCTCGGCGGCGGTGTAGCCGAAAATATACCGGGGCGCGGCCGCCGGGGTCACGTTGCGCACCCGCCGGCCCATCACGATCGCCAGCTCGGCTTCGAAATCCGTCCGGTGCTCGGGAAAGGGAATCTCGATCTTCCCGCCGTCCGGGATCAGGGAAGTCGTGGCTTTGAGCCAGAACAGCGGCTCCTTGGGAATCGGCTTGTTCGATTCCCGGGCGTGGTCGGCATAATTCAGCCCCACCGCGATGATCTTCGAGGGAGCCACCGGCGTGAGCGTTTTGAGCCCCTTGAGCGGTGTCGGCTTTTTTTCGAAGGAAGGGGAGCCGAATACATCCCCGCGCAGTTTGAAGATCTCGCCATCGACCACTTTGGCGTAAAAAATCTCGTCACCCTTCTGAAACCGGCCGATCGCAGCCATACGTGTTTCGGAGCTTGTAACAAATCTCATTGCGCCTGAGCAAGCCCAAACTGCCAGCCGACCGGACGAGGGGTGTAATTTTTTCTGGGTGAGATTTAGTTCCATAGGGATTGCCATTGCTGATTGGCGCGGAGGACGCGGAGGTGAGCGATGTCATCGGCATGACTTCGCAACCAGGCGGTTCCTGCCTTTTTGAGCCTGGCCTGGAGCACATGGCGGTGACCGGATTCGATCAGGCCGGAGCCGATGGGCAGTCCGAGGCGATCGGCTTCGGGGTAATCCAGGCAGTCGACGCGATGGCTCATACTACCTACGCATGATTTCCGGTATAATGACTTTGGACGAAGCGTTTACTTGATCCTGCATCCAGCCGAAGACG
>CAYZKY010000201.1:0-9409 GCA_964478815.1 uncultured Verrucomicrobiota bacterium
AGGAAGGGACACGGCGAGGCGGCGGGGTCGCGCGGGGGAGAATCGGAACAGGAGGCGCGAGGATGTCGCGCCTGTTGTTCGGAATCGATCCGGGCGACCGCGAGTTTGAGTTCGCGATCATGGTTATGGATACCGCCGGGGAGGCGGAGGCGCAAGCGGAGGTTTGGTGTTTCGGCGGGGCCTTGGGGAAGGAGGCGGCGAGCCCAGCCGGCCGCCAGAACCCATCGCACCCCCCAGGCGCCTTCGCTTGCCTTATCCCGCCATGCGCCGGAATATTTTTGCTTTTTTGGGCTTTTTCCGCTAATTACGGCCATTAATCACATCGCGATGGGCCCACATTCCCAGTTTGAGTTCGAGGAGTTGGAACCGCGGGTTCTGTTGTCCGGCACCGATCCTGCCGTTGTCATGGATGACGCCTCGGCGGCCGAGGCCGAGGCCGCGAAACCCGCCGCCGCACTGGAACCGGAAGGCGATGTTTGGCAAGCGCTGTCGCTCCCCACCGAAGTCCCCCCGGATGAATCCTTCGGCGGGCTGACGGCCCAGTCTCTCCCGGAAGACCCCTTCGACCCGTCGCAATATCCGAAGGAAACCCAAGGGCCCAATCCGGCCGATGACGGCCCCCAAGCCCCCGCCCATTCCCCTCCCCCATCGGGCAGCGGTATCTTCGACCCGCCTGCTCCCGGCCAGCCTGCGCCCACCCTATTTGCCTCCACCGATGCGCCCAAAGCCCTCGCCGACCAAGCGACGACGACCTCGACGATTACCGTTCCCGGCTCCTTCCGCGTCGCCGATGTCGACGTAACCTTGGATATCGACCACGGCCGGGTCTCGGACCTCGAAGTGACTTTGATCGGCCCCAGCGGCTTGCGGGTGCCCCTCTTCGCCGCGGTGGGCGGCAGCGGAGCCAACTTCAATGGAACAACCATCGACGATGAAGCGCCGGTTCCCATCACCCTCGGAACTCCTTCCTTTTCAGGACGGTACTTCGGTTCCGGATATTTGGGCGATTTCGACGGGCTGGCCGGGAACGGAATTTGGACGCTCGAAGTGATCGATCACGCCGCCGGTACGGCGGGCACCCTGAACGGCTGGTCTCTCACGCTCACCCCTGCACCCGCCCAGTCCCTGCCGACTCAGCCCTACGGCATCAGCCCCGGTGTGAACTGGCTTTCGCTGCACGACACCCTCGGCACTCCAGGCGGCGAAAAGGTCTATGCCATCGATCTGGTGGCCGGGCAGCGCATTTCCGTGGCCGTCCAGACGCCGGAGCGAGGCGCCAGCCGGTTCGGGAATTACGCCGGCCTCGCGATCCCGGAGAATGGCGCCGCGGCGCTTTCGACCATCGACATCCCCACCAGCCTGACGCTGGCCGACCTGGACGTGCTGGTCGCCATCGATCATCCGAACGTTGCCGAACTGGCGGTGACCTTGATTTCGCCAACGGGCGTGCGCATCGGCCTTTCGAGCGGGAATGGCAGCGATGGCGACGGCTATTTCTACACGATCTTCGACGACGAGGCGGCGCTGGCCATGGCGGATGCTGGCTCCGCCGCACCGTTCGGAGGACGGTTTCAGCCGGAATCCGAGTTGAGCGGGTTGGACGGAGGAGATGCTGCCGGCACCTGGCAGCTCGAAATCGTGGACAGTTCCGGCGGACCGGCGGGAGCCGGACAGCTTATCGGATGGGAGTTGCACGCGAATGCGGGATTGGACGCCGCCATCCGCGTGTTCGGACCGGATGGGGAACTGGCGCTGAATCACGGGGCTGCGGCAGGCGTGGCCGATCCGGCGGTGGCGGGGGTGACCATTCCCACGACGGGCCGCTATTTCATACAAGTGATCGGGACGGGCCAGAGCGCGGGCGATTTCCATTTGGAGGTAGGGGTCTTCGACCCAACCGTCATCCAGGACGCGGGCACGGTTACCGACCTCGCAGCCGCCCGGGCCGCCGGAGGGGGCAATGCGACCATCCTCGGCATCAGCGGAGGGATCGGCCAAACGAAACTCTTCACCACCACCCTGACCGCAGGCGAATCGATCATGGTGGCAGCCGGTACTCCTGGCGGGTTCCACCTGCCGCGGATCTCGGTGCTGGGACCGTCCGATTTTGTGCTCGGCGATACGGGATCGGGCCCAGGTTCCGACGCGTACCTCCGCTTTACGGTTCCGACCACCGGCGTTTATGCCATCGCGGTGGACTACCCGAGCAACCAGGAATTCAGGGATGCCGTCTCGACCGGCACGTTTGTGCTCTCGCTGGCCGTGGTGGACGGGGCGGGGAACGAGGTGCGGACGGGAGCACGCCCGATTTCCAATTTCGGTTACCACGAGATCCTCGAAGCGGCCCACGCCAGCGGCGCGATCGGCAGCCAGGGAGAATGGGATGGACAAATCGCGCCGGCGGGCGACCTCGATTATTTCGCGCTGGGCCAGCTTCCCGCCGGGGAAGTCATCGAGATCGAAGCCGCCCGGCGCGGGGCGAGCACGCTCTTCGCCGCGATCCACCTGGTGGATGGCACCGGGCAAGTGCTCTTTTCCGCCAGCCCCTCCCGAGCCGGAGGCGACATCGGCCAGGCCAAGCTGGCGATCCGGATCCAGGCCAGCGGGCAGTACTATCTGCTTGCTGAAGGCGCGCCTACCGAAGCGGAAGGGGCAACACCTTCGACCGGCGAATATCGGCTGCGCTACACGCGATTCGGAATCGTCAACGTCCCGCCCACCGGCATTTCGTTTGCCAACACGGCCGGTTCGTTGCCGGAAGACACCTCGACCGCCGAACGGTTGCGGGTGGCCGATATCGTCGTTTCCGACGATGGCTGGGGGACGAACAACCTGAGCATTCTCGGCGCTGGCGCAGCGCACTTCGCCATCGTGGGCAGCTCCCTCTACTTGCGAGCGGGCGTGGTTCTGAACTTTGAAGCGCTCTCTACGCTGTCGGCTACAATAGCCGTCGATGATCCGGCGGTTGGATCGAATCCGGATGCGACCGGCCTTTTCAGTCTGGCGATCCAGGACGTGAACGAGCCGCCGTCCGTGGCGCTCGCCAACACCGTCACCAGCCTGCCGCAGAATACATCGACAAGCGTGCGGATCCGGGTGGCGGACATCGTGGTGACCGACGATGCGCTCGGCACCAACAATCTCTTCCTCTCCGGCCCCGACGCCGTGTTGTTCCGCATCTCGGGCAACCAATTGATGCTGCGCGCGGGCGTGATCCTGGATCATGTGGCCAACCCGTCCCTCGACGTCACCGTGTCGGTCGAGGATCCCGGCGTGGGCGCGAACCCGGATGCCTCGGCCGCATTGAGCATTGCGGTGACACCGCCCAACTTTCCACCGGCGCTGGCTTTGGCCAACGTGGTAAATTCGCTGCCGGAGGCCACGTCGACGGCGGCCAGGGTCAAGATTGCCGATGTCGTGATTACCGATGAAGGCCAAGGCACCAACGCCTTGAGCCTCACTGGCCCGGACGCGGCCCTGTTCGAACTGATTGGGTTGGAATTGTTTCTCAAGGCAGGAGTAGCGCTCGATTTCGAAACCAAACCCACGCTGCTAGCCACCATCGCGGTGGACGACGCCGCGGTCGGCAGCACGCCGGACGACACCGAAGCGCTGGCGATTTCGATCACCGACAGCAACGAGCCGCCGACGGGAGTCGCGCTGGCCAATGTCGTGGCGGAGATCCTCTCGAACACCAGCACCGCCGTCCGGATCCGCGTGGCCGATATCGTCGTGAGCGACGACGCGTTGGGAACCAACCTGCTCACCTTGAGCGGGCCGGATGCGGCGCTGTTCCGCATTGTGGGCACCCAAGTGCTGCTCCGGGCCGGTGTCGTGCTGGATCCGGTGGGCAACCCGCTCCTGGAGGTCACGGTCCATGTGGACGACGCAGACGTAGGCTCGACGCCCGACGCTTCGGTGGCGCTCGCGATGGCGGTGGTTCGACCGAATCTGCCCCCTTCCCTGTCTCTCGCGAACGCGGTGGCCGAGCTGCCGGAGAGCACTCCGACCAGCTCGCCGGTCAAAGTCGCCGACATCGTCGTCTCGGACGACGGCCTCGGCTCCAATGCCCTGAGCCTCCACGGCGCGGATGCCGCGTTGTTCGAAATCACCGGCGGTTCCCTGTTCCTCAAAGCTGGGACGGCGCTCGATTTCGAGACGAAGCCTTCGCTCTCCGTGAGTGTCGCCGTGGACGACCCGGCGGTCGGCGCGAACCCGGACGACAGCGAGAACTTGACGATTGCCGTTACCAGCAGCAATGAACCTCCCACCGCGATCCTGCTCTCCAACACGGTCGCCTCCCTGCCCCAGGAAACGAGCACGGCAGCCCGCATCCGCGTCGCCGATATCGCGGTCGCCGACGATGCCCTGGGAACGAATATGCTGACGATCGCCGGGCCGGACGCGGTGCTGTTCCGGATCGTCGGGAATCAGTTGCTGCTGCGCGCCGGAGTAGTGCTCGACGCGGCGGCGAACCCGTCGCTCGACGTCGTCATTCAGGTGGACGATCCCAGCGTTGGGACGACGCCGGACGCCACCCAGTCGTTCTCCATCGCGATCATTCCACCGAATTTGCCGCCGAGCGTGTCGTTGGCGAACGTGACCGCGGCCTTGCCGGAAAACACTTCCACCGCCAGCCCGGTGAAGGTGGCCGACGTGGTGGTGACGGACGATGGTCAGGGAACGAACCTGCTCAGTCTGTCCGGGGCGGACGCAGCCCTGTTCGAGATCGCTGGCGGCGGGCTGTTCCTCAAGGCCGGCGCGGCCCTCGATTTCGAAACGAATCCAACCCTCGATGTCGCCGTCACGGTGGACGATCCCAGCGTGGGCGCCAGCCCGGACGACTCGGACATTCTGGCGATGGCGGTTACCGATGCCAACGATGCTCCGAGCGCGGTGAATTTGACGAATATCGTCACCGAACTCCCAGCCGATACCAGCACGGCCCAGCGCATTCCGGTCGCGAACATCGCGATCACCGACGACGCCCTGGGCACGAATGCGCTGACCCTGACCGGCCCGGACGCGCATCTGTTCCGCATCGTCGGGATGCAGGTTCTCCTGCGGGCCGGAGTGATTCTGGACGCATCGGCCAATCCGGTTTTGGAGGCGACCGTGCATGTCGATGATGCCACGGCCGGCGGCACGCCAGACGCCTCGCAAGCGCTCGCCATCGCCATCACTCCCCCCAATCAGCCGCCCGGCGTTTCCTTGACGAACACCGTAACCTCCCTGCCGGAGGACACTTCGACCGCAGGCGCCGTCAAAGTGGCCGATATCGTCATCACCGACGATGGCCGCGGCACGAACCAGTTGGGCCTCACCGGGGACGATGCGTCATTATTCGAGATCGTCGGCGCCGGATTGTATCTCAAAGCGGGGGTGGTCCTCGATTTCGAAACGAACCCCGCGCTCGACGTGGCGGTGGCGGTGGACGATCCCAGCGTGGGGCTGACCCCGGACGCGACGGCCTCTCTCGCCATTTCGGTCACGGACAGCAACGATCCTCCCGCCGCCGTGCAGCTCGCGAACGTGGTGGCCAGCCTGCCGGAATCCACCAGCACGGCGACGCGCATCCGGGTGGCCGATATCGTCGTCACCGACGATCTGCTGGGCGCGAATCTCCTGACCTTGAGCGGTCCCGACGCGCATCTGTTCCGGATCGTGGGCCTGCAAGTTCTCCTGCGCGCGGGAGTGATTCTCGATGCCTCGGCGAATCCCCTGCTGGAAGCCACGGTCCTGGTCGACGACCTGGCGGTCGGCTCGACTCCCGACGCCACGGTCAACCTCGCGATCCAGATCACCTGAACCCGGAGCGGCGGCGGATCGGCCCGAAACTCCCCGCCTGAATTCCGCGATTTGGCCGGATCAGCGCTGTCCGGCCATCCACGCGCGAATGCGGGCCGCCTCGGGATGGTTGGGCTCCAGCTCCAGAACGCGGCGATAGTGGCGAAGAGCCTCGGCGGGCTGGCCGAGCTGCTCGGCCAGGATATTCGCCGCCGCCAGATGCGCGCGCGCGTCGCCGGGCGTAACGGTCAGGACTTGATTCAGCTCGCGCACCGCATCCTCGAAATAATTGGCCTCGCGCAGGACCACCGCAAAATTGTAACGCGCGTTCGGGGCCGATCCGCGCAACGCCACCGCTTCTTCCGAAGCGCCCAACGCCAGCGGCAGATCGCGGCTCTGATAGGCGGCCAGACCCAGATTGTACCGCGCCTCGAAATACGAAGGGTCTTCCGCGATGGCTCGTTGATAGAGTTCCACCGCGGTGGCGAGCCGGTTTTGTTGATGCGCTTCCGCGGCCTGGGAAAAGACGCGCTCGGCCTCCACCCGATTTCCTTGGGGGAATGTCAAATCGCGGCGATACGGATAGCGCGGGCCTGACGGACGTTCGGGCTGGGCGGCCTCTTCCGACGGGTTGGGGACGGCCCGCGCGTAGATGCGCGGCGGCGGCGCCGACCGGCCCGGTTCGTCCCGGCGAAACCAAGTCGCCGGATTTATTCGCTCCAACAGTCCGGGCCTTTCCTCCGGCGCTTTGCGCGGCGCCAGCAACGGCGGTTCATCCGCCGGCGGATTCGCTGGAGCCGAGGCTGCGTCACGCTGGGGAATGGACGGCACCGAAGCAGGAACGGAAGCCGGGGCCGTCCGGGTGCCAGGCGGACTAGGCGCGCGCAGAACCGTGCCGGACGGGCTCAACGGATCGTCCGGGTCCGCCGCGCGCTTCACCGAAGGTTCCGTGGCGACGCTGACCACTTCCAATGGCGCAAGCTCTGGCTCGGGGGCCGCGGTTTTCGGGGGTTCAACGACCGGCGGGGCGGCCGCCAGCGTATTCGTCGCCGCCGGAGCGATGACTGGCCGGGTTGGTGCCGATGGAGGCTTGGTTTCGGAGACCGTCTGAGGCAACGCCGCCTCAGGTTTGATCGCGGCGACTTGGACAAGCGCCGTCCCGGTCTGCGGCGGAGGAGGCAATACTGGACTGGGCAGATTCGTGCTGGCTGCCGGGCGGACCGCGCTGGCGACCGCGGAAGTGGACGCGCTGGCGAGATTGCTCACGACCGTGGCCACCGCTTCCGCGGGGGTGACCGACGGCTCCGGCCGGCCCATTTCCCGCTCCAGGCGATCCACCGCCATCCGCACTGCGGCGGCGTTGGGCGGCCTGCGATCCAAATACGCCTGGTACCGCTGAAGCGCGGCCGGCTTGTTGCCCATGTAGGATTCCGCCACCACGGCCTGGTTCAGCAGCGCCGGGGCATAAGCCGGATCGTGCTGCAACGAAGCGTTCAAGGCTTGCACCGCCTCGCGGGGGCGCTTCCGTTGCAGATGAGCGAGCGCGAGATTGTTGTGCAGCTCGGGATTTTTCGGGGCGCGCCGCAGGCCGTTCAAAAACGACCGCTCCGCGTCGTCGGGCCGGCGCGCCCGCAATTGCGCCGTGCCCAGCTTCAGCCAGCCCTCGGCATGCTCAGGCTGGAGCGTCGTGAAAATCGTCAATTCGGTGATGCTCTCCGGCAGGCGGTTCTGCTCCAGAAACAGGCAGCCCAGGTTGAAATGAGCCGGCGCGAGGTTGCGATCGATGGTCAGCGCTTGCAGGTAGGCGCGCGCGGCCTGTTCGGGACGATCCAGGCCGTGATACGCCAGCCCCAGATGATTCCATACTTGGGGATTGCCCGGGAGCAAGCTCACCGCCTTGTTGAGCCGCCGCAGCGCCCGTTCGTACTCCTTTTCCTGGATCAGCCGCTCGCCATCCAACAAGGCTTTCGCCCCCGGCGGCTGGCAGGCGCAAAGCATCGCCATCATCGCCAGGAGCGCCCAGCCCGACCAGGCACGTTTTCGCGTGCCGGAAATTTTGGTGGTCAACATCCCTTTTGGTGGTAACATTCGGGGCTTTGCGCGTCAAGAAACCTGCGAATTTCGCGACCGCATCGGAGTCCAATTTCGTGGTGAAGCGATCGAGATTTTTGGTCCGGAATCTGCCGCTGCTGGCCCTGCTGCTGGCCGCCGGCGCGCGGGCGCTCGCCGAGGTTCAGCCGTTGGCCGAGCCCGCGCGCCACCCCGGCCGGATCCTCCGGGTCGAAAACCGCTCCGCCACCATCGCCTATACCCCTCAACCGGCCGCCCTGGTCCGCATGATGCGTGAAGGCCTCCTCCGCTACACCGGGCAGCCCACCCTCCGCCAAGCCTGGGAAAGCCTGCGCGTGACTCCGCAGGAAACCGTCGGCATCAAAGTTCACTCCGCCCCCGGCGCGAACAGCGGCACCCGCCCCGCCGTCGCCGCCGCGATGGTCGAGTCGCTGCTGGAAGCGGGCGTGCCCGCGCGGCAAATCGTCATCTGGGACCGCCGCCTCGGAGAACTGCGGCTGGCCGGCTTTTTCGAACTGGCGGAAAAATACGGAGTCAAGATCGCCGGCAGCCAGGAGGAAGGCTACGATCCCGCGGTGGCCTACGAAACCCCGTTGCTCGGCCGCCTCGTTTACGGCGATCTCGAATTCGGACGCAAGGGCGAAGGCATCGGACGCAAGTCGTACGTCTCCAAACTCCTCACGCAGCGCCTCACTCGCGTCATCACGCTCACTCCCCTGCTCAACCATAATCTGGCTGGCGTTTCCGGTGTATTCTGGGGACTTTGCTTCGGCAGCATCGACAACCTGCTTCGCTTCGAGCTCGATACCGACCGGCTGGCCAATGCCCTGCCCGAAATTTACGCCCTGCCCGAAGTGGGCGACAAAGTGGTCCTGAACGTCGTCGATGCCTTGATCTGCCAGTACCAAGGCGAGGAACGCACCCTGCTCCACTACTCGGCGGCCCTCAATCAGCTCTGGTTCAGCCAGGACCCCGTGGCCGTCGATGTTCTCGGCATTCAGGAACTCCAACGGCAACGACGCCAGTCCGGTATTGCCGAGGCCAGGGTCAACCTCGCCATTTACGAAAACGGTTCCATCCTCGACCTCGGCGCCGCCGACCCCGCCCAATTCCGCATCGAACGCCTCGATCTGGAGTGATGCTGGAGGTTCGGATTCCGGCCGGGCGCGCACTCTGCGGCCGGCGGCATTTCTGCCGACTCTTTCTCGCCAGGACCTTTTTACTTGAAAAACAATCGACGCTGGCGGATATATGGAGCCCGGCAGCGCCGCGACGACCCTATCGTCTAGAGGCCTAGGACATCGCCCTTTCACGGCGGTAACACGGGTTCGAATCCCGTTGGGGGCACCAGAGGCAACACGCAGTACAAGAAGTAACGGCTTTGATTTATCAAGGCCCGGTAGCGCAGTTGGTTAGCGCGCCGCCCTGTCACGGCGGAGGTCGCGGGTTCAAGTCCCGTCCGGGTCGCGAAAGTAGAGAGTGTCCACACGCTCTCTACTTTTTTTAAAGTACGACCACAATTTAATATCGAAAATTAAATATTGGCTCGGTA
>CAYZKY010000202.1:0-9301 GCA_964478815.1 uncultured Verrucomicrobiota bacterium
GCAGGATCAAGTAAACGCTTCGTCGGGGATCAATATACCGATATTCATGCGTAGGTAGTATTAATCGGTGTTAAATCGTGTTCAAACGTGTTCAAAATCACAGGGGCAGACGCGGTGGAGTCCGCCGACCTGAGAGTCGGCCTGAGAGTTTTCGCCAACCACGACCGATCGGAAATGCTGGCGCATTGGCGACCGAGCCTGGCGGTCGGCCCGCGATTTTCAAAAATTGGGGCTTGCTAATCCTACAGTTGTAGGACATTAGTCTTACAGTTGTAAGAAAAACATGCCTGCCGTTCCACCCAAACCGCGCGCCCTCCCGCAAATCTCCGATGCCGAATGGGCGGTCATGAAGGTGCTGTGGGATAAGCAGCCGCGCACGGCCCGCGAGGTCGTCGACGCGCTCGCTCCGGCGTCTCCCTGGAAACCGAAGACCATCCACACCCTCCTCGCGCGCCTTGTCCGCAAGGGTGCCGTCGCCGTCACGAAAAAGACGCGCGAGCACCTGTTCCAGCCGCGAGTTACCGCCGAGGAATGCCAGCGGCACGTCGCCCATTCCTTCCTCGCCCGCGTCTTCGACGGCGAGGTCGCTCCCTTCCTCGCCTGCTTCGTCCGCGACCGCCGCCTGAACGACTCGGAAGTGGCCGAATTAAAACGGATCCTCGACCGATCGGTCGAATGAGCATGACCTTTGTGACCCATGCCGCCATCTGGGCGCTCGAAACCTCGCTCGCCGCGTCGGTCCTGATCCTCCTCGTGTCCGGTCTCCGCCTCGCCTTCCGCCGGCATCCGGGCCTCAGCTATTTCCTCGGCCTCCTCATCCTCGCCCGGCTGCTCTGGCCGGGCGGTGCCATCGCTCCAGCCAGTTCCTTGAGCGTATTGAACTGGCTCGAAGTCAGCCCCCGCGCCGCCGCCTTCTCTCCGCCGGACTTGATCGGCCTGTCGGAACCGTCAATTCCGGTTACGGCCAACGACGCCGCCTCGCCGGAACCGCCCCCGCTCCGGGACGATGCCACCGCCCTCCTGGCAGACCGGCCCGGCGAGGTCATGGCGGACCTTTCGGCTGACAATGTTCCAAAGGCTTTGCCCGGCCTCGACACACCTCCGGTCTGGGCGCTGGTCTGGTTTCTCGGCATGGCCGCGCGCCTCCTGTGGGTGGAACGGAGCCGCCGCCGTGTTCGGCAATGGCTGCGGGAAGCCGAGCCCGTCCGCGAGCCACGCCTCCTCGCACTCCTAGACGAATGCCGCACCACGTTTGGAATCGCTCAGTCCATCGCGTTGCGCGCCACGCCACGGCTCGAGGTGCCCGCGCTCACGGGTTGGTGGCGGCCTGTTATCCTCCTGCCCGCGCGCCTTCTGGCAGAGACCCCGCTCGAGACCCTGCGGCTAATCCTGCTGCATGAACTCGCCCATGTGCGCCGACGGCATGTTCTCGTCAATTGGTTCTCCATCCTCGCCCAATCTATCCACTGGTTTAATCCGCTCGTCTGGCTGGCCCTCCGGCGCCTGCGCTTCGATCAGGAGCTTCTCTGCGACCATGATGCCTGCGCCCGCCTCGCCGGCGACCAGCGC
Source organism: uncultured Verrucomicrobiota bacterium (assembly GCA_964478815.1). Classification (GTDB taxonomy): domain Bacteria; phylum Verrucomicrobiota; class Verrucomicrobiia; order Limisphaerales; family SXQI01; genus DASVNK01. The sequence goes on from CAYZKY010000202.1 coordinate 1,570, forward strand.
CGCGCCTACGGCGAGACGCTACTCGCGCTCGCCAGCCCGCCCCGGGCCAATCCCGGCATTCTCGTCCCGATGTCCGCACAGTTCGAACAACTCAAGGAAAGAATCGTTATGCTGAATCAATTCCGCTCCACCGCCCGAAAATGGCGCGTGCCGCTGACCGCCCTGGCCATGCTGCTTGGCGTTATCACCTTCACGCGCGCGGTCCCGGATCAACCCAACCAGCCTGCTGCGGCGCAGAACGGTGAGCCTCTTTTTTACACGGCGGTCGAGGCTGAACCTGACGCCGCCACGGCAGCCCCCGCCGCTCAGCCCGCCGTTCTGCCGAAGCAACTCAAGCCCTACGTCGCCCCCGCCCCGGTGGCGACGACGTCCACGAATGCCCTGCCCCCCGGCTTTATCTCGCGGAAGGATCGATTTATGCGTTTGCACGCGCAGATGGACATCCTCCGCGACCAGGTTCGCATGCGTCAGGCCGATCTGGCCCAGCTCCGCGAAGGGCTCGGTCTCCGCGAAACTCCCGGCGGTGGAGAACCCGTCTCCAAATCTTCCGAACGTGTCGCCGAACTTACCCGCAGCCGCGCCCGCTGGGCGGCTGAATATGAGGAAGTGAATCAGACGCTGGCCCAGTTCAAGCAGCAATCCCCCGCCCAATTGCGCCAGACCATCCCCATCGCCCGACCCGACCCTCAGTTGGACAAGCTTCTGAACGATCTTTCGCAACAGGAACAGCGGCTGGTCACTCTCCGCGCCGATCACGGGCCGGAGCATCCCGATGTACGCCGCCAGCTAACTTCCTTCGCCCAATTGCACAAGCAGATCGATGCCCGCATCGAAGGGCTCATGCTCGGCTGGGAGACGCTGGCCAACTCGCGCAGGGAACTGATGGAGAAGATAGAGTTGCAACTCCAAGAGGCCCAGGACAGGGAAAACCGCGACCGGCGCAATTTTTCCGTCTACTTCAACGCCAAACGCGAACTCGAAACCATGGAACGCGTCCGCGACTCCCTCTACGAACGTTACCTGCAAGAAAAGCTCGAACTCGATCTCGCTGGCCAATAAAGACCCTGGGAGGCTCCGTCGTAGCTCAATCCTTCGGCAACACCAGCGCTGCCGCTGGCGTTCCGCGCCCTGCCACCGTCGAAATCTGCCCGTCGGTCGTGATCCGGCGAACCCGCCGGTTCATCCGGTCCGCCAGCAAGATCGAGCCGTCCGGCGCGAGCGCCAGTTTCTGCGGCGTATGGAAGCTTGCCGCCAGCGCGCTCCCGACATCGCCATTGAACTCCGCGCGGCCCGATCCCGCGACGGTCGCCAGCGTGCCGAACTGCACCACCCGCACCCGGTTGTTTCCGCTGTCCGAAATGACCAGCCGGCCCGGCCCCGCCACCGCCAGATCCATCGGTGCGAAGAGCTTGCCCTGCGTCGCCAGGCCGCCATCCCCGGCAAAGCCCGCCCCGGCCAGACCGGATCCGGGACCGCTCCCGGCGATCGTGGTGATGATCCCCTCCCGATCCACCCGGCGGATGCGGCTGTTCCCCGAGTCGCAAAAGTAAATCTGGCCCGCGTCGTCCACCGCGACCGCCGTCGGCAGGCTGATCTGTGCTTTCGCGGCCGGACCGCCATCGCCGGCCAGACCCGCTTCGCGGCCGACGATCGTCGTCATCGTCCCCTCGCGGCTCACCCGCCGGATCGCGTGGTTGAACGTATCCGCGATCAGCAACCGCCCCTCGCCATCGAACGCGATCCCTTGCGGGTTATTCAGCGCCGCCTCCAGCGCCGGTTTTTCTCCGCCGGCGGGGCCGGGCCGCCCATTGCCGGCGACAGTCGTGATGGTTCCTTCGCGGTCGATCCGCCGGATGCGATGATTGTTCGAATCCGCCACGGACAACCGGCCCTCCGGGTCGAATGCCAGGTCGTGCGGCGCAAACAGGCGCGCCGCCGCCGCCGGCCCGCCATCCCCGGCAAAGCCTCCTTCGCCATCCCCCGCCACCGGCGTCAGTCCGCGATCCTCCTGCACCTGGAAAATGCGATGGCTTCCGAGGTCGGTCACATACACCCGCCCGCCCGCGTCGACGGCCACGCCGTTCGGATAGACCAGATCGAACTCCCCAGCCCGGCCACCTGCCGCGAAGCCGCCCAGCCACAAGCACCACAGCGCGAGATAAAGCCGTTTCCGCATCGCCACTCCTCACCCCCCCGCGCGGGTCCGCTTGGCTTTCGGCATTTCCACCCGCACCGCCGTTCCCCAACCGGGCGCCGATTCGATCTCGAGCGAGCCGCCGAGCATGCGCACATTCTCCAGGATCGAGCCCAGCCCGCAGCCAGGCCGCCACCCGCCCGGGCCGGGCGCGCACGGCAAGCCCACCCCATTGTCGCGCACCTCCAGCCGGCAGCGCCCCGCGCGCTCCGCCAGTTCCACCCGCACCTCGGTGGCTTTGGCATGCGCCGCGGCATTGTCCAGCAGCTCCTCCGCCGCCCGGTACAGCACTTCCTGCGGCCACGGTTCCAGGGCGCTTTCCTGAAGGGTGCTGGTCACTTTCCAGCCCGTGCTCTGCTGCCGGTCGCGCACCAGCCCTTGCAGCGCCGCCGTCAGCCCGAAGCATTCCAGCGAATCCGGATGCAGCGCCGCCCGGATCGCCCGCGTCTGTTCCATCACCTGGTCGAGCAAGGTCGAGACGAGCGCGAAATTCCCGTCGATATCCTTCGTCACGAAGGGGCTGGAGGCCCGCCGCGCCAAGGCCAGCTCGATGCTCGCCGCCGTCAATTGCTGGATTAACTGGTCGTGCATCCGCCGCGAAAGGCCGCGGCTCTTCCGCCCCGCCCGGCGCTGGGCCTCCGTGAAGAGCGCCCGCATCGCTTCCAGCGAATCCTGCCCGCCGTGCGCCGGGCTGGACCGCCCGTCGACCAGCAACACCATCGGTGCCGGCCGCGTTCCCGCCCCGTTCGCCTTGGCGTTCGATCCCCCTGTTCGTCGCTCACCTTTTGTTTGCGGAGCCTTCGGCATGGCGTATCTTCCTCGTGAACGTTTAAGGAGCGTGACCAAATCCCCTCGGAGAGTGCTGATCGTCGAGGACCACAAGGCCCTCGCCGACGCCATGCGCCGTCTGTTCGAGCGCAAAGGCTTCGTTGTCGCCCAGACCAGGGATCTCGAGGCTTCCCTCACCCTGCTCGGCGCGGAACAGTTCGATGCGGTCTTTTGCGATCAATGGCTCGGCGCCACACTGGCGCCGCCGCGGCTCCTCGAACTCCTCCAGGTCCGTGAAAACGGCCAGCGCCGCACCCCGTTCGTCCTCGTCAGCGGCGAGCCGGAGGCCGGCCCCAGCCTGGCCTATGCCGATCGCATCTCCGCCTGGCTGCAAAAACCGTTCACCTTCGACCAGTTGTCGCGCGTGACGGATGAGGTGCTCGGCCCGACTTAGCCGGTGGCCGGCCCAGCTCAAGCCAGCCGTTGGCCTGCGTTGTCGGTTGATCCGTTTCACGGCACCAGCTCCAACCAATAGAATTTCTCCGGCAGCGCCCCCGTCGCCGGTTTCGGATCCAGCACCGTCATGCTCTGGGCGGTGGCCGTCAGCGGCCCCGCCACCACCGCCCACGGCGTTTCTGCTCCAAAGGCCGCCCGGCCATGCAACCGGTACTTCTTTCCGACATCCGCTTTCCACGCCACCGTCGCACCCTGGCTGGTCGTCGTGACCGAGTCGATCAGAAAGCTCACCGAAAGGCGGTTGGTCGGGTTGGTCCCGGTGAAGGCCTCGTACGCATTGCTGAATCGATCTCCATCCGAGTCCGCCCCCGGCTTTGCGTCAGGCGCCGTCCAGCGCGGCCAGTAACGGCGCTGGAATGCATCGTCGAACCCATCGAGATTGTCGTCGGGAATCGCGGGGGCCACGTCCAGATAACCGTGCGCGTACGCTCGATTGGCGCCCTGCACCACCGTCAACGTGCGCAATCCGGGCTTCGCGTCGTGCGCCACGCCGATCACCGCCGTCAGGCTGTTCAAGCCTGGCCCCGCGTTCGCCTTGAAGATCGTCGGGCTCAGCGTGATTCCGCTTCCGCTCACCGTCAGCGTGGCCGTCGCCGCCAGCGCCGGCCCCGCCACGCTGAAAAAGAGATTGCTCGTCCCGGCCGGGATCGACATCGCCACCCGGTTCAGTTTCAGCGAATCGACGAATTTCCCCGGCGGACTCAAGGCGGTGATCCGCAAGGGCGTCCCAGCCGTGACCGGCACATCCCGTGTTTTCGTTTCGCCGCTCGCCAGCGTAATGGGCATGTTCGTGGTCGGCAGAAAACCCGTCACGGCCTCCACATAATCGATCGCCACCTCGTCCCCCCGCATCAACGACAGCGCATTCACCGTATTTTTCGGATCCAAGGGCGAGACCCGCAGCGCGTAAGTCCCGGCGGTCAGCGACCGCAGTTCGTACGTGCCGTCGGCCCGGGTCACCGTCGCCCCCGCCAGGTTCCCGTCCCCATCCTCCGCCACCACCACCGCCCCGAGAATACCCGCTCCGTTCAGCGTCACCATCCCCCGAATCATCCCTCCCTTGAACACTCCGTCCGGATACAAGTAGCGCGCGGCCGCGATCTCATCCGCCGACAGCCCCGTCAGCGTCCCGATCCCATCCGGCCCGTTCGCCATCGTCGCGCCCCCGCCCGGGGAATGGTCTAAACCCAGCACATGTCCGATTTCATGCAGCATCACGCCCTCGATAAATTGCGCCGTGTTGGTTTTGCTTTCGAAATCGGTAAACCAGCCGTACTGCAACCCGTTCAGCACCGTGTCGGTCTCCAGAATTCGTCCATCGTCGAAGGAAAATGTCACCGAGGTCCACGCCCGCCGGCCCGACATGTTCTCGAAGCCGCCCCCCACCAGCAGCCCCCGCTTCACCCAGAACACCGTATTCGTATTATCCAGATACGTATCCAGATCCTTGTTCGCGGGCGGCACGAGCAATCCCGCGTCCTCGAACCGCACCTTCGCCCCCGGCGTGCCCTCCCACACATCGAATGCCGACCGGATCGCCTCCAGCTCCGCGGTTCGGTTCGTCGCGGAAAACGCGTCCGAAGCCAAGTAATACCGGATGCGCTTCGTCGAGGGATTCACCACCGTGGCCGGGTAACTCCCCGTCTCGGGCGTCCAGCGCATCAGGAATCGATCCGCCACCAGATAAAAGACAAACGCCTGCGTTTCGAGCGCCCCCAGGAGCAGCCACACCGCGGCCCAGCCCCAACCGGCCCGCCGCCCGATACGCCGTCCGCTTCGCGGCCCATTCTGAGTTCCGCTCAAATCACTCACCAGCAACCGCCTTTCGCACCCTCGCCTCCAATTCTTTCACCGCCACCGCCTCCACTCCGGTTCTTCCGGCTCGCTCCGCACGTTCCACCCCATTCGCCTCCCGCCGCACCGACCACTTGCCGTCCGCTCCCGCCACGGTCACCCACCGGCCGTCCTTGCCCGGTGTCAGGAACAGCACCACGCCCTCCTCCGGCCGGTACTCCGATTGCCCGCTCACCCGCCGCCCGGTCTCTCCCAAAATTCCCCCGGCATGCGCCACCCGGATCGAGCGCTCCGCCAGCGCGCCTTTCCAGACCTCCCGCACCGTCATCTCCACCACGGTGAAGATTCCTGTCGCCGGATCGCGCTGTACCGTTTTCGAAATGACTTCCGCCCTCACCACGATGGCCGCCTCCTTCGCCAGACGTTCCACCGGCAGCGGTTCCCGCACCTCCGCCTGGGCACACCACATCAGGGAAAGGATGATCGATAACCCGCGCACCAGCATGCCCTCGAAGATACATCAGCCCGGCCGCTTGGAAACAGGAAGCCGCTCGAAATTCCTTCCATCGCGCCCGCGGCCTTCGCCGGGCGCATCGCTCCCTTCGTTCGGCGTTCCGCTTTTCGCCCGTTCGGGAATTTTTAGTTCCGGCCCTGCAAACTTGGAACTCCAGAACTCGAGGGCGTGTCCCGATGCGCCCCCTCCAGAATGCCAGCGAAACGAAGCCTTGTTCCGGCGCGGCGGGCGGGCCAGATTGCGCCATGCGCGCGTGCGCTGCCAGTTTGAGCGGCGGTCGGCCCACCCGCGTGGTTCCCGGGGCCGGGCTTGGGCCGCGGCGGACAAAGCCAGCCGCCCAAGATTGACTTTCCGTGACGGAGTTTCCGGCCAATTTTCATTGGCAGCCCGGTCTGAGCGGGCTTGGAGCAGGATGCCGGCGCGAGTTTATCGAATCTCTGAAGACGCATGAAAAACGGGAGCGGCGCGCCCGCGCGACGGGCACCATCCTCGGCCGCGAATCCCGCGGCCCCGGGCGGGTTCGAATCTTGGCTGGGGCTGACCGGCTGGCTCGGGTTGTGTTTTGGCGCGGCGGCGTTCGGCGCGCAGTTCATGCCGGGCGACTGGTATGCCGGGCTGCGCAAGCCGGCGTGGAACCCGCCCAACTGGATTTTCGGCCCGGTCTGGACCGCCCTTTACACGATGATGGCCGTGGCCGCCTGGCTGGTATGGCGGCGCGGCGGGTTTCGCGCGCAGGCGCGGCCGCTCGGTGCCTTTCTCGTCCAGCTCGCGCTCAACGCGCTCTGGTCCTGGGTGTTCTTCGGCCTCAAGAATCCCGCGCTGGCCTTCGCGGAAATCATGGCCCTCTGGCTCGCCTTGGGCACGACGCTGCTGCTCTTTCGCCAGCCCAGCCCGCTGGCGGCGTGGCTGCTCGCGCCGTATTTGGCCTGGGTCTCCTTCGCCGCCGCGCTCAATTTCACGCTCTGGCGGCTGAACACCGGCTGAACGCAGGAACCGCTTGTTCGATGCGCCCTCCTTTGCCGCGCTGGCAGCGCCGGGCGATCCCACACCTCGGCCACTTCCGGCCTCCCCGCTAGCGCTCCGTTATTCCGCTCGTCCCGTCAACGGCGCCGCCTTCGACGGCCCGAATCCCACGTTGTTCTCCCGTTCGAGAGTCACTTGCCCCTCGGCGAAGCGCAATCGCACGGTCGTTACGGTCGGCGTCTCATAAGCGCACAACCGCGCCGTGTAGGTGTCTTCCGCCGTCCACGCGCCGCTCCCGGCGAGCGCCATCTCCCGCCACGCCCAGAATTGCCCCCGCCCCAGCTCCCACCGTCCATGGCCGAGGCTGAGCGCTTCCTCCCGCCCGTCCACCCGCACCGTCAACTTTGCGCTTCCGTCCGCCGCCGAGGCCAGCGTCAGCGACTCGATTTTCGCGTCGTTCGCCGGAAACGCGTACCGCTTCCCCGCCACCCGCGCCGCCTGCCCGGAACTCGCCTTCCCTTGCGCCGTGGCGATCGCCAGCGAAGCCAGCTTCGCTTTCAATTTCCCCTGCGCCGCCTCATCCGCCGCCAGCGCCTTCGGCCCCATCGCCGGCAGCACTTGCTCCCAGACCGGGTTCATCACCGACCCCATATCTCCAATCCCCGAGGTGATCGCGATCACCGCATCCTGCTCCGGCAGCACCAGGCAGAATTGCCCGAACGCCCCATCCCCCCGGTACCCATGCCGGCTCCGCCAGAATTGATACCCGTACCCCTGCTCCCAATCGCTCTTCGGATTGCTTCCGTTCGAAGTCTGCCGCGCCGAAGCCGCCTCCACCCACGCTGCCGGGAGGAGCTGCTTCCCCTTCCACTGCCCCTTCTGCAAATAGAGCTGCCCGAACGCCGCGATATCCTCCGTCCGGATATGCAAGCCAGATCCGCCCAGCGAGATGCCCTCCGCGGGCGTGCCCCACGGCGCACCGT
>CAYZKY010000203.1:0-9216 GCA_964478815.1 uncultured Verrucomicrobiota bacterium
GTGTTCTCCGTGTCCTCGGTGATCTCTGTGTTAAACTCAGCGTCCCCCTCCCGGCAACCCCCCTCCTGCCACCGCCAAGCGCTGCCTCCCACCCTCACGAAACCCGCGTAAATAGTGCTTCCTGCACGCAAAATGACCTGCCCTTCACCCTTTCTAACCCCCTCCCGTCCCCCCGGAAGTCTACATTTCCACCACCCGAATCCCACCAGCCTCCAACCCCACCCACCAGGAAACCTCGTCCCCTTCCCGCCCTCCTCATTCACAAAATGGGGAGGGCCCGCAAAAGCGGTTCGACACCCCCCTCTGGCTGCCGGCTGCGCCTTCACCCCCAGTGCCCGTCACAAATAATCACCCCCCGCGGGATGTTCGGGGCTGGTGGATGCTTGCCCGCGGGGGAAGGGGCGCGTACGGTGCGGGGCGATGCGTCTGTTGGACCGGTATCTGGTGCGGGAATTGCTGGTGCCGCTGGGTTATTGTTTGGCGGGTTTTTTGTTGTTTTGGATTTCGTTCGATTTATTCAACAATCTGGAGGTGTTGCAGCGGGCGGGCTTGTCGCTGGGGGAGATCGTTTTTTATTATGCGGTGCGGACGCCGGATTTGCTGGTGACGGTGCTGCCGGTCGCGTTGTTGCTGGCGCTCTTGTACGCGGTGACGGATCACGGGCGGCACAACGAGTTGCTGGCGATGCGGGCGGCGGGGCTGAGCTGGGGGCGGATTTGCGCGCCGTATGTGGCGGCGGGCCTGGCGGGGACGGGCCTGCTGTTCGTGTTAAATGAATATGTGGCTCCGGACAGCGCGGAGGCGGCGCAGGGGTTGGTGGAGGGTCGGCGGGCGCAGGCGGAGGGCGAGGATGAATGGACGGAGCGGGTGAATTTCCGGAATGCCCGGGCGAACCGGATCTGGAATATCGGGTCGTTTAACTTGCGGACGCACGAGATGACGAGCCCGCATCTGGAGTGGACGCTGGAGAGTGGGGTGCGGAAGCAGTTGCTGGCGGAACGGGCGGTGCGGGTGGATGGGCAGTGGCAGTTCGAGAACGCGGAGATTTTCGCGTACGAGCCGGGGGCGGATATGGAGAAATTCCGTCCGGTGAAGACGAATCTGTTTACGAGCCCGCAGATCGACGAGACGCCGGAGGAGATCGCCCTGCATCTCAAGTTCAACCGGTTGAATGCGCGGGACGCGGCCAAGCGGCCGCGGCTGTCGCTGCGGGAGATCGCGTATCTGGATGAGCATCTCGATCTGAATGAGCGGGATCGGTCGCTGCTGGCCACGCAGTATCACGCGCGGCTGGCGCAGCCGTGGACGTGCCTGGTGGTGGCGCTGATCGCGTTCCCGTTCGGGATGACGGCGCATTCGCGGCGGAATGCGGTGGTGGGGGTGGCGAGCAGCATTTTCATTTGTTTCGGGTATTTTGTGCTGCTGCGGATCGGGCTGGCCCTGGGGACGGGCGGCATGGCGCCGCCGTGGGTGGCGGCGTGGCTGCCGAACGGGTTGTTCGGGGGCCTGGGCGGGTGGCTGATGTGGCGAACGCGGTGAGGGTGCGGGCATGAACGAGAGTGCGAACGAATCGGCGCCGTTGCGGGCGCTGGAACGGCGGTACGAGCGGCTGAGCCAGTTGTACGAGGTGAGCCAGGTGATTCACTCGACGCTGGATCCGCAGCAGGCGCTGGACTTGACCGTGCGGGAGGCGGTGCGGATCACGCGCGCGAGCAGCGGGTCGGTGGTGCTGGTGAATCCGACCACCGGTTTTCTGGAGATTCAGGCGTCGCATGGGTTGCCGGAGGGCAGCCGGGAGCTGCGCCTGCGGGTGGGGCAGGGGGTCACCGGCTGGGTGGCGCGGACCGGGAAGTCGGCGCGCGTCGCGGATGTGCGCCAGGACAAGCGGTACGTGATGGTGAAGGAGAATATCCGGTCGGAGCTGGCCGTGCCGTTTGAGGTGGGAGGGGAAAGCCGCGGGGTGATCAATGTGGATTCGGACCGGGCGGACGCGTTCACGGCGGACGATGAGCAGCTCTTGCGGGACCTGGCGGGGCATGCGGCCGGGGCGATCCGCAATACGTGGTTGTACGAACAGATCCGGCAGAAGGCGCGGCTCTTCGAGGCGCTGGCGAAGATCGGGCAGACGATCAGCTCGACGATCAGCCTGGACGATGCGCTGGAGGCGGTGACGCGCGAAGGGTGCGTCTTGATGGGGGGGAAGTTATGTTCGCTGCGGCTGCTCGACGCCACGGGGGACTGGCTGGATTTGAAGGCCAGCCACGGGGCGAGCGAGGCCTACAAGAAGCGGCCGCGCGTGAGCGTGACGGAGAGTTTGGTCGGCAGCGTCGTGCGGCGGCGGAAGCCGTTGCAGGTGGAAAATGTGCAGACTTCGGGCCGGTATCAAAACGCGGGCGTGGCGCGCGAGGAGGGGTTGATCTCGCTGCTCTCGGTGCCGCTCATCTACCGGGGCCAGCCGACGGGCGTGCTGAATGTCTACACCGGAACGCTGCACAGCTTTTCGAACGAGGAGATCCAGATTCTGAATGCGCTGGGCGAATTGTCGGCCATCGCGATCGAAAAGGCGCGGCTCTACGAGCGGCTGGTGGACATGGAGGAGCACTTGCGGCAGAACGAGAAGTTGTCGGCGATCGGGCTGCTCGCGGCGGAATTAGCGCATGAAATTCGGAATCCGCTGACGGTCATCAAGATGCTGCATCATTCGCTCGATCTGGAGTTCGCGCCGGGGGATCCTCGGCAGCGCGATCTGGAAGTAATGCGGGAGCGGATGGATCACTTGAACCGGATCGTGGAGCAGGTGCTGGCCTTCGCGCGGACGGCGGACCCGGAATTGGCTCCGGTGCAGGTGAACGCGGTGGTGGAAGATTTGTGCCTGCTGGTGCGGCATAAAATGGCGAGCCAGAAGATCGAATTGCGGCGCGAGCTGGAGCCGAACCTGCCGCTGGTGCAGGCGGATGGGATTCAATTGGGGCAGGCGTTTCTGAACCTGGCTTTGAACGCGATGGAGGCGATGCCGACCGGGGGGAAGCTGACCATCCGCACGGCGAGGGCCAAGGAGCCGGACGGGGTGATCATCGAGTTCAAGGATACCGGCGAAGGCATGACGGAAGAGCGCTGTCAGGCGGTGTTTGGCTCGTTGTTGCAAACGACGAAGAAACGGGGAACGGGTCTGGGCTTGGCGATCGTGGGGAAGATCATGGAGGCGCACCATGCCAAGGTGAAGGTGACCTCGAAGCTGGGCCGGGGCACGACCTTCCAGATTTTAGTGCCGAGTGGGGCGGAACGGTAGGACGACATGGGAAAAACGAGACGCGTGAGAAGCATAATGTGGAGAATGGCCGGGCTGGCGGTGCTCGGAGCGGTGATGGCGAGCCAGCCGATATTGGGCTCCGCCGGAGCCGCCGAAACCGAGTGGGTGTTGCGCGAGGGCGTGGCGATTCGGGGAGCGGGGCGGATGGGCCGCAGCGCGTTCCGGACGGATCTGATCGAGGCGCAGATCGTCACGGGACGCTGGAAGGTTCCGCAGGCCGGGGATGTCCTGGAAGTGCCCGGCGGAACGAATCGGACTTGGGAAGCGGTGACGGCGCGGGAGGATGGGGTGTTCACGCAGGCCGCGGCCCGGGGCGGTTATTTCTATTTGCCCTTCGTGGCGGAGCAGGACGAGGTGCTGCTGCTCCGGGCGAGCGGCCACTCGATGGTCTATGTGAATGGCGAGCCGCGGGCGGGGGACGTTTATGCGAATGGCAGCGTCTCGCTGCCGGTGGCGGTGCGGAGGGGGACGAACGATCTCTTGTTCGCGGGCGGGCGCGGGCAGTTGCAGGTCCGGCTGGTTCGCCCGGAGCGGCGGATCGCGCTCGACTTGCGGGATCCGACCCTACCGGACATTGTGGCTGGGCGTCCGAACAAACACCTTGCGGCGGTGCTCGTGGTAAACGGCACGACCAATGTGCTGCGGGATTTGGCCCTGCGCGCGGCGAGTGAAGCCGGGGCGGCGGTTGAGACGCCGCTGCCGGAGATTCCACCGCTCACCACGCGGAAAGTCGGCTTCACGCTCGATCATTCTGGAGTCGCGACTACCAATCGGGCGACGTTCGATCTCACATTGGTCCGTCGTGGCGTCGCCGAGGCATTGGATGCGACGACCTTAACGTTGCGCGTGCGGCAGCCGGAGGAGACGCGGCGAGAAACCTTCGTCAGCGATCTCGACGGCAGCGTGCAGTATTACGCCGTGGTGCCCGCGCGTCCGCTGCCGGGGCGCAAGGACCCGCTGGCGCTGGTGTTGACGGTGCATGGGGCCGGGGTCGAGGCGCAGGGGCAGGCGGATGCCTACGCGCCGAAGACGTGGGCGCATATCGTGGCCGCGACGAACCGGCGGCCCTTCGGATTCGATTGGGAGGATTGGGGCCGGCGCGATGCGATGGAAGTATTGGAAATCGCCAAAACCCGATACCAGACCGATCCACGTCAGACTTATCTGACCGGCCACTCGATGGGGGGGCATGGGACGTGGCACTTGGGAGTGACCTTTCCAGACCGGTTTGCCGCGCTGGGGCCGAGCGCCGGCTGGGTGAGCTTCTTTTCCTACGCGGGCGGGCGGCGCTATGAAGGAACGAACGCGATGGCCGCCTTGATGCAGCGGGCGATGACCCCGAGCGACACGCTGGCGCTTTCGAGCAATTATTTGCACCACGGCATCTACATCCTGCACGGGGATGCGGACGATAATGTGCCGGTGCGGGAAGCGCGCACCATGCGGACGGCGCTCGAGAAGTTTCACCGCGATTTCGCCTGGCACGAGCAGCCAGGAGCGGGCCATTGGTGGGGGAACGCGTGCGTCGATTGGCCGCCGATGTTCGATTGGTTCGCGCGGCATCAGATTCCCGCGAGCGAAAGCGTCCGCACCGTGCGCTTTGCCACGGCCAATCCGGGCATTTCCGCGTCGTCGCATTGGGTGACGATCGAGCAACAATCCCAGGCGCTCGGCCTGAGCGCGGTCGAGATCGAGTGGAATCCCGACGCGAGGAAATTCGAAGGGCGGACGACCAATGTGGCGCGCCTTTCGCTCGGCCTGACGCATGCCGCGGCCGGTCCCGCGCCGGCGGTCGCGCTGGACGGCGACAGTCTGACAAACTTGATGGTGCCGCCGGGTGCCGGGCGCATCTGGTTCTCGCGCGTGGGCGGAACCTGGCGGCAGACGGAGCGTCCCGATCCCGCGCAGAAGGGACCGCATCGGGCGGGCCCATTCAAGGAAGCCTTCCAGCACCGGATGATTTTCGTGTACGGGACGCAAGGCACCCCCGCGGAGAATGCCTGGGCCTACGCGAAAGCGCGCTTCGATGCCGAGAGCTTTTGGTACCGGGGGAATGGCGCGGTAGATGTGGTTGCCGACACGGCGTTCGATCCCCGGCGGGAACCGGATCGCGGGGTGATCCTGTACGGGCATGCGGATTCGAACGCGGCCTGGCCGGCCTTGCTTGGCAATAGCCCGCTGCAAATTCAGCGCGGCGGCGCGCGGTTGGGAGACCGTGAGATGCGCGGCGAGGACCTGGCAGCGTTGTTCGTCCGGCCGCGCCCGGGCAGCCCGGTGGCCAGTGTGGGAGTGGTGTCCGGCACCGGATTGACGGGGCTTCGGCTCACCGATCGCGTGCCCTATTTCATGGCCGGCATCGCCTTTCCGGACGTCACTGTCTTCACTCCCGCCACGCTCGAACGAGGGACCGAAGGCGTCCGCGTGGCCGGTTTCTTCGGCGCGGATTGGTCGGTCGAGTCCGGCGAATTCTGCTGGCAGGCGGAGTAATGGAAACCGCGGGTTCGCCCGGCATTTGTGGTTGTCAGAGAAACGGGAGGACTGCTAGGTCTTGAGGAGAATCCTATGAAATACTTCCGACCCTTGCTCTTGTGCGCGTCGATGCTGGTGTTTTGGAGTGGCTGCCAGTCGCCCGAACCGGTGGCGAGCGCCCCGGCAAAGCAACCGGCGGTGAAGCCGGTGGTGACGACTCCGGCTCAACCCGCCCCGGCCGCTTCGACACAACCGGCGGTGAGTCCTCCCCAGAAGCCACAACCAGCGAGCACCCCGGCGAAGCCCAAGCGCCAGTATACGATGGCCGAATTGCTCGACAATCTGCGCATCTCGGGCGCGTCGTTCTCCGCCGACGAATCGGCCCTGCTCGTTTCGTCCGATGAAACGGGCATCGTCAACGCCTTTCGCATCGATCGCCAAAGCACCCAGCGCACGCCCGTCACGCGCTCGGTCAAGGAATCCACCTATGCCGTCTCCTACTTCCCGAAAGACAACCGGGTGCTCGTGACGCACGACCAGGGGGGCAACGAAGAGAATCACTTGTATCTTATCGACGTGGACGGGACGGAACGCGACCTGACCCCCGGCACGGGGCTGAAGGCCAACTTCGCGGGCTGGACGCGGGACGAGCGCGGGTTCTACGTGCTGACGAACGAGCGGGACAAGCGGTACTTCGATCTGTACCGCATGGATGCGACGACGTTCGAGAAGACCCTCATTTATCAGGATACCACCGGTTTCCAGGTCGGCGCGATCTCGGATGACGGCCAGTGGCTGGCGCTCGAGAAGCCGAATACCACCTCGGACAGCAACATCTACATTTACCATCTTCCGACGAATGCCCTGAAGCTGATTTCTGCCCACGAAGGCGTGGCGGAGTACTCGCCGGCGGCGTTCGATCCTGAGAGCAAATACCTCTACTACCTGACCAACGATGGCGAGGAGTTCACGCGCGTGCGGCGGTACCACGTCCAGAGTGGCGAGCACGCGGATGTCGAACGCGCCCCGTGGGATGTCGTGTTCACCTCCTTCTCGCACCAGGGCAAGTATCGGGTGACGGGCATTAACCAGGACGCGCGAACCGTCATCAAAGTGGTCGAGCACGCCACCGGCCGGAGCGTGTCCTTGCCCAAGCTGCCGGGGGGAGAGATCACCTCCGTCACCATCTCGCGCAGCGAAAACCTGATGGCCTTTTACCTGAGCAGCGACCTCTCTCCCGCCAACCTGCATGTCTACGATTTCCGCACCGGCGAAGTGAAGAAGCTCACCGACACGCTGAGCAAGAAGATCGATCCCAACGATCTGGTCGCGTCGGAAGTGGTTCGCTTCAAGTCGTTCGACGGCCTGGAGATTCCCAATATCCTCTACCGCCCGCACCAGGCGAGTCCCCGCGCCAAGGCTCCGGCTCTGGTGTGGGTGCATGGCGGGCCGGGCGGGCAGACCCGCCAGGGGTACTCCGCCCAGATTCAGCATCTGGTGAATCACGGCTACGTCATTCTCGGGATCAATAACCGCGGCAGTTCCGGCTATGGGAAAACCTTCTTCCGCGCCGACGACCAGAAGCACGGCAAGGAGCCCTTATGGGATTGCGTGGAGGGCAAGAAGTACCTGGCCACGCTCGATTACGTCGACTCCGAGCGCATCGGCATCATCGGTGGCAGTTACGGCGGCTACATGGTGCTGGCCGCCCTGGCCTACCAGCCGGACGTCTTTAATTGCGGGGTGAACATCTTCGGCGTCTCGAACTGGCTGCGCACTCTGCAAAACATGCCTCCCTGGTGGGAATCCTTCAAAAAGGCGCTCTTCGAGGAAATGGGCGACCCGGTCAAGGACGAGGCGATGCTGCGCGAAATTTCGCCGGTCTTCCACGGCGACAAAATCCGCAAGCCCCTCCTCGTGCTTCAAGGAGCCAACGACCCCCGCGTGCTCAAGGCCGAGAGCGACGACATCGTGGCCGCCGTGAAGAAGAACAACGTGCCGGTCGAGTATATCGTGTTCGACGACGAAGGCCACGGCTTCAGCAAAAAGCCCAACCAGATCCGCGGGGCCGAAGCCACCCTGACCTTTCTGAACCGCTACCTCAAAGCCAAGTAAACAGAGAACGAGAATGCCTAACGACGCGGTGAGTCGTTAGGCGTTACCGTATGAGTGGCGCCCGACCGGAATGGTATCAGCTTCTACATGCGCTTGAGCGTGCGGACTTTTCTGGCGCTTCGGCACTCTTGGAGAAGGATTCCGGTTTGATTAACGAGAGAAACGGCATTGGGGAGAGCCTCTTGCATTTCTTGGCCGTCGAGAACAATCGACTGGCCGTGGAATGGTTGCAGACGCGAGGTTCGGATCTGAATTCAGCCAACGAGTTCGGTACACCGTTGCTTTTTGAAGTGGCTCAGCTTGGCTATCGCGACCTCTTCCTTTGGCTCATTGAGCACGGGGCAGACCCGAGAAAGAAAGATGCGGAGGGACAGCGGATCGACGAGTATTTGGCTGATACCGACAAGCCGGAGATGGTTGAGTTTATCAAGCAACACATCGCACCATGACAACTAGTTATGCGCCGCAGCGAACCCGACCATCGCGCGCGGTTGCGAGCAAACGCCCTCGCGGGCCGGGTCGCTGAGCTTGGGTCGTTAGGCCATGCAATTGACTACCGTCATTTTGATTGGGTGTGTGATCGCTGTGGCCTGCGCCGCCAAGAGCGGGCGGAATGGAAATAAGCCTGCATGGTCGGAGCATCTGGATGGGTGGCACAAGGTCTTCGGTTTGGCCGCATTCCTCCTGACATTCTTGATCATGCTGAACCCGGAGTTTCTGGCCCTGGGTTTGCTCGGGGATGCCGCATTTTTCGACATGCTGGTTTTGGCATTGAGCCTTCAGCTCCGAAGCATTGTATTCCAAACATGGCACTGCTTCCGCGCCGCTGTGACAAAGGCTTCGTCGTTCGTGATTCGCGGTGTGCGGCGGGATTTCTGCACGCTTGTCCTGACGTTGGAGCCACTCGGCCGTGCGGCTCTTGGAATTGGCCGAGTCGTGACCAAGTTTCTTCGACAAAATGAACACATGCTGGTCTAACCGTGCGCTGCCGCGAACCCGGCCAGCGCGCTCGGGTTGCCATCCACGCATCTCAGCCGGGTCGCTACGCTTGGGGTGGACGTCCTCAGATCATCCACGAACCTCGACAACGTCTTCCATGCATCCGGATATTAAAGCGTTCAACGAAGCTCAGGTCAAAGCAGATCAAGACATCTGCGAGATTCTCTCAACCATCATCGACCGGAATCTGCCTGACGCTCAAAGCAAAATCTGGCACCGCCATCCGGTCTGGTTTTTAGAGGGGAATCCGACGGTAGGTTACAGCCGATTGAAGGTCGGTATCCGCCTCATGTTCTGGAGTGGAGCCGACTTCGAGGAGAAGG
>CAYZKY010000204.1:0-9205 GCA_964478815.1 uncultured Verrucomicrobiota bacterium
CAGGATCGTCTCCCGGGCGCGGACGCGGCCCCGGCAACGGTCGACGATCCACTTCAGCACCCGCATGTTCTCGCCGAAGCCGGGCCAAAGAAACTCGCCGTTCGGGCCTTTGCGGAACCAATTGACATGAAAGATTCTCGGCAAAAGTTGAATCTGCTGCCGCATATCCAGCCAGTGCCGGAAGTAGTGCCCCATGTCGTAGCCGCAGAAGGGCAGCATCGCCATCGGATCGCGGCGAAGCTGGCCCACCCCGCCCGTCGCGGCCGCGGTGGTTTCGGAACCCATCATCGCGCCCAGATAAACCCCGTGGCCCCAGTCGAACGCCTGGAAGATCAGCGGCAACGTGTTCGCCCGCCGGCCGCCGAACACCAGGGCGCTGATCGGAACGCCCTCCGGATCGTGCGCTTCCTTGGCGAACATCGGGTTGTTCTCCATCGGCGCGGTGAAGCGGCTGTTGGGGTGCGCGGCTTTCTCCGGGGAAGCCGGCGTCCAGCGCTGGCCCCGCCAATCCCAGCATTCGTTCGGCACCGGGCCGTCCTTGCCTTCCCACCAAACATCGAGATCGTCGGTCAACGCGACATTCGTGAAGATCGTGTCGCGCTGGATCGTGGCGACGGCATTGGGATTCGATTGCGAGTTGGTTCCGGGCACGACGCCGAAATATCCCGCTTCGGGATTGATGGCGCGCAGGAGGCCATCCGGTCCGGGACGCATCCAGGCGATGTCGTCCCCGACCGTGCGGATTTTCCAGCCGGAGAAATGAGCCGGCGGAACCATCATCGCGAAATTGGTCTTGCCGCAGGCGCTCGGGAAGGCGGCCGCCACGTAGGTCTTGTCTCCTTGCGGCGATTCCACGCCGAGGATGAGCATGTGCTCGGCCATCCATCCCTCCTGCCGCGCCAGGTGCGATCCCATCCGCAGCGCGAGGCACTTCTTGCCCAGCAGGACATTCCCGCCGTAGTTCGAGCCGACGGAAATGATGCGGTTATCCTGCGGAAAGTGCGCGATGTACCGGCGATCCGGATGCACGTCGAGCATGCTGTGAACGCCGCGATTGAACTCTTCGCTGGCGCCGAGGTGCTCGACCGCCACGCGCCCCATGCGGGCCATAATGCCCATGCTGAGCACGACGTAGATGGAATCCGTGAGTTCGATCCCCACCTTGGAGAGCGGCGAACCGGGCGGCCCCATCAGGTAGGGCACCACATACAACGTGCGGCCGTGCATCGAGCCTTCGAGCAGTCCGTGCAGGCGCTCGCGCATCGCCTTGGGAGCCATCCAGTTGTTGGTCGGGCCGGCTTCGGCTTGGGTCGGCGTGCAGATGAAGGTCAGTTTTTCGACCCGGGCAACGTCGTTCGGATTCGAGCGATGGTAATAGCAGCCCGGGCGCTTTTGCGGATTGAGCGCGATCAGGACGCCGCTCGCGACTGCCTCCTCAAGGAACGCTTTGCGTTCCGCCGCGCTCCCGTCGCACCAATGAATCCGATCCGGCCGGCAAAGCCGGGCGGTCTCCTCGACAAACGCGGCGATGGCGGGGTGTTCCTGGGCGGGGTTGGCGGCGGTCGTGGCTCCCATACGCGGCGCACCATAGTGCAAGACTTCCCGGCGGTGTAGCCCAGACTTGGCAAAATACTTCCCTTTTCCAACGCCGCCATCGGCCCGTTGCGCCTTCAACACTTGGTTCATCTCGCCAATGGATAATTGACTGGTTAAACCATACAGATGTATGCTTTAACCGAACAATGGCCGATTTGACCGACATCGTTTCCTCGCGCGTGAAGTCCGAGATCTTCCGGCTGCTCTTCGGCCTTGGCCAGCCCGAGCTGCACCTGCGCGAACTCGCCCGGCAAGCGGGTTTGTCCGTCGGAACCGTCCGGCAGGAGCTTCAGAAGCTCACCCACGCGGACCTCGTTTCAGGCCGAAAGGACGGCAATCGCGTCTACTATCGCGCCAATCGGAATCACCCGGTTCACAATGATCTCCGCGCGCTCGTCGCCAAAACCGGTGGCCTTGCCGAGTTGCTCAAGCAGCGGCTCGATGATCCCAGGATTCGCGTCGCGTTTGTGTTCGGATCGGTGGCTCGTGGCGAGGCTCGGGCGCAAAGCGACGTCGACTTGATCGTGATTGGCAGCTTGGGCCTGCGCGCCCTGGCGGGACTTCTTTCTGGAGCCGCGGATGAAATCGGGCGTGAGATCAATCCGCATGTCTTTACCGAGGCTGAATGGTGTGAGCGCAAGGCCCAGGGTGGCCACTTTGTCACCGCCATGCTGGCCGCGCCGAAACTCTTCGTGAAGGGAACCGCTCATGAGCTTGAAGCAGTGGGCCAATAGCGGGTGGCTTCGGCCCCACGAAGCGAGCCCGGGAGAAATTCAGGATCTTCTCGCCATCGTAAAGCGGGATTTAGCCGACGCCGAAGGAGACATCTCCGCCGATTGGCGGTTCGGCATCGCCTACAATGCCGCTCTCAAACTTTGCACTATTCTCCTGCTTGCGTCCGGTTATCGCGCGGAACGAACGCTTCAGCACTACCGCACCTTGCAAGCTCTGCCCCTGATTCTCGGATCGGCCCGCCAAGGGGATGCGGAGTATCTGGATGCCTGCCGGAGCAAGCGAAACACGTTGGAATACGACCGGATGGGTGGAGTGACGAAGGACGACGCGAAGGAATTGATCGAATTCACTCGCACGCTTCGGCAGGACGTCATCCGCTGGCTCGAGCGGAACTGCATAGAACTTCTCGGCCCCCCGGAGTAGGCCCCGTCACCGGAATTTTGCTTCGCCCCCGTTCCTCTCCGGGATAATATCGCGCCTATGCGAATTCTTGCCCTGTGGGTGCTTCTGGCCGCTGTGGTCACGGCCCCGGCTGCCGCCTTCGAGACGCGCTACGTCATTCTGGTGACGGCGGATGGCCTGCGCCACCAGGAACTGTTCACGGGCGCGGAAGCGGCGCTCATCGATCCCGCCAACAAGAAATCCTCGGGCATCGAATCGACGAACGAGATTCGCCGGGAATTCTGGCATGACGATCCCGCGCAGCGCCGAGAGCGGCTCATGCCGTTCCTGTGGGGGGAACTGAGCCGGGAGGGCATCATTTACGGCAACCGCGCGCGCGGCAGCAAAGTCGTGGTGCGCAACCCGCACCATTTTTCCTATCCGGGCTATGCGGAGATTCTGAACGGCCAATACCTCCCGGAAGTGACCAGCAACGACGCGAAGTTCAGCCCGCGAGAGACGTTGGTGGAGTTTCTCCAAAAGGAACTGCGCCTCACGCACGGCGCGGCGGCGGTATTCGGTTCCTGGAGTATCTTCAACTGGATCGCGACGCAGCGGGAGAACGGCGTGTTCGTGAATGCCGGGTACGAATCGCTGCCCGAATCGTGGTTCAAGCGAGGGCCGGAAGCCGCGCGCGCCCGCTTGTTCGATCAGCTCCAATTCAGCATGCGCTCGCCTTGGGATTCGGTCCGGCACGATACCGTCACGCTCGAACTCGCGCTCGCCCACTGGCGAATGTATCAGCCCCGCTTCCTCTACATCGCGCTGGGCGAGACGGACGATTGGGCGCACGACCGCCGGTACGATCTCGTCCTTCGCACGGCCCGGCTGTTCGACGACGCGCTCCGGCAGATCTGGACCACGGCGCAATCCCTGCGGCCCTATCGCGGCCGGACAACGATGATCGTGACGACCGATCACGGGCGCGGCCGAACGCTGGAGGATTGGACCTCTCACAAGAGCGACGTTCCGGGCGCCGATGAGACCTGGATCGGCATTTTCGGCCCTGACACACCTAAGCTCGGGGAGGCGGCCAACATGCCGGACGCCTCCGCCAGCAATATCGCGGCGACGATTCTCAGCCTTTACGGGCTCGATCCGGCCCGTTTCAATCCCCACGCCGCACCGCCGATTCCGGGTGGTATCACCCCGAAGCCTTGAGTCGCTGGCCGGCCGGCCGGTTCCGCCGGGAGCGGCGCATCAGCTATTCCCGCAGCATTTCTTGTATTTTTTCCCGCTGCCGCAGGGGCATGGATCGTTCCGGCCGATCTTTGGCGCTTGGACAGCCCTGTGTGCCGTTTCCAAGGGCACATTCGGCAGCGTCGGAACCCAGCTGGTGCGCCGGAGGGCGCGCCGTTCCACTCGTTCTTTCGGTTGAAAGCAGTCCCACCATTCCATTTCCTCGATCGCGTTGATGATGAGCCGATACTGGCTTGGCCGCTTCGCCGTTGGCGCAGCCAGCTCGTGCTCGATGCGTTCGAGAGTTTCAACCGCGGGATCGACCAGTTCGTCACGATACACCTGACGGACGTCCTCCAGCAGCTCGGGAGCCGGCAGCTCCGCTACAGCGCAAACGAGCGCGCTCCAAATGTACACTGGATCACGCGGCAGCCGCCCGCGGAATAAACTGGCGTAGTATTCCACAACCGCCTCGCGGGACACCTGGCCAGAATTCGACAATACTAAAAAAGTCTCGCACGCCACGCCGCGGACAAAATCGTTCACCGTCTCGCCTTCGATCAGGCCCTGCAGCGGCTTCGAATCGCCGTCGTAGACTGAGGCCAGAATAGAGTTAAACCGCTCAGTTATCGTATCGCCGAATATGTCGAAAGGAATCTCGCCCGGCGCGCTCGCGATTTTGACCAGTGGCAGGTAAGCGGCTTTCTCCCGAAACTGCGCCAGCAAGTGCGCTCCGAACACATGCAGCATGTAGTCCTGCCGCTGGCTCCAGGCCGCCGGATCTGCCGCGACGGTCTCCAGCACCCGCAGCAGTTCCGGCGTAATCGCCTCGCGCTGTTCGATCGCTGCCAGCATCGCCGCCTTGGGAAAGCGGCCAGTGTAAAGCTCCAGTTCCTTGAGTATTTCCGGCACGGTCATGGCAGACCCAGTGTCGCAATGGAAGGCGACCGAGAAAAGTCACATTTCGGATTTCGCTATTCCAACAGCCGCGCGGGCGCGAAAGGATCTTCGCGGCGCGCCTACCGCTCCCCGCCCGATTCGAGCCCACTTGCGGGGCCGAGTCTATCCTCCGGAATTCTGCCGCTCGCGGGCGATCCACGCGTTCATCCGGCTCTCCAGAATGTCGAGCGGGAGCGCCCCCTGGCCGAGCAGTTCGTCATGGAAGCGGCGCACCTCGAAGCGCGGGCCGAGTTCGCGCTCGGCGCGGGCGCGGATTTCGCGGATTTTAAGTTCGCCGATTTTGTAGGCCAGCGCCTGGCCGGGCCAGACGATGTAACGGTCGATCTCCACGACGATGTCGTGCTCGGCTTTGGCTGCGTTCTCCTTGAAAAAATCGATGGCTCGCTCCCGGCTCCAGCCTAAAGCATGCATGCCGGTATCGACGACCAGGCGGATGGCGCGCCACATTTCATACGTGAGCTGGCCGAACTTCGAGTACGGGTCTTGGTAAAAGCCCATCTCCTCGCCCAACTTTTCGGAATAGAGCCCCCAGCCTTCGATGTAGGCGGTGAGCAGCGAATGCCGGCGGAAGTCCGGCAGGCCTTGGAGTTCCTGGGCGAGAGCGATCTGCAAATGATGTCCGGGGACGGCTTCGTGCAGGGTCAAGGCTTCCATTTCCCATTTGGGCCGGGAGGCCAGGTCGTAGGTATTCGCGAAGAAATATCCCGGCCGCCCGAAGGACGCCGCGCCGGGTTGATAATAAGCGGTGGTCGTCGATTTCTCGGCGTAGCTGGGAACCGGCAACACGCCGTACGGCAGGCGCGGCAAGCGTCCGAAAAGCTTGGCCAGTTCGGGGTCGGCGCGCTTCGAAATCTCGCGGTAGCTGGCGATCAACGCTTCCGCGCTGGTGTGGAAGAACTGCGGATCGGTGCGCAGAAACTTCGCAAACTCGGCAAACGTTCCCTTAAAGCCGGAGTCGCGCATGAGCTTCTCCATTTCCGCCCGGATGCGCTTGACCTCGCCGAGGCCGATCTCGTGAATCTGCGGCGGTGTGAGACTGGTCGTGGTGCGAGCCCGCACGTTGAAGGCGTACCAGGCCGATCCCTGCGGGAGGGCGGTCGCGGCGATGGAAGCGCGGGTCTTGGGCAGGTATTCGTTGGTGAAGTAGGTGTGGAGCCGCCGGAAAGCGGGCAGAACGCCGCTGGACAGCGCCTCCCGGGCGGCCTCGCGCACCCGGGCCTGGTCGGCAGCAGGCAGTGTGCCGGGCATTTCGCGAAAGATGCGGAAGACCGGGCTGTCCTCTGGGTTGGGCGTGATCTGGTTCGCGATTTGTTGGGGAACATCCCGCAGGGTAACGCGCGGGGGCGTCACTCCCAGGGAAGCGCCGAGCTTCAGGAGTTCGATGGTCTGATCGATCAGCTTGGGCAAACCGCGCAGCCGGCTGAGCGCGTCCTCGAAATCCTTGGCGCTGCCGCGCGGCATGATGCTGAGCACCTGGGCCGCATCCTGCTGGACGCCGCCCATCTGGTTGATGGGCATCAATTCGCCGGGAAAGCGGGATTCTTCGACGGCCTCGAGGGCTTCCCGCCGGAACAGGTCGAAATTCAACTGATCGTCCGGCGAGAGCCGGGCGCGGTCGATGCGTTCGAGCACGGCCAGCGGGTCTGCCACCTGCCGCTGCCGCCGGGCGAACGCTTCCGGGGAGGCGTCGGACCAGCGATCGTTGAGCCCCGGAAAGCCGTTGTAGGTGGCGCGTTCTGGGGTGTCTTCCAGCTTTTTCCGCCAATCCAGCCGGAAGAGTTCGTGGAGCTTCTCGGAATCCGAGGTCGTCGAGCGGGCCAACGCGGCGTAGTCGGGATCGATGGCGTCGGCGGTTTGGGCCGGGAGCGCGCTGAGGAGCCACAGGGCGATGCCGGCGGCGAAGACCAGGGTTCTTAGAATCATGGTGTCTGGATTCTGCCAGACCGATGCCAGGAATGGAAGGCCGCAGCGGCAGATCGACCGTCGCCGTGGAGGCTCCCTGGCTGTCTAAATCCTCGCGTCGGAGGCCCGGATCTGACACACTGGACCGTCGCATGAACAAAATCCTGGTGATCGAAGATGAACCCGAAATGCGCCGGAACATCACGACGATCCTGAAGCTCGAAAACTTCAAAGTGGTGTCGGCGGAAAACGGCCGGGCGGGACTCGAAGCCGTCCATCGCGAAAATCCCGACCTCGTCCTGTGCGACGTCATGATGCCGGAGCTCGATGGCCACGGCGTGTTGCAGGCGCTGCGCCAGGATCGCGAGACCGCCGCCGTCCCCTTCATCTTTCTCACTGCCAAGGGGGAGAAGGCCGACCTGCGTTCGGGCATGAACCTCGGTGCCGATGATTACCTGACCAAACCGGTGGCGAAGGCGGACTTGCTGGGAGCCATCCACGCCCGGCTGAAGCGGTTCCGCGAGCTGGCTCCCGGGACGTTCGCGCCGGATTTCAGTTCCCCCAAACCCCTCGAAGCGCTGGACCTGACGCCCCGGGTGGCCGAGGTGCTCCTCTGGGTGGCGCAAGGCAAAACGAATCCCGAGATCGGCACCATCCTGGGCATCAGCGAATGGACGGTCAAAAAGCACGTCCTCGAAATTTTCGACAAACTCGGCGTCGAGACCCGCACCGCCGCCGCCCTGCGCGCCCTCGAAGCCCTGTCGCCGAGATAGCTCATCTGGCCGATGCCCCGTTGGGAGTTTCCGCGTTGACGCGGTTCGGGAGTTTTCAGGCCAGCGCCGCCGCCGCTTTAGCCGCGTGGCCGCGCGCCCAGGCATCGGCTTCCAGCAGTTCCTCCAGACAGGGATGCGCGACCGCCTCATGCGCCTGGAGGGTGCGGTCGACCAGTTCGGGAATGTCCGTGAAGCGGATGCGTTCGCCGCAGAACGCCTCCACCGCCACTTCATTGGCTGCGTTCAAAACCGCCGGACGCGTCCCGCCCGCGGCGCCAGCCTGGCGGGCCAGATGCAGCGACGGAAAGCGGTCGAGATCCGGCGCTTCGAACGTCAGCGAGCCGATCTTCGGAAAGTTCGTCTGCACCCGGTCGCTCGGCGTGCGCTCGGGATAGGTCAGCGCATACTGAATCGGCAGGCACATGTCCGGCGTAGAGAGCTGTGCGAGGATCGAACCATCCACGAATTCCACCATCGAATGGACCACGCTCTGCGGATGCACCACCACATTCACCCGCGCCATCTCGATATCGAACAGCCACCGCGCCTCGATCATTTCCAGCCCCTTGTTGAACAGAGTCGCCGAATCGATGGTGATCTTCCGCCCCATCACCCAGGAGGGGTGCTTCAACGCGCGCTCCAGGGTGATCCCGGGAAACTCGTCCTTCGGCGTATTGCGAAACGGCCCGCCCGAGGCCGTCAGCCAGAGCATCCGCACCGAAGCCGGCGGCTTGCCATCGAGACATTGGAAGATGGCGGAATGCTCGCTATCCACGGCCAGCACTTTCACGCCGTGGCGTCGGGCTTCGTTCATGACGATCTCGCCCGCCATGACCAGAATCTCCTTCGAAGCCACCGCGATATCCTTCCCGGCACGGATGGCCGCCAGCGCCGGTTTCAGCCCGGCCGTGCCGACGATCGCGATCAGCACGATATCGGCCGAAGGCAGCGTCGCGAGTTCGAGCAACCCCGCCTCGCCCGAAAGCACCCGCGCCTGCGAACCGAGCAGCCCGCGCAGCTCCGGCACCGCATTGTCCGAGCCGATGCTGACCGCCTCGGGGCGGTGCCGTTGCGCCTGCCGGGCGAGCAGCTTGGCGTTGCTGCCGGCGGCCAGGCCCACCAGCCGCAGGCGCTCCGGCAGATCCTCGACCACTTTCAACGTGCTGGTGCCGATCGAGCCGGTGCTGCCCAATAGAACGACATTCTTCATGAATTGGATGCGGCCGCGCGCAAATGCATGTGGCGGAAATTAGACAGCAATCCGCCCGCCAAGTCGAGATGCCACTTCCGGCCCCCGCCGAAATTCGGCCGCGGCTGGGAGTCTCTTCCTCACAGATTCCTACCGAATGGATCGGCCGTGCCGCCGGAGCCACGCCTCGGCTTCGCGGTAGGCGGGGAAGGCCGCGGCCACCTGCGCCCAAAAGCGCTTCGAATGATTCATCTCCCGCAGGTGCATCAGTTCGTGGATGATGATGTAGTCGCGCACCAGTGGCGGCGTTTGCCCAAGACGCCAGTTCAGAGATATCGAGCCCGCACGCGAGCACGAGCCCCACCGGGTGCGTTGATTGCCCACGCGCACCCGCTGCACGCGCAGCCCATGCCGGGCGGCCGCCTCGAAG
>CAYZKY010000205.1:0-9170 GCA_964478815.1 uncultured Verrucomicrobiota bacterium
GCCCCTTCTGCAAATAGAGCTGCCCGAACGCCGCGATATCCTCCGTCCGGATATTCAAGCCATATCCGCCCAGCGAGATGCCCTCCGCGTTCGTGCCCCACGTCGCACCTTCGATTCCCAGTGGTTCGAACAACCGCGGCTTCAAATAATCCAGCACCGTCTGCCCGGTCACCTTCTGCACCGCCGCCGAAAGCATGAATGTCGCCGGCGTATTGTATAAGAAATGGGTCCCCGGCTTGAAGGGAACCGGATGCGCCAGGAACGACTTCACCGTCATCACCGGCGGCCCGGTGGGCGATTCCTTCTCATGCCCCGCCGACATGGAGAGCAAATCCCGCACCCGCATCGCCTTCAAATTCCCGCTCGGCTCCGCCGGCCCTTGATCTGGAAAGAACGACAGGATCGTGTCGTCCAGGCTCATCTTCCCCTCCGCGATCGCCAGCCCTACCGCCGTCGAGGTGAAGCTCTTGCTCAGCGAATACATTTCATGGCGCGTCCCCGCGTTGTACGGCGCCCACCACCCTTCCGCAATGACCTGCCCATGCCGCACAATCATCACGCTGTGCAGCGAATCCAACTGCTTCGCCGCCGATTCCACGAACCGCAGCAGCCCCGCCGAGGACACCCCCTGCGCCTCCGGCGTGCTCCTCGGCAAGGCCTGCCCCGCGGCCGCTTCGCCCAACCCGCTCCCAAGCGCCAGACTCAACCACCAGCCCCATGCCAAACGATGTGCTGCAAATTTCATAAATGATGGAATTCCGCACCCTAGCAGCCTGCCGGGCTTAGTTGAAGCCTTTTTGACGGCCGTGCGTCATTCACATCGCGATGGACAGCTTGCCGAGACGGCTTGGGAATTCAACCCACTTGAAAGTGCTCCGGCTGGCCGAAAGAAATTGAGGAGAAGAATTTGACAAACGGCGACCGGCATGGTTAAATATGCGCCACTTGGTATGAAATCGACGATGTCCCAAAGCTGCGTATCGCAGTGCGCCTTCCGCCTGAATCTGGCGGGTTGGCACTCTGCCATTCGCCCGGCTGGGATCGTGGGTTTCAAGGATACCTGATAACACTAAAGAGTGATTTCCGAAAAACCCGCGATCGCCAAGAGTGATCGCGGGTTTTTCGTTTTCAGGAAGCGATGAATCCCAAAAAGAAACCAAAGACAGACAGGAACAGGAATATGACGACGAACGGAACCCGGCTGCGTGCCGAATTCGCTCCCGAGAGCGAGTTCGAGGTGGCCCCCACTTACCGGCGCGCCGCACTCGAGCGCGAATTTGCCCGGCTGCGCGAGGGCGTGCTGGCGGAAGAATTGAGCGAGACCGGCAGCGTGCGCTTGCACCGCCGGCTCAAGCAGACGGCGAATGAAGCCGCCGGCATCTCGTGGACCACCGGCTTCCCGCTGCTGGTGTTCCCCGCTCTCTTTAACGAACTCGCCCGGCGGGAGCGGACGCGCGAAGCGCGGCAACGACGGATTCTGGCTCGCAGCGAAATGCTCCTGCACGAATCCGTCCTATGATTCTAAGCAATAAGAGGAAATCGGCGAGGCAGCCGGTCACGACCTTCGCCCCCGCGAAGCGCGCGCCCGGCTGCCTCTGCCTTCCTATTTGGGCTTGGCGAAGTCGTAGCACAACAGCTTCGACTCCGACCGCAGATAGACGCGGCCTTCCGAGAGGATCGGCGCCGCCCAGCACGGGTGTTTGAGCTGCGGCACTTGGTACCGGGCCAGCTCCTCCCCCTTCTGCGGGCTCACGCGAAAAAGGCCCAACAAACCGGCCTCCCCGAGCACGATCAATTTCCCGTCCGCCAGGATCGCCGCTCCCCTCCCGTACTTGTCCGGCGCGGCGCCATACGGCCGCCAGCTCTGGTCCAATTCCCACAGGACTTTCCCGGTTTTGAACTCGACGCACCGAAACCGGGCGTCCGGCTCGTTCCGTCCGCTAAAAGCATAGATATACCCGTCGTGCAAAATCGGCGTCGTCCAGTGAATTTCGAGCGAGAGACCTCGCCACACCGGCTCCACTGCCTTGTTGCCCGGCAGCACCTTCAGCAGTGCTGCACCCACCCGGTAATAGGCCGCGGAAATGAGCACGGCATCGCCTGACACCACGGGGTTGGCGGCATTGACCGATTCGTTCACCGGAGCCCGGAACCAATGGCTGAAGTTGACCTGGCCGTTCGCCGGGTTCAGGGACACCAAGCCCTGGCGCATCAAACAGAACACCTGCCGCTCGCCGTTGACCGTGGCCGCGACCGGCGTGGCGTAGCTCGCCTGCTTGTCGTGGAGGAAGCGGCGCCACTCCACCTTCCGCTCGCCCGGCCAGCCGATCATCGGCTGACCCTCCCAGTTCTTTTCCCCCACGCTTTCCCACAACGTCCTGCCCGTCGCCGGATCGAGGGCCACCACTCCCGAATTGGGCTGCCCGCCGACCATCACGATCAAGCGATCCCCTTCCAAGATCGGAGTGCTCCCGACACCGAAAAACGCCTCGGGAATCTGCCAGTCTTTGGCGGTATCGCGTTCCCAGATCAGCTTGCCGGTTTGTACATCGAGACAAACGAGCTTTCCTTCCGCGCCGAAGGTGTAGCATCGGTTCGAGGTCAACAGCGGCGTGCCGCGAGGCCCATTGTTGTACCCGTAGGGATCGACAAACCGGGTGGGATACGCGTATTTCCACACCGGCGCTCCATCGCCGGCGCGAAAGGCTTCCACGACTTCTTCGTCCTTTAACCGATGATGCAGCACCAGCAGGCCCTTCGCCACGGAGGGCGCGCTGTAGCCGGTCCCGACCGTTTTCTCCCAGACGAGCGGCGGACCGTTCCCGCCCCAGCTATCGATCAGGTTGGTTTCGGTGGAGGTGCCATCGGCGCGCGGCCCGAGGAAGCGCGGCCAATCCTCCCCGATGACCGGCTTCGCCAGCGCGAGCGCGAGCAGAATGAGCAGCCCGTTCCGCATCGCTCGATCCATCAAAATCCGAGCCCCTTGGTCAGCGTCTTGATGCGGCACAGATACATGTTCGAGGTGATGTACAACGTCGACCCGTCATCGCCGAAGGCGCAGTTGGCCGTCGGTTCGCCGGTGTCGATCGTGCCGAGGTGTTTCCCGTCCGGCGTGAACACGAGCACCCCGCCCGGTCCGGTGGCCCAGAGATTCCCCGCTTTGTCGACCTTCAAGCCGTCCGGCAATCCGGGACGGCGGCCCACCTGGCTGGTCAGATCGGCGAAGACCCGCTCGTTTTCGACCGTCCCATCGGGCTTCACGCCGTAAGCCATCAACACCGCGCGCTTCGGGTCCGAAACCGCGACATACAGTGTCTTCTCATCCGGAGAGAGCGCGATCCCGTTGGGAAAGGAGAGATTCGAAGTCAAGAGGGTCACATCCCCCGACGGCGTCAGCCGGAAAACGCCGCTATAGTTCAACTCCTTGGCGGGATCGTTATTCATCCCCTTGAGCCCGTACGGCGGATCGGTGAAATAAAGATCGCCATTCGACTTGTAGACCAGATCGTTCGGGCTGTTGAACCGGCGGAATTTGTAGTACCGGGCTAGCGGCGTGAACTTCCCGTTTTCCCAGCGGGCCACCTGGCGATCCCCATGCTGGCAGAGGATGAGCCGGCCCTGTTTGTCGAGCATCAGCCCGTTGCTGCCCTGCTCCCCGGCGTTTGATCCGGTGTAGCCGCTCGGATGGATAAAGCCCTGCGTTTCCTGCCCCTCTTTCCAGCGGAAGACCACATTATTCGGCACGTCCGAGAATAAGAGATACCCGCCCTTGCGCACCCAGACCGGGCCTTCCGACCATTTGAAGCCCGCGGCCAGTTTCTCGATGGGCGTTCCGGGTGCGATCAGCGCATCGAGCGCCGGGTCCAGACGCTCCACTTGGCCGAGGGTGGGATAGACATGCGCCGCCGCCGCGGCCTTGCGTTGTTTCCGGCTTGGCTTGGCTGGGGCCTCCTCTTCGGCTGCCCAGGCCGGAACCGCCAGCGCGCCGGCCAAGGCGGAAGCCAGGAAGAGGCGTCTTGAAAGCTGAATCGTGGTGCTCATGGTTTGTCCCTCAGGCTAATTTCCCCTCTGCCGCGAAACAACCCAAAACCGCCGAAAGCCGTCCGTCGGCCGGTCACGAGCGAGTCCGGCAGCGACTTTTTTCCGGCGGTCAGTGCTGGGGTTGAGTGTGTAAATTTGGGGGGGAGGGGGGGGCAGGCCCAGCGGCAGATTTTTTACGGAAATAATTGGGCCAGAGGTGGTTGCGCGAAAAATAGAGCGGGTAAGAGGTGTGTAAATAGCGTGTAAATGGTGTGTAAATCTGTGTAAATGAGTGTGTAAGCGTGTGTAAAGCGCTGTGTAAATCTGTATAAATGCACCCGTCCCAGCGGGTAAATCCTCCGGAGGGGAAGCGGGCTCAGGGGGCCAGGCAGGCAGGCCGCTCCGGAGCGAGCGCAAGCCCAAAGAGAGCATGGAGATGCCGAGCAGGTGAACAGTTACCGCTGTCGGCGGGTCATTGGGAAACGGAGCGGTTCGAGTCAGAACGGCCCCGGTTCGCAATGACGCCTCATATGGAGTCGTCATGCCGTGACTATGCGACATGGGATGGGATGAGTCAAGGTTGAAGATCGCCGATGTCGTGAAGATCGCCGAGGCGCAATATTTTCGGCGACGGGCGTGACCGATACAAACAGCCGCACCTGTCGTTCTCTTTCCTGCTTGGCAGGGGAAGGTTTTCGAGAGACGTTGCGGCATGCCAAATCCTGTGAAACCGATCCCCGATGGCTATCCTGTCATAACCCCCTATTTGTTTATCAAGGGGGCGGCGCAGGCGCTGGAATTTTACAAGCAAGCCTTCGGTGCGGTGGAGCGATTGCGATTGGACGGACCGAACGGTTCGATCGGGCATGCGGAGATCGAAATCGGCACCGGAGTGATCATGCTGGCGGACGAACATCCTGGAATGCGGGCCTTGAGCCCGGCCACCATCGGGGGCACGCCGGTGATGCTGCATGTGTATGTCCCGGACGTGGATGCCACCTTCCAACGCGCGGTGGCGGCCGGGGCAACGGTGCTCCAGCCGGTCGAGAACAAGTTTTACGGCGACCGCAGCGGCAGCCTCCAGGATCCTTTCGGTCACCAATGGGCGATCGCCACCCACGTCGAAGATGTGAGCCCCGAGGAGACGGCCCGGCGGGCGGCGGCGATGGGCCAGGGATAGCGATTGATACGAATCGTCGCAGGAGGAGGCATGCTCCACCTTCCAACACGCGCCGGTTTCCTGGCATGTGTGCTGGCGAGCGTGCTGGTTCTGTCGGCCATGTCGTGCTCGACAAACGATTCGAGGCCCACGGCGTCGAGGACGGACGGGCGACCGCAGGCCCGGCAACTACGGGATTACTTCGCCAAGCGCGGGGAATCGCGCCGGGAGATGGTCGCGCGGCTCGGCCCTCCACTTGCTGAAACGCCAGCGGGTCCGGACGGCGCGTACCGGTGGCTGACCTATGCGTTGCCCGGCGAGGAGGATCAAATGCTGCTGCTCTTTCATGGCGAGGACTGGCTGGGCACCGCCCGAGCTACCAAGCGCTCGGTGCTCGAAGATACGATGCGCGACCATGCGCGCGTCCGTTCCGGCCGCATCACCTTGAACCAGTCGAATTCGGAGAAAGGGACGGTTTTTTTCATGGCAGATCGATCCCAAGTTTCATCCAGCCCGAAGTGGGTCCCCTCCCAAGGAGGAAAGCCACCCCTCTCCCAAGAGCAGGCCCTCGAAAAAGTGACCCAGTGGAAGCAGCACCATGCCCCACAGCTCAGCGGCACGCCCCAAGTGTTGCGGATGATTGAGCATCCCGGCATCAAGCATTTGAGCTACTACTGCGTGCTGCTGGGCGATTTCACCGCGCCGCTGCTGTTGCGGGAAGTGCTGGTGCTGATGGATGGGACGGTCATCCAAGGCGAGCTGCCCTAACGGAGCGCAAGCCGGACTCCGAAATGGGAAAGTGCGAGCTGCCGCAATCTCCTGTCCGGCGAAGCCCTTAATCGAAGTTCGCGCAACAACCGGTGGTTAGGCGGCATGGAGGGGAACGCGGGGGAAGGGGATTTTCGCGTAGATGTCCGCGAGACGAAGAGTCACGCCAAGGGCCGGAAGGGAGAGGGTCGCATCCAGGCCGGTCGCGACGCGCCAGTTCCAAGAGTTATCGGGCTGCCGGACAAATAATTCGAGCCGGGGTTCGCTCTGGCTTACGAGCAGATACTCGCGGAGGGAAGTGATCTGCCGGTAGTGCTCGAACTTGCGTCCGCGGTCGTAGGCCTCGGTGGAATCGGACAGGACTTCGGCCAGGAGAGACGGGTTCTGCAGGCAGTTCTCATCTTCCGCGGCGAATTTCGGCTCGTCGCAAACCACCGAAAGATCCGGATAAGTATAAAGGCCGGTGGCTTCAATCCTGAGCCGCTGGTCTTTCTCGAAAACGACGCACGCCCCTCGAGCCAATGCGTTCACCATAGCCGCCGTTAAATTGGCGGAAATTCGCGAATGGTTCGGCGTTCCGCCGGCCATCGCGAACATTTCGCCATCGAAAAACTCGCTGCGGAATTCGGAGGCTCGCTCGAGGTCGAGGTATTCCTGCACCGACAATGCGCGCACTGGGGCTGCTTGCGCCATAATGAAGTCACGTTACCCGGCGGGCGGAGCGGGTTCAAGTGGCACGAAGAGGAGCATGGGGGAATTCGATGCCTGCGTAAACATCCGCGAGACGAAGGGTCCCGCCGAGGGCCGGAAGAGCGAGGGTGGCGTCGAGGCCTTTGGCTGCGCGCCATATCCACGAACCATCGGCCTGGCGAATGAAAAGCTCAAGGCGAGCTTCATGCTGACTCACGAGTAAATACTCGTGAAGCGAGGGGATTTGCCGGTAGTGTTCGAACTTGCGGCCGCGGTCGTAGGCCTCGGTGGAATCCGACAGCACTTCGGCGACCAGCGAAGGATTGACGAGGCTGTTTTCATCCTGATCCGAGAACTGCGGCTGGCCACAGACGACCGAGAGGTCGGGATACGTAAACAGACCGGTGGCTTTGACTTGAACTCGCATATCCTTGTCGAGAACACGGCACTTCCCCGCTTTCTTAAGCAACGAGCCTAACTCGACCATCAGATTCGCGGAGATCGCCGAGTGAGCGTATGTCCCGCCAGCCATGGAGAACATTTCGCCATCGAAAAACTCGCTGCGGAATTCGGAGGCTCGCTCGAGGTCGAGGTATTCCTGCACCGACAATGCGCGCACTGGGGCTGCTTGCGCCATAATGAAGTCACGTTACCCGGCGGGCGGAGCGGGTTCAAGCTCCGCGTCGGTCGGGACCAAGCGCACCCGGACGCCTCGATCAGGACAGCAATTGCCGCAAGACGTAGGGCAGGATGCCGCCGTGGCGGTAGTATTCGACTTCGATGGGCGTATCGATGCGGCTGCGGACGGGGAGGTCCTGAGTGCGGCCGTCGGCGCGGCGGATGTGGAGGAGGAGTTGCTGTTGGGGGACGAGGTTCGTGGTCAGGCCCGCGATGCTGAAGGATTCGGTGCCGTTCAAGCCGAGCGTCTGCGCGTTCACGCCGTCGAGGAATTGCAGCGGCAGAACGCCCATGCCGACCAGGTTGCTGCGGTGAATCCGCTCGAAGCTTTGGGCGACGACCGCGCGGACGCCGAGCAGGCTGGTGCCTTTGGCGGCCCAATCCCGCGAACTGCCCGTGCCATATTCGTGGCCCGCGAGAATGACGAGGGGCACGCCTTCGACCCGATATTTCATCGCGGCATCGTAGATGGACAGCCGTTCGCCATCCGGCTGGTGAACGGTCACTCCGCCTTCCACGCCCGGCACCATCAGGTTCTTGATGCGCACATTCGCGAAGGTGCCGCGCACCATGACGCGGTCATTGCCGCGCCGCGCACCGTAGCTGTTAAAGTCTACCGGCGCCACGCCTTGACCCACCAAGTAAGTGCCAGCCGGCGAGGACGCCTTAAAGCTTCCAGCGGGGCTGATATGATCGGTGGTGACAGAATCGCCGAAGATACCTAGCGCGCGCGCGTTCGAAAGATCGCGCACCGGAGCTGGGGTCATCGAGAAGTTCTCGAAGAAAGGCGGCTCCTGAATATAGGTCGAGGCGGGGTCCCACTGGTAGAGCACGCCGGTCGAACTGGGCACGTCGTTCCAGAGCGGATTCTGGCCCGCGAAATCGCGGTAGAGGCGGCGGAAGGTC
Organism: uncultured Verrucomicrobiota bacterium; assembly: GCA_964478815.1. Lineage (GTDB taxonomy): Bacteria > Verrucomicrobiota > Verrucomicrobiia > Limisphaerales > SXQI01 > DASVNK01. Next base: position 8,222 of record CAYZKY010000205.1, read on the forward strand.
TCCGGGCCGAACGAGGTGCGCAGAAGCGCATTGATCTCCGCCAGCGTCGGCCACAATTCGCGGAGATACACGCTCTGGCCTTGCGAATCGGTTCCCAACGGCTCCTTCGAAAGATCGAGATCGACCGTGCCAGCGAGGGCGAACGCCACGACTAGGGGAGGGCTCATCAGGAAATTCGCCTTGATGCTCTGATGCACGCGCGCTTCGAAATTCCGATTACCGGAAAGCACGGACGCGGCGATCACATCGTGGCCCGTCACGGCTTCCTCAATGGCAGGATCCAGCGGGCCGGAATTGCCGATGCAAGTGGTGCAGCCATAGCCCACCGTCTGGAAACCCAGCGTGTCCAAATACGGCTGAAGACCGCTCTTCGCGAGGTATTCGGTGACCACCCGTGAACCCGGTGCCAGCGATCGCTTGACGGTCGGTTTGATCGACAAGCCGCGTTCAACGGCTTTCTTCGCGAGTAACCCAGCGGCCAACATCACCGTCGGATTCGAGGTGTTGGTGCAGGAGGTGATCGCCGCGATCAAAACATCCCCGTGGCCGACGTCCCGACTCGCGCCATTTTTGGCGATGGGGAAGCGCTTGCCGAGATCGGCCGCCGGCTTGTTATAGCCGGAGTCCGCCACAGGCTTCTGGAAAAGTTCCTCGAACCGGCTCTTCAGGTCCGTCAAAAGCACCCGGTCCTGCGGGCGTTTGGGGCCGGCCACGCTCGGCTGCACCTGCGTGAGATCAAGTTCGACGATCTGGCTGTAGGCGATTTCGCCCGATTTCGGCATGCCGAACAGCCCCTGCGCCTGGAAGTACGAGCGGAAGGTATCGACTTGCTCCTTGGTGCGCCCGGTATCCATCAAATACTGGCAGCATTCTTCGTCGATAGGGAAGAAGCCCCTCGTCGCGCCATACTCGGGAGCCATATTGGCAATGGTCGCGCGATCCGAAACAG
>CAYZKY010000206.1:0-9157 GCA_964478815.1 uncultured Verrucomicrobiota bacterium
TGTCCGATCCGGACCGCTCAGAAGACTCGGAAAAAATTAGATGCGTTTGCCCTGGAATGGCGAATCCAGTCCGCCCGCGGCATCTCCATCAGACCGGCCTGCCGGAAAAACCTCACGGGTGCCGGAAGGAAACGAATCCGCCGAAGCGCAGGGCCGTGCCTACCGAAAGACCAGCCACCAGAGCGCCGCGGCCGCGGTGGCGGCGAGCGGAAGCCAGAACCACTTCCGGCCCGGCCGGCCGGGCCCGGGCGGTTTCGCAGGGGCTGCGGGGGCTGGAGAAGGCGCGGGCTGATGAAAACCGGTCGAGGTATGAGCCGCATCGGGCTCCGGAGGAGCGAACCGCACGGGCGGACTGGGGTACGGGGTCGGGATGGCCTCGGGCTGCTTTTCCGCGCGGGCATACCGGTGCATCACATGCGTGGCGCTCGGCTCCTCGGGGGCCGGATCATCGAGTTCCAGGCGGAATTCGACCCGCCCGAACCGCAGGCGCTGGCCGTGATTCACCCCGCTCTGCTCGCGAACCCGGCCGCCGTTCACGAACGTGCCGTTGCGCGATCCCCGTTCCCGGACGATCACCTCGCCGCCATAGACGAGCAATTCGCCATGGTCGACCGACACCGAGTTGTCCTGGATCACGATGTGGTTCTGCTGGCCCCGGCCCACGGCCCAGGTGCCGTCCGGCAGAACGCAGCCGGACTCTTCGAATTTCGGTGCGATGACGATCAGGCGGGGCATGGCGCCAGGGGGTGGGCGAGTTTAGACTGGTCAGCGGCAGAGCGCACCGCCGCAGCATGCCTGTGGCCGTTTCAACGGGGAACAGGAAAATGCGGATGGCCGGCGTGGCGCACGGCGCGGAAGAGATTGCCCGGGCCGGTGGCGCGCTTCATAATCCTCCCCATGCCGGCGGTCACGGTTACCTTTCTCGAAATGCAGGCGGTGTCGGAGTTGCGCCCCAGGCGCTGTTCCGATCCGTGTTTCGCCGTGAAGGAAGCGGTCGTGCCCCAATGGCAGTTCAATCGCTTCTTTTACTACACGGTCGGGGACAGCTGGGCCTGGCGGGAAAAGCGGGCCTGGAGCGACGAGCAGTGGCGCGCCTACGCCGAGACCTCCGGCATGCGCACTTGGGCGGGCTATTGGGAAGGCTCCCCCGTCGGCTACTGCGAACTCCTGCCGGATGGAACCGGCGGCCTCGAAATCACCAACTTCGGCCTGCTGCCCGCCTTTCTGGGGCGCGGCCTCGGCGGGGCGCTCCTGACCCGCGGGATCGAGGAAGCCTTCCGGCTGAATCCCTCCCGGCTCTGGCTCCACACCTGCACGAACGATCACCCGGCCGCCTTGCCGAACTACCTCGCCCGCGGCTTTCGCATTTACAAGACGGAAACCACCTGAAGCCGGCTCAGGCCGAGACCCCCTCTACTCGAAAAAGGGGGAAATCCTTGAGTCTGCGAGGCGTTCGCCATGCGCTGGTAGACAGACGGTCAACGGGGCAGCAAGTGTCTGGAGACCGCCGGACGGGTGGAAAACCGTTTCCGATTGCGGAAACACCGCGCCATGCGAATATTGGCGTGGCGGTTTGTCGGAGCGTAGCTCAGCCTGGCTAGAGCACTTGCTTTGGGAGCAAGACGTCGCAGGTTCGAATCCTGTCGCTCCGACCATTTTTCTGCCGCGCTGCTGAAGGAGATCCTGGAGAGACTGTAAGCCGAGTTCTGTCTGCGGCCGCCTCGCGGCAGCCGGAGAGGATCATTTATCTAAGCAGCACACCCGAGGCTTAGCTCCGTTGCCGGAGCGGGGAGCGGGCCGCTCCTGCGCCTCCTATTTGGCCTTGCACCCGGCGGGGTTTTCCGTGCCCCGGCGATTACTCGCGCGGGCGGTGGGCTCTTACCCCACCTTTTCACCCTTGCCGCGCCCTTGCGGACGAGGCGGTCTGTTCTCTGTGGCACTCTCCATCGGCACGCTTTGAAGCGTGCCTTCCGCGTGTACTCCCTGCCGAAGCGGGGATTACGCGGCGCCGCGCCCTGCGGTGTTCGGACTTTCCTCCATCCGGACGAACCGGACAGCGATCCTCCGTCTCTCCAGGATCGCCCCCAATCTACCACAGTGCCGCCCGATCACCAAAGCACGGAATCGCTCAGTCCTTGGAATGCGGGGTCGAGCATCCCGGCCGGGCTTTTCACAACAAGCCCCACTCGCGCAATTCGCGTTGGGACAACGGGGCGAAAGCCGCCGCCGGAAATGGGAACGGCTGGCCTTCGATCTGGCCAACTTTTGGGCGAGCCCCCCGCTCGGGCGATGGGTTGCCCCGTTCGGGGTTATTCCCCAGCCGTGAGCCCTTCCGTTTGCTCAATTCTGGGCGGAATTTACGATCTGAGTTACGAGCCATTTGTGTTTGCCGGCGGCGGTTTTCTCGACTTCCCGCACCGGGCGCATCTCGAAGGCGAAGTCATCCCCGAGTTTGCGCCGCAGCCCCGCCTCGATGGCGGCCAGCCGTTCCGGCGCGAACTCCGGACCCGCTACATACCGGAATTCCGCCGCGCCCGGCTGGCTTTGGAAAAACTGCACCGCATACAAGCCATCGAAAATATCGTCGTGCATGTTGAAGGCCGTCAACGAAATCTTCCGGCCGGTGGCGCTCACCAGAAATTCCTGTTCCCGCCCGGCGATTTCGACCGCCGCCGGCACCGGATATTCCAGCGGCGTCCCCGGCGGCGCCAGGCGGACGTAGTCGCCCGTGCGGTACCGGATCAGCGGCATCGCCAGATTATGGAAGGAGGTACCGATGACCTCCCGCAGCCCCTCCGGCGTGGGAGGCCCGAATTCCACATACCCGTACTGCGGCACGAAATAATAGTGATCGGACTGCGTGCCCTGGGCGGCCAGGACCGCCCGTTCCGAATGTCCGTACCACGCGTACGCGCGGCAATGAAAGGTCTCCTCGATCAGCCGCTTCTGCGGAAGGGTGAGCCGCTCGGACCCGCACAGAATCCCCTGCAGCGGCAGGGTCCAAGGCTGCCCGGCGGCATGCAGGCATTCCGCCAATTGCAGGGCCGAGGACGGATACACGTAGAGCAAATCGGGCCGAAACTGCTCCAGTGCCACGAGGTACTCCGGCAGGCGCTCCGTCGTCAGGTGGTAGGAGGAAAGCATCAGCCAATCGCGCGTCGCATCGTAATGGCTGATCTGCCCCTCGGCCCGCGCCGAGGTCACATGCCCGCGGATCAGCGCCAGCCGCGCGCCGTCGAAATACCCGCCCCGATGCCACATCGTCTCCAGGAAGGCCTGCTCCTTCGGCCGGCTGATCCCCTTCTGCAAATAAAAGCCCACCGGCACGCCCGTCGATCCCCCCGTCGTAATGTACAGCCGGGCCGAGGCCGGAAAGTCGCTCGAAACCATCTCCTCTCGGTGCTCCAGCAAATCCTGCTTGGTCAGGAACGGCGCGGTGCCCAGATCGTCCAACGTGCGCAGATACTCCGGCCGGAACCGCGCGTCGGCAAAACGGCGCTGGTACCACGGGCAGTAGGCATTGGCGTGGTGCAGCACCCGGCGAAGCTCCCGGAGCTGATAGTCGCGGATCTGCTCCGCGTCCCACGCCGCGCCGTCGCGCGCAAGCTGCTTGAATTCCCGGTAGGCCCGGCCACGGCGGATTCGCTCCGGCAGGTGGCGGTAGACCGCGCCGATCTTCGCTTGCACGCCGTGCGGCAGACGCTCGTAGAGCGAGAGGAGCGGGTAAAGCTTGTCCTCGAGGCTCATCGCACCAAACGCTACGCCGTGAGCGCGCGGCGGGAGTTTTCGATGGCTCCCACCCAGCCGAAATGCGGCCGGAAAGAATGGAGTTGATCGAGCTCATCGAGCGAGCCGTTCCAGGCGGCCTGGTTCGAGGAAACCCGGATCGCGCCGGGAGCGAACGGCGTGAAATTAAGCTGGCCCATGGCAAACGCATGCTCCAGCAAGCGAATCTTCCGCCAGTCAAAACCCATCAAGGTCGCCCCCACCGCATCCACCGCCGCCGGATGCGTGCCCGCTAGGATCACGCCGGAGGGATACGGATCGGGCGCCATCGGTCCGTTCCCCTGTCCGCCGATAATCCCATCCACCACCGCCAGATAGCGGATCGGCCGGGTTCGCCGCTGCCCCGTGCCGTCGAAGGAGAAGAGGCATTTGTTCAAGTCCAGCACCATGCGCCAGCAGGTGTCGTTGCCATGCCAGTTCCCGGAGCGCACCACCTCCTGCGTATCGCCGAAATAGAGCCGTCCCAGCTTCTTGAGCGGGACGAACAGGCGCGAGAGCCCGGGGCTGTCCTTGAGCAATCGCTTGGCCGCACCCATCCAGCGATTCTCGAGGCGAGCCTTCGCCGTCGCTTGCGGGAACTGGTCCCCGCCATCTTCGGGCGTGCCCTCCGTGTGATGCGGCAGCCAGTTCTTGTTGGCGTTGATGCCCACCAGGTTTTTCAACGCGCAAGTGATGCCGACCTTCTTGTGGGTCTTCAGCTTCGGAAGGTTCAGGAACAGATCGGCCTCCATCGGCGTGCGGCACAGGAGATACTCATGCCGCAAGCCGGTGTGGCGCTCGTTCGTCTCGGCCATGTTGTAGGACGCGCCGTAGAGCTTTCCTTGCCCGGCAAACTCGACAAACTCGCTCGCCGCATCGAGCCGCACATGGGTGTTCCCCTTTGGATCGCCCGGCAGCGCCTGCTTGGAAACGACCACTCCATCCACCGCGTGCCATTCCTCCGGCCGCAGGTCGAGCAGCTCGATCTGCACGCCCGGATGGCTTCGCCGCAGCCGCGCCACCGATTCGTCCAGCCCGCAATACTTCCGCAGCGTCTCGAAGGAGGAATCCGTCTGCGGCGCGTCGCAAATCACGATCCGGCCCGCGCCCCGCAGCCGCCGGGCCGTCCAATCGGCCGCCGCTTCGATCACCTCGGGATGCGTGACGACATGCTCCCATTGGTTCGGTCCTGGATGCCGTTCGTCATGCTCTTTGACCCAGTTCGGCTTCAGCACGGCCGTCCCGCCCCGCGGCACGAAATCCTCCTCCAACCCGAGGGCGTCCAACGCGGCCACGACCTGTTGCCGCACCCCTTCCCGCGATCCGTACGAAGCCGGGCCGGAAAAGGCCGACACAAGCTCGGGGCGCGCACTCACAACTCAGGTTGGCCGCGGCTTCTCAACGGAGTCCTAAGCCGGTTGCCATGCGGGTAAGCGCACCGGCCGGGGCACGGGTGCCGGGTCGGTCGCCGGGGCCGTGCTCTTCGCCTCCGCGACGCCGTTATTCATGGCCACGCTCAAGCCGATAATCCCGGCAAAGACCGCGATATCGATGTAAAACGCGCCGAAGATGAAGCAGTAGAAAAACACCCGCGCGATGAACAGCGAGAGCAGGAACGTATTGATATTTTGGATCGCCGGATCGCCATACCGGTAGTTCTTCCACAGCGCTCGCCCGCCCCCGAACAGGAACGCCACGAACGCCAGCACCCCGAAAATCCCGAACGGAATGATCAGCGTCAGCGGTCCGTTATGGTAATCGCCGGCGATGATCGCCGCGTCGTACGGCGTGTACACGCCCAGTTTCACCGACACATCGGAGAGGTACAGATCGGACGGGTTGATGGCGTAGCCCTTGCCGAGCCAGAAGTATTTCGGAATTTCATCGAGGAGCACCCGCCACATCTCCAGCCGCCACTCCACCGAGACCCGCGCGTCCTGCACGGCCGCCGGATCGAGCTTCAGCGGGAAAATCGTCAGCGTCCGTTGCACCACCAGCGGCAGCGTGTCCGCGAAAGCCACGAGGAAACCCGTCACCAGCCCGGTCGCCACCAGCGCGATCATCAGATACCGCGTCTTGTGCAGCTTCTCGGCGAAGAACTGCGCCGTCACGAGGAACAGCACCAGCACGAAGTGGGAGCGAAAGCCGGAATAAAGGCCGATCGCGATCGCCGCCAGAAAGGCCAGTCCGCGCCACAGCCGCCCGACATCCAGCAGCCCCTTCAACCCGTACCGCATCAGCATGAAACAAACCACCGCCGTGCTCGCCGGCCCCAGCCCCGTCACCCGCACGATGCTGCCGATCTGTTGTTCTCCAGCCGCCTGCCCCACGCCCCATTCCGCCGGGAAGAGCAGGAACAAAAAATAGAAACTTTCCCCCAGCGTGTAGGCGATATTCCCGACCAGCGCCGTCGCGCTGCTCAGCAGGAACACCGCCATCATCGTCTGCCGCTTCTCCGGCGCGATCTTCAGCGAGGTAAACGCCAGATACCCGAGAATTGCCGCCCAGATGCCCACGTAGCGCCGCCCCCCGAACACTTGCGACCCGAAGGCCCGCGTCCCGATGCCCCCCGTCAGTTGCGCCGTCGCGAACACGATCAACCCCAGCAACACCAGCGGCACCACGATGCTCGGCACATGCAAAAACCGCACCGCCCCCTTGTTCAACGTCCGCGTGACCACCGCGAACATGAAGCTCAAACCCGCCGCCACCATCCACATCGAGGGAGACCCCGGCAGGAAAAAGGCCGTCACGTACGCATTCCAGGTAAAGATCAGCAGCGCATGGTGATGCTGCATCAAGATCGGTGTCAGCAACACCAGGAACACACTCCCGACCATCAGCAAGCTGGTACTATCCAGCGGCGTGGCCAGCATGACCCCCAGCAACACCGCCAGCGGAATGCACAGCGCAAATATCAAGACCCCACGAGGCAACATACACGGACACTCAAAGGCCCCACCCTACACCATCCCCCCGCCCCCCGCGCAAGCCGTTTCAACCCACGGCAGTTTCAAGCCAGCCCAATCGGGCTCACGGAAGTGGCGGTCACCGTCCCTTCGCGCCGGTCTCCCGTATTCCGGGGAGGAAAGGCACCCTCGCCCGCCGCCAGCCCCGCCCGTCGCCAACGCCTCGTCTCACCCCTTTCCGCGGAAATCTCGCATCGCTATGCGCCTGATTTTCCGCTATTTGCACATAAAAGTCTATATAATGTAAAATATTGATTTGATATTCTATCGATTTAATACGATCTTGATTGCATGAGATAAATGTAGACTGACTGCCATGAACACCATTGCCAGCTTCTCTCGCCCGCAAGCTCGAACGCTTGTCCATCGAACCACTTGTTTTGGCTCCTCCCCAGGCCCCGCCTCCCCGGCGCTCGCAGGGGGGCGTTGCTCTCGGAGCATGGTTTGTTCAGCCCCTCCAACTTGAAACGAACTTGAAACAAATGTTGAAAAACTTGAAACATTTCAAGCAACTTGAAAAACCGACCCCCCATTTATCAACGACTTACGCAAATTTTACCCCTTGAAACGTGAAAAAACTTGAAACGCGCACACCCCCCTCGCCGACGGCGAAACGAAGCCTCCGCCTCCGGTCGGCCACCTGTGCTCCGGGGAGAGAACAGCCGTCTCGGGCCGCCTGCACCCGTCCGCCCAAAACACGCCCCTCTGCCCGCCACTTTCGATCACTCCCGGGCGGTCGCGCTGGCTTGACAGTCCCGGCCGGGGGCCGCACGCTCAGGACGATTGGGGAGCCTGTGGATTCCGCTGCGAGCGGAGCAAGGGCTGAGAGTCCTGCCCGGGGAGAGGTGGGAGACCCGTTGAACCTGCTCCAGGTAATGCTGGCGAAGGGAGATGCTTTCGCCGTCATTTCTTTGGGGCCATCCGGAGACACGCATGATCGCCACGAAAGAGATGCTGGAGCCCAAAAGCAGCGATTCGCTGCCCAATTCCCGAAAAGTTTACCTCCCCGGCGCCCGCCATCCCGGCCTGCGCGTCCCTTTCCGGGAAATCAGCCTTGGCCGCACTAAGCTCCTGGATGGCTCCTACGAGGAGAACGCTCCCATCCGGGTCTATGACACCAGCGGCCCGTGGAGCGATCCCGACATCCCCTGCGATGTGAAAGGGGGAGTGCCCGCCCTGCGCCGTCCCTGGGTTCTCGCCCGCAACGACGTCGAGGAATTCGAAGGCCGCGCCAGCCGGCCGGAGGATAACGGCTACCTTTCCTCCACCCACGCCGAAGCCGCCGTCCGTGCCGAACGCAAAGGCCGGCTCGAATACTTTCCCGGCCTGAAACGCAAACCGCTCCGGGCCAAAGCGGGGGCGAACGTCACCCAGCTTCACTACGCCCGTCGCGGCCTCGTCACTCCCGAGATGGAGTACATCGCCATCCGCGAGAATCTCGGGCGTGAGCAGGCTTTCGCCGCCACGCATCAAAAAAGCCGTCAGACTTCCGGCGTGCGCGCTTTCGCGCAGGGCGGGCCGAGCAATGTGCTCGCCCACCAGCATCCGGGCCACGGCTTCGGCGCCCGCATCCCCGCGTTCATCACTCCGGAATTTGTCCGGGACGAAGTGGCCGCCGGCCGGGCCATCATCCCGGCCAATATCAATCACCCCGAGACCGAGCCGATGATCATCGGGCGCAACTTCCTGGTGAAGATCAACGCCAATATCGGCAATTCCGCCATCGCCTCCAGCATCGAGGAAGAAGTCGAGAAGATGCGCTGGGCCACGAAGTGGGGGGCGGATACCGTCATGGATCTCTCCACCGGCAAGAACATCCACGAAACCCGCGAATGGATCATCCGCAACTCGCCCGTCCCCATCGGTACGGTCCCGATCTACCAGGCCCTCGAAAAAGTGAACGGCCGCGCGGAAGACCTGACGTGGGAAGTTTATCGGGACACGCTCATCGAGCAGGCCGAGCAAGGCGTTGACTATTTCACGATCCATGCCGGGGTGCGCCTCGCCTACATCCCGCTCACGGCGCGCCGCATGTGCGGCATCGTCAGCCGCGGCGGTTCCATCATGGCCAAATGGTGCCTCGCCCATCACCGCGAGAGTTTCCTCTACGCCCATTTCGAGGAGATTTGCGAGATCATGCGCACCTACGACGTCAGCTTCAGCCTCGGCGATGGCCTCCGCCCTGGTGCGGTCGCCGACGCCAATGACGAAGCCCAGCTCGCCGAACTCGAAACCCTCGGCGAACTGACTCACATCGCCTGGAAGCATGACGTGCAGGTGATGATCGAAGGCCCTGGCCATGTCCCCATGCATCTCATCCAGGAGAACATGGAGTTGCAGTTGAAATACTGCCACGAAGCCCCCTTCTACACGCTCGGCCCGCTCACGACCGATATCGCCCCCGGCTATGACCACATCACCAG
>CAYZKY010000207.1:0-9055 GCA_964478815.1 uncultured Verrucomicrobiota bacterium
GATCGCGTTCGGCGGGGTTGAGCTGAGCGAGGGTGCTGGATTTGGAGGTGGGGGTGGTCATAGGAGTGGGTCTTTCGTTCGGTTTTTCGATGTTTCGATTCGTTGTTTTTACTGTTTTGTGGGGAGAGTATGGGGAGAGGGGTATGACAAATACGGTCTCACCCCCCAAGAAAGTGGAAAAAGTTTTTGGGGCGGCTTTTTGGCATGGTTCTTGAATTTGGGGGGTTATTTTTTGACACAGAGATCACCGCACAGAGTTCTCAGAGAAGGAAGGAGAAGCGGGGGGATAGGACAGGATTAACCGGATGAACAGGATTGGGAGGATGGGAGGGGGCGATTTCAGGAGGCGGGCGGCGGGCGGCGCGACGGGGGCCGGCTTGGGAGGTTTTGAGCGGGAGTTTTGAGGAGGCCGGCGAGGGTTTGGTGTTCAGGCGAGCTCAGTTCGTCGAGGCCGAAGCGGAGGGTGCGCGGGTCTTCGCGGAGGCGGAAGGTGCGGAAGAGGCGATCCCAGAAGGAGAAGAGGGAGGAATAGTTCGAATCGGTCTCGGGCTGCCAGGCGGAGTGGTGGACCTTGTGCATGAAGGGGGTGACGATGAGGAGGCGGAGGCAGCGATCCACGGGGGCGGAGAGGCTGACGTTGGCGTGGTGGAGCTGGACGACGGCAAACATGGCGGTCTCGTAGAGGGCGAGTTGCCAGAGCGGGAGGCCCAGGAGGGCGATGACGGGGACGCGCAGGGCGCTGGAGAGGAGGATTTCGCCAAGATGGAACCGGCTGGCGGTGGTGACATCCATGCTGGGATCGGAATGATGGACGCGATGGAAGCGCCAGAGAAACGGCACGCGGTGGTTGAGGCGGTGCCAGGCGTACATCCAGAGGTCGAGGAGGAGAAAGACGCCGGCGAGATGGGCCCAGGAGGGAAGTTGCAGCCAGTGAGGGAGGACGTGGAAGAGGCCGAAGCGATGGGTTTCGGCCCAGCGGGCGACGGCCCACCAGAGGGCGACGGCGAGGGTGGAGGTAAGGGCGGCATTGAGGATGCCGAGGGCGAGATTGCGCAGGGCGTGGACGGCGCGCTCCCGGGGGGCGGCGGTGAAGAAGGCGAAGAAGGGGGCGAAGGATTCCCAGGCGAGGAGGGCCAGCAGGAGCGCGGCGCCGGCGGCGCCGCGGAACAGGCCGCTGGATTCCGAATTCATCATGTATTTCGGGCGCGGGAGCGCGCGGCGGCCGAGGCGCCCGCGCGCCCGACCTTGGCCAGTTCTTCTCCGCCGGCCTGCTTGTCGGGAACACCCGGGCAGCGGCGATGTGGCTGGAATGTTAGGGTATTGGGTTAGTTGTTTTGGGGTTCGAAGTCAACGAGCGAGCGGGGGCATCCGCTCCACGAAGAGCGTTGGCCAAGGAACAATGGTTGATCCTGCTGGAGCGATGCCCGAAATCCAGGGCCATTTCGCCAGCGCGCCGATCGCGCCCGCAACCGGAATGTTTAGAGTTTTTTTATCGGTTGTTAGATGTTATCTCGTTCGCCGTGATCGCGGCGTGGACAAAACGCAAGAAGTGGGTGATGGCGAGCCGCCGATCTGCCGGCCGGGCTTGGGCGGGACGCGTTCTGATGTTGCTGCTGTTGGTTTGGGGCGGGAGGGGATTCGCGGCGGAGGCGCGGGGGTTTTTGGGGCGGCCGGCGGAGTGGTTTGGGACGGAGGAGGCGGGGCGGATGGGGAAGAATATTCTGAGCTGGCAGGCGCGGGAGGGCGGGTGGCCGAAGAACGTGGATACGGTGTCGACGCTCTGCACGAATCGGGAGGGGTTGCGGGGGACGTTCGACAACGGGGCGACGACGGGGGAGTTGCGATTTTTGGGAAAGCTGTCCGGGGCCGGGCGGGTGGGGCCGTTCCAGGCGGCGTTCGAGCGGCAGTTCGCGCACGTTCTGGAGGCGCAATATGCGAACGGCGGCTGGCCGCAGTCGAAACCGGCGCAAAGCCGGTACGGGCGGCATATCACATATAACGACAATACGTTTTTGCTGCTGACGGAGCTGGTGCGGGACGTGGCGAGGTCGCCGGAGTTCGCGTTCGTGGACCCGAAGAATCGGGCGCGGGCAGCGGCGGCCTTCGAGCGGGCGATCCAGTGCGTGGTGCGGACGCAGGTGAAGGTGGCGGGGGAATTGACGGTGTGGTGCGCGCAGCATGACGAGGTGACGCTGGAGCCTCGCCCGGCACGCGCGTACGAACTGGTTTCGCTGAGCGGGTCGGAGAGCGCGGGGTTGCTGCTTTTGTTGATGAGCCTGGAGAATCCGGCGCCGGAAATTCGGCGGGCGATCGAGGCGGGGGTGCGTTGGTTCGAGAAGAGTCGGATCAACGGCCTGCGGGAGATTCGGGTGGAGGGGGACAAGCGGATGATTCGCGAGGAGGGGGCGCCGCCGCTCTGGGCGCGATTTTACGAGATCGGGACGAATCGCCCGATGTTCGCGGGGCGGGACGGGATCAAGCGGTACGCGATCGAGGAGATCGAGGCGGAGCGGCGGAACGGATATGCCTGGTACGGCGGTTGGGGCCGGGAGGTGTTGGCCCGGTATAAGAGTTTCGCGCGACCGTGACGCGCTCGAGATGACTGAGGATGCTCTCTTGCTCAGCGTCGGTCAGGTTGGAGATGATGGGTAGGTTATTCATGGTTTGAGGGGTGTGCGTTGTTTCAATTTTTTTCACGTTTCAAGGGGTGAAATTTGCGTAAGTCGTTGGTAAATGGGGGTAGATCGGTAAAGTTGCTTGAAACGTGTCAAGTTTATGTCATTTTTTGAGAGTCGGCGGAGGAAGGCGGGGCGGACGGAAGTCAACACCGTGGGACGGGAGGGGGCAAAGGCGTGAGACGCGGGAGCGGACGGCGCAGAGGGAGCAGGTGCCTAGCTGAGCGTGGGGGTAGCGTTGACGGCGGAGCTACTGGCTGAGGCAGGGCCAATGCCGCGAAAACTGGAAACAGACAGAGTCTTCTGGAACGAGGTCGTTCGGGCGGGGCGCCCGAACGGGACAGACGGGGCGTCCTACCCAAGAATGGGGGATGAGCAATTAGTCTACATTTAAGATTCATGCTAATAAGGTGACAATTATTTTTTAATTTGTCATATTTATTGGAAGTACAATGTAGACTTTTGTGCGTAATTCGCGGAAAATCAAGGAGTTAATTTTTTGCGGAAGCGCGCGGGAGAGGGTCCGTTTAGGGTCACGGAAGATCGTCGCATTGATGGATGCCTGGAATTCTGTCGTCCCTGCGGACTGGAACAGGTGGGCGGTGGATTTGGCAAAGGGTCGTCCGCGACGGGGCATCTGCGGAAACTTTCCACACCGATCCTTGCGATGGGGCAATGCTGAAAGGACGACACCAGCGATTTACGGCGACGCCGCAGCTTTTCGCCCCAGACTGAGACCCTTTCACCCCGGGTGGCTTGGAATGAAGCGGGGCGCGGGGCCTTATGGGCGGCGAACCTTGTCAACCAAACACCGACTCAACTATTGCATGCATTCATCGAAAAAAATCTGGCTGGGCCTGGGCTTGTTGCTCACCGGAACGGCCGTCGGCCAAGCGGCGACGGGCTTGTCCTGGATCGACGCGAACACGAACCTGACGATCTACGCGGATATCCGCCTGCGGTACGAGGTGGATTGGGATTCGCAGACGGCGGCGGGCGCGATGCGGGACGACCGGCATCGGGGGCGGATCCGGGCGCGGGTGGGCTTCGAGTATAAGTTCGCGGACGGCTGGTCGATCGGCAGCCGGGTGCGGACGGGAGACAGCCGGAGCCAGCAATCGCCGCACTTGACCTTCGTGGCGGACGACGGCCCGCGGGACGAGGCGGACTTCGTGGTGGATCGGTATTTCCTCCAGTTCAAGCGGGGCAACTGGACGGCGTGGGGCGGGCGGAATTCGAGCCCGTTCTGGCAGCAGACGGAATTGTTCTGGGATGAGGATGTGACGCCGACGGGCGTGGCGGGAACATACGACACGGCGCTGAGCCAGGGGCGGTTGAGCGCGATCGCGGGGGCGTTTTATCTGCCGGATGGCGGATATGAGCTGAACGGCCAGATGCTGGCGGCGCAGGCGAAGTACACGCTGCCGATCAAGCCCTCGACCTTCACGCTGGCGAGCGGCATTTTCTTCATGAACGGCGATGAGGGGGCGAGCAACCTGCGGAATCGGAACGGGGCGCGGGATTATGCGATCGGCACGGCGGGAGCGCAATGGAGCATCCCGGTCTTAGGGCGCCCCTTCTCCCTCGGCGCGGATATTTATCACAATTTCGAGGACTATTCGATGGCGGAGATCCGGCCATTGGCGGCGGCGAATCAGGACGAGGACCTGGGTTATGTGTTCTCGGTGCAGTGGGGCCAGCTCCGGGAGAAGAACGACTGGCTGGTGGGATATTACTACTCGCACATCGAGACGTTCGCGGTGAATGCGTCGTACGCGCAGGACGACTGGATCCGGTTCGGCAGCGGGGCGCAGACGGATGCGAGCGATTTCGAAGGGCATGAGCTGCGGGTGGGGTACGCCTTGTCCAAGCATATCAATCTGGTGGCGCGGCTGTATTTGGTGGAAGCGATCACCACGCGGCAGGATGGCAACCGGTTCCGGCTGGACCTGAACTGGAGATTCTAATGACGGGAGCATCGGCGACCGAACGGAGCACCCCGCGCGAAGCCTGCTTTACCCCAGCGGGCGAGCGGTTCGCCCCGGAGAAGGCGCGAAAGGCCCCGCCCATGCTACACTCGAAAGCCGAACCCAGATCCATGCTAACAGTTATGAACCCTACACTTCTATCCCGATTCATCCGTCCCACGGCGCTGGCCGCGCTGGGGGCCGCCCTGCTCGCGAGCGTTCCGAGCCAGGCGGACTCCGTCTTTACGGTGCGGCAAAGCTTTGCGGTCACCAACGTGCCGGCCGGAGCCAAACAGGTGCGCGCGTGGTTCTGGATGCCGGAAGACGGGCCGGACCAGCGCGTGCTGGACTTCAAGCTCGTGGAAGCGCCGGCGACGGTGAAGATCACGCGCGATCCCGGTTACGGCCGTTCGTGGATATACGCGGAGGGGCCGGCGAATGCGGCCCAGCCGCTCACGGTGGTCACGGAGTTTAAGATATTGCGCGAAGCGATCAGCGGGCGCGCGGATGCCGCAATGGCACTGCCGCTGGGCGAGGCGGAACGGCGAGCCTTTACGGCGGAATTGCGCAAGGACGAGAAGCACATCGAAGTGACGCCGGAGATTCAGCGATTAGCGGACAAGCTGGCCGGCGCGGAAAAGAACCCGGTGCTGCAGGCGCGGACGTTCTACGATTATGTGATCGAGAACAGCGAGCATTACTCGAAGACCGGCGGCAAGGTGAAAGGGCTGGGCCTGGGGAGCGCGACGGAGTGCCTGAAGGGGATCGGTGATACCTGCACGGATCAGCATGCGCTGTTCATGGCGCTGTGCCGGGCGCGGGGCATTCCGTGCCGGTTGATGTTCGGCAGCCGGCTGGCTCCGGCCAATGAGGGGAAGGTGTTCGATCCCGGTTACCGGTGCTGGCCGAATTTCTACGCGGCGGGTCTGGGCTGGGTGCCGGTGGATGTTTCCTCGGGGGATAACGCGACCGCGGGCCAGGCGGGCAATTGGTTCGGGGGACTGGATGAGCACCGGCTGGAGTGGGCGGAAGGACGGGACTTCCAACTCTCGCCGCCGTCCGCAGTGCGGCCTGACCTGGTAATTCGCGGGTGGGTGGAGATCGACGGGCAGCCGCGCAAGGATTTTTCGCGCACGGTGCATTTCACGCGCGAAGCTCGCCCGGCCGCCGCCAGCCCGAAAACGGCGGCGAAATAACCGACCGCGACGCAAAACGCCGGGGCGCGGAGGGGATCGGTTCCCTTTCGCGCCCTGAGTCATTTTGGGGGGGGAAGGAGTTTCGCGAACGCGTCAGGGGCCTTGAATCGGAAGATCCGGAAACAATCGTCGGAAGTCGCTTGAATTACGCTTCAGAAGGCAGCGATATCAATCAATAGGCATGGATCGACGATCCATGCCATTAATCCTGCTCTCCGGCGCGCAATTCAGCCATCCATTCAGCGGTGCTTCGAGCCGGTGTTCCGGCCCGCAAAGAATACCCGATCAGAGTACGGAATCCTGAAGGTTGGTCTGCCGGGCTTGGAGGCGGAACCTTCACCGTTTCCAGCCAGGAAAGCAGACGGCGAGCTTCGGCCTCGTCGAGACTTCGCACCTTTTCGATGGCTAGTTCCAATGCGCTCACTAGGAAACCTTAACACATCCGCGCCCAAGCTCGCAAACTTGGGCATGGCGAACCGTTCCCCGCCGTTTATGTTGCGGGGCGGAAGGCGCAGGAACTCATGGCTGGTTAAGAGCGATGGGTTCGCGGATGAGGTTCAGGTGGTCTTGATTGTCGATATTCCAGTGGCGGTAGACGGTGGCGGTGCGGGAAAAGACGCGGGCGGGCTTGCGGGATTCGACGTGGTTGTCGGCGAAGAGGACATTGAAGAGGCCGCGGTGGCGGCGGGCCTCGAACTGGCGGGCGAGGCGGGCGCCTTCGCTCGGACTGGAAAGCTGCAGTTCGTAGTTGATCTGGGGCGGAGCGAAATTTCCCTGCGCGACGAGGGGGTTCCCGGTGACAGCCAGATGCATGGTGACATCGCCCAAGACGAAGGCATTGGCGGGGGAGCGAACCATGGCTTCGGAGGTGGGGATGGTGTAGCGGCTGAACGAATCGCCTCCGAAGCCGAGGTGCTGGGCGGGAGTGACGCCGATGGAGTTCATGTCGTAGCTGCCGCCGGGAACGTAGACGGAACTGGTGCCAGGGTTAACAGTGCCGCGGCGGTTGGCATGGCGAAAGCGCTCCCGGGCCGGGAAGACATAGCCGGGACATTGATAGATGCCGTCGGCCCAATCGGTTTTGGTGTAGGGGGTAAGGAAGTCGTACCAGAAGAGGTTATCCTGGGGTTTCCAGGTGTGGTACGGCGGGTAGGCACCGTTGTCGCCGACGTACATCGTGAACGCCAGGCCGAGCTGGCGGAGATTAGAGAGGCAGCGGGCGCGGTGGCCTTCGCCCTTGGCGCGGGCCAGGAGCGGAAACAACAGCGAGGCCAGAACAGCGATAATAGCGACGACCACCAAGAGTTCGATCAAGGTAAAGCCGCCGCGACGGAGGCCGCGCCGTGGAAAAGACAAATGAATCGGAGTGGTTGCATGGGAAAACCGAGACCGGGAACGCTTCATGGTGAAGGTTTTGACGCTGGCCGAAAGAGTTGTCAAGCCGCGGTTTGCGCGAGTTTCCCGACGTGGACAATCCGCCGGCGCGGCGGAACTTGCCAGCGGCGGAGGGTGTGAGTTATCGTTCGGATGTGAGCATTCGCGCCGACACCATCGCCGAAGTGCTGGCTTGGCCGCCGCCGGACCGGGCGCTTTTGGCCCGCGAGTTGATCGCCAGCTTGGACGGCATCGTGGAACCGGACGCGGAAACGGAGTGGAACCAGGTCATCGACCGCCGTTCCCGCGAGATCGAGGAGGGTTCCGTGGCGTGCCGCCCGGTCGAAGAGACCCTCCGAGGCATCCGCGCCCGGTTGCATGCGCGTCGCGAGCCATCCGGAGGCCGATGAAGAGCTGGAGGCCGCCGCGCAGTGGTACGAGGAGCGGCAGCCCCATTTAGGCCAGGATTTTCTCGACGAGTTCGAACGAACCTTGCGGCGCATCGCCGCGGCACCCGAGCGATGGCGTAAGATTCGTGGTGAAAACCGGAAGCTGAACTTCGACCGATTTCCTTATGCCATCGTCTACAGCGTGCGCGCGGATGGGCTTTACATCAAAGCGGTGATGAACCTGCATCGCCGACCGTTCTACTGGCGGGGCCGCTGAACGGACGGACGGCGGGCGGCTTCGCACAACAAATTCCCTGACAAGCGGGCGCGGATGCCGTTTAGTGCCGCCGTCGTTTATGCCGAAGCGGACGGATATCCACAGCATTTTGATTATCGGGGCGGGACCGATTGTGATCGGGCAAGCCTGCGAATTCGATTATTCAGGGACGCAAGCGTGCAAGGCGTTGCGGGAGGAGGGGTACCGGGTCGTGCTGGTGAACTCGAATCCGGCGACGATCATGACCGACCCGGAATTCGCGGATCGGACGTATATCGAGCCGATCACGCCGGAATGCGTGGAGAAGATTCTGGCGCGCGAAGTCGAGATTCTGCGCGGGCTGGGGAATCCGGGGAAGCTGGCGCTGCTGCCGACGCTGGGGGGACAGACGGCATTAAATACGGCGATGGCTCTGTTCAAGCGCGGCACGCTGGAGAAGTACGGCGTGGAGATGATCGGGGCGAACGCGCAAGCGATCGAACGCGGCGAGGACCGGCTGATTTTCAAGAATCTCATGTTGAAGATCGGGCTGGATGTCCCGATCAGCGGCGTAGCGCATAACCTGGAAGAGGCGCGGGCGGTGGCGGAAAAGATTGGAAAGTTTCCGCTCATTATCCGGCCGGCTTTCACCCTTGGAGGAACCGGAGGGGGCATCGCGTATAACCGGGACGAGTTCGAGACGATTGCGAAACGGGGGTGCGATCTTTCGCCGGTTTCGGAAGTGTTGATCGAGGAATCGCTGCTGGGATGGAAAGAATTCGAGATGGAGGTGATGCGCGACCGGGCGGACAATTGCGTGATCATCTGCTCGATCGAGAATTTCGATCCGATGGGGGTGCATACGGGCGATTCGATCACGGTGGCACCGATCCAGACGCTGACGGACAAGGAATTCCAGATCATGCGGGACGCGTCGTTCGCGGTGATCCGGGAGATCGGGGTGGAGACGGGGGGCTCGAACATCCAGTTCGCGGTGAACCCGGAGAACGGGCGCATGGTCATCATCGAGATGAATCCGCGGGTGTCGCGCTCTTCGGCGCTGGCGTCGAAGGCGACGGGGTTTCCCATCGCGAAGATCGCGGCGAAGCTGGCGGTGGGCTATCTGCTGGACGAAATCCGCAACGACATCACGCGGGAGACGCCGGCGAGTTTCGAGCCGACCATCGACTATGTGGTG
>CAYZKY010000208.1:0-9027 GCA_964478815.1 uncultured Verrucomicrobiota bacterium
AGGCGCGTGCGCTCGGAGGCCAGTTCCGGAGCGAGCTGGGCGAGGTAATATTCCTGCAGGCGGTTTTGCGCTTCCGGCGGGCGGCTTTCGGGACGTTGATGCAGGAGAGACAGCAGCCCGGAAGGCACCGTGCCGTAGGGCAGCAGGCGGGCGTCCGGGGTCGTCGAAATCTTGAACGCGGCCGTGACCGACGGCGGGAGGTCGCCCTGCCGTTCCAGGGTGATGCGCAATTTCGCACCCTCGGGCACCGACTCCGTGCGGGCGGCCAGGAGGTGCAGTTGGCGCGAGCGGCCTTCGCCGGACACGGGCCGCCAGCCTTGGCGCGCATCGGGCTTTTCCGCGAGAACGGCGGCCGGGTTCTCCCCTTCCTGGGGCTGATCGACAAAGGCTCCGGCGAAGCGGATGGGCCGAATGCCATCGATCGCGAGCGCCGCCTGCGGATTCGGGGATTCTTTTACCGACTGCTGCCAGACGGCGTTGCGCGACTGATCGAGGGCCACGACGCGAAAGTCCTTGAGCCGCGATTGCAGATTATTGTCGGTCCGGTTCCAGAGCACGATCCGATCGATGGCGCGCAGTTGTTTGAGATCGACCTCCCACCAGGGGTTTTCCGAGACGCGGGTGTGGGTGGTGGAACCGGCCTGGAAATCGCCGTTCGTCTTGCCGTCGATGGCGAGCGCGGGCTTGCCGCCGAATTCGGTGCTGCTTTGCGTGGCTTCGCCGGTGCCGGCGATGTTGTCGGCGCCGCTGAAAATCTGGACTTCGGCGAGCGAGAGAATCTTTTCCTTCCCGGGAAGTTCGATCCGGAGATAACGCGCGGAAACGGAATTGGCCTTGGGCGGAAGGAGGGTCGCGGCGATGCGGGAGACGATCAGGGATTGGGCGGCCGCGGGCGTGGCGGAACTCTCCGGCAGGCTTTCGATGCGGAGCGCGGACAGCTCACCAGCGGCGAGGGGCAGGTCGACCGTCCAGATGTCCTTCGAAGGGCCGGCTCCAATGCGGACCGCGCCGTCCTCGCCGATGCTCGCGCCGCCCTCGCGGCGGGCCTCGACCTTCTCCGCCTTGGGCGTCTGCCAGGCCGTGTCGGCCGGGAAGCCACCCTGCCAGGCCGCAAAACCCGTGGCATGCTCGGGCTTGGGCGTGCGCAGAATCTTCTCGAGGTCGCTGATGGTCGATTCGAGCCCTTGCCGGCGCGCTTTCTGCGAACTCGTGAAAAAGCTCAGGACCGGCGACTCGTCCGGGCGGTCGGCATCCTCGGTGTTGTCGAGGAAGGCCAGGAACTGGAAATACTCCTGCTGCGAGATCGGGTCGTACTTGTGCGTATGGCATTGGGCGCACGCCATCGAAGTCCCCATCCAGACGGCCATCGTCGTATTGACGCGATCCACGACGGCGGCGTTGCGGAACTCTTCGTCCGTGGTGCCGCCTTCGTTATTGGTCATCGTATTGCGATGGAAGGCGGTCGCGATGAGTTGTTCCTCGGTGGGAGCTTCGAGGAGGTCTCCGGCCATTTGTTCGATGGTGAACTGGTCGAAAGGCTTGTTCTCGTTGAACGCGCGAATCACGTAGTCGCGATAACCCCAGATGGTGCGCAAGGGATCGTCCGCGTAGCCGGCGGAATCGGCGTACCGGGCGAGATCAAGCCAGAGGCGTGCCCAATGTTCGCCGAAGGACTCCTTGGCCAGCAGGCGGTCGACATAGCGGCCATAGGCATCGTCGGAAGAATCGGCGACGAAGGCGTCCACTTCTTCGAGCGTGGGCGGGAGGCCAGTCAGATCGAGGGCGGCGCGGCGCGCCAGGGTGAGCCGGTCGGCTTCCGGCATGGGCGCGAGCTGCTCGCGGTCGAGCCGTTCGAGAATGAAGTAGTCGAGACCTTGCCGGGGCCAGGCTCCGTCGCGGACTTTGGGAAAGTCAGGACGCTGGGGCGTGGCATAAGCCCAATGGACGGCGTAGGGCGCGCCTTGCTCGATCCACCGGCGGAGCGTGTCGATTTGCTCCTGGCTGAGCCGTTTGCCCGTCTTGACCGGGGGCATGAGTTCATCCGGATCGGCGTGGTTCACGCGAGAAAGCAGGGCGCTTTCGCCGGGTTTGCCGGGAACGATGGCACGGCCGCCGGAACTGGCGGGTTTCAAGGCTTCGTCGCGCAGGTCCAGCCGCAGCTTGCCCTTGCGGTTCGATTCGTCGGGGCCGTGGCAGAGAAAGCAGTTCTCGCTCAGGATCGGCCGGATGTCCTGGTTAAAGGAAATCTGCTTTTCCAGCGCGCCCCCTCGGGCCGGGAGGGAGGCCGCCAGCATCCCCCCGCCGATCCAAAGGATGGCCGCAGCCGCTCGTTTGATCTTGAACCGAAATGGCATGTTAATGTTAGACGTCCGCCCGGGGTTGCGCCTTCGGACGAATTCCCGGGGCGAGCAGGAGAATACTTACCAGACCGGCCGCGGCGGCGCCAATCAATTGGCGGATAGGCGAAGCCCCCGAAAACCGCTCAACCGCCGACGGCGGTGTACTTGCGAATGCCGCGGCTCCAGAGCCAGCGCGCAAGCACGAAGAAGAACAGGGTCCAGAAGACTTGCAGCGCGAAGCCTTGCCAGAGGGCGGCTCCCTGCACCCGGCCCAGGTAAATGCCGGCTGGAAAGAATAGTTGATAGGGGAATGGCGTATAATTCAGCGCAGCGGCGATGGGCGCCGGGAGAATATCGAGCGGGAAGAGGTGGCCGCCGGCCAGATACTCGAAGGCGAACAGGATGAAAATGAAGGTCGAAATCTCCAGCACCCAGAAGGCGAGCATGGCCATCGTGAACGACATGAAGAATTGGAGCAGGGCGGTCAGCACCAGCGAGACCACGAAGAGGCCGAACAGGCCGGGGCTGGCCGGCGCCACGAGATATTTGCCCTGGTAGGCGAGGAAGGCGGTCACGGGCAGAAAGGCGACGACCGTGTAAACCAGGCGGCCGGAGCCGAACAGGCACAAGCGGTAGGCCAGATAGTCGATCGGCTTGAGGAGAAACTGGCTGATCGTGCCTTCGCGAATGTCCCCGGCGATCTGCCAGTCGTCCTCGGTGACGCCCGTGAGCGCATCGATGATGGTGACGAGCAGGTAGTATGAAATCATTCCCCCCAGCGAATAACCGGCCACGTCCGCGCCCGGTTCCTTGCCGGCATAGATGGCCTGCCAGACGTAGATGGTGGCCATCAGCGGGATCAACCCAAGGCTGGCCCGCAGAAAGAAATTCACGCGGTAGACCAGCGTGTTTTGAAGGCCGATGTTAATGACGTGCAGGTATTTCCTCACCGATCTGCTCCCGGCCGCCAGCCTATAGCGTTCGCATCGGTCCGCGCAAGTTTGCGGTCGCCAGGGCGGTGTCCTAACTTGAATTCAAGGGCATGGCTCACAGAAGAATTTCAAAGTAGATGAGAGGGACTTTTCGATAGACGACGCGGCCGACTTCGCGAAAGCCGCACCGCGAGTAAAAATTACCCGCGCCTGCTGGGGCCTCGTAGGCGTCGAGGCGAATCGATTGAGCTGGCCAAGCGGACGCAATTCTCCGGGCCTCCTCAATGCACGCTGTGCCGATGCCATCGCGCTGCCTCTCGGGAGCCACGGCCATTGAATGGAGATACAATGCCATTTTGCATGGCGTGAAGTAGCTGACATCGATTGCCCAAGGCTTTTTGGTTGCCAGCCGCAGTGTTCCGACGATTCTTCGGCCCTCCCGCGCGACCAATAGCCATGAGAATTTTTGCGGCAGGCGGATGAAGCGCAACGCCTGCTGTTCGCCGACTTCGGAGCACCATCGACCGGGTCCAAATTTTCCAACGAGGTGACGCGCCACGACCGTCTGAAGTGCAGCCAACTCGGAAGCATCTTCCTCGGTTGCCCGTTCAAATTTCAAACGTTTGTTCAATGACAGCCCCGAAATCAACATGGCAGTTTTCGCGACCCGGTTCCATGCCAACTTTTTGGCCCAAGCATTTCAAATTAGGACACTGTCGTCGCCAGTTCACGGTCGCCGGTGACGCCGGCGAGTGCCTGACGGGTTTCAGGTTCGTGGCGAGAGTGAGGAAGGCGAGCCGGGGATCAGGCGCACGAAGGTTCGCCCAGCGGTCTGGATGTTACGGTCAGGTTACATTGCGGTGTCGAAGGGCTTACGGAGCGGGTTTTCGGTTGACAGGCGGGTGCGAGATTCGATCCTGCGAATCATGAAGCTGCCGAAACTCCAAGCCGCACTGCGTTCCGCCAAGGCCGCCTGGAACACTGCCACCCAACGCCTGGAGAAGGCCACTTCCGCGTCCGCTTCCGCCAAGGAACGGGTGCATGAACTGAAGACGCGATTGAAGGGAATTCGCAAGGAACTCAAGCTGGCCCGCAAGGGGGCCGATCTCCTGGCCACCCAGAAGAAGACCGCCCGCAAGTTGTTCGAGCGGGCCGCGCAGGCCACGGGCTCACTGGAAAAGAGGCTCGATAAGATGGCGCGCAAACTGGCCCAGTCCGACAAGAAAGCGAAGAAGGGCTCGGCGCGTCCGGCGGTTGAGGGCAAAGCGGCCGCATCCCGGCCGGCTCCGGTCCGGCGGCGGCCCGCGCGATTGAAGGTGGCGGCCAGTTCCTCCAGCGCGCCAACGGCTCCGACGCCCATGAAAGCGGTCGAGGCCGCGGCGTCGCAGAACTGATCCCTGTCCTTCCCGCGGAGAAGATTCGCGGTCCCAGATTTCGGCGGGTCCTCTCTTTTTTGGCGCAGTCGTTTATTCGGAAACCGGCAGTTCGGGTTGAAACCCGGCGGGTCTTTCCCTATCAATGCCGCCCACGAATGCGCGAAGACTCGATCAAATTTCTCGAACGCCTGGTCAACACCCCGAGCCCGTCCGGCCACGAAGCCCGCGGCCAGCGCGTCTGGCTCGACTATGTCGGCGAGTATGCCGGCCAAACGTTCACCGACGCCTACGGCAATGCCGTCGCCGTGCTCAATCCGGGCGGATCGCCGAAGGTCATGCTGGCGGGCCACGCGGACGAGATCGCGATGGCGGTCAATTACATCGACAAGGAGGGCTATATTTATGTGCGACGCCTCGGGGGGGTGGATCCGGCGATCGTGCGGGCGCAGCGGGTGACCATCCACACGCCGGAGGGGCCGGTGCGGGGCGTGGTGGGGAACGTGGCGCCGCACCTGACCAAGCAGGAAGGGGAACGGAAGGTGCCGAAGATCGAGGACGTGTTCATCGATATCGGCGCGTCCAGCCGGAAGGAAGCCGAAAAGCGGGTGGCGGTGGGCGATCCGATCACTTTGGTGGACGAGTTCGAGCGGTTGCACGGCAGCCTGGCGATCGGCCGGGGGTTGGACAACCGGATCGGGACTTTCGCGGTGGCCGAGACCTTGCGCCTGCTGGCCGGCTCGAAAGGCGGGTTGAAGGCGGAGGTCTGCGCGGTCTCGAACATCATGGAGGAGGTGGGTCTGCTCGGCGCGCGCCAGATCGCCTATTCGCTCAAGCCGGATTGCGCGCTCGTGGTGGACGTCACGCATGCGACCGATTATCCGGGGGTGAACAAGGCCCTGCACGGCGACATTCACATCGGCAAAGGGCCGACCCTGACGCGGGGCGGGTGCAACCATCGCGAGGTGGTGCGGCGGATCGAGAAAGTGGCGCACGAGGAGAAGATCAAGCTTCAGTTCGAGGCGATGTCGGCCACGAGCGGCACCGATACGGATGTGATCTTCTGGACGCGCGGCGGCATCCCGAGCGCGCTCATCAGCCTGCCGAACCGGTACATGCACTCTCCGGTCGAAATGGTGGACCTGAACGATCTCGAACAAATCCCGCGCCTGCTCGCCGCTTTCTGCAAGAGCTTGAAGAAAGGCGAGGAGTTCAAGATCAAGATTTGAGCTTGAGCTGAAGGGGGCGGCTTGGTGGGAAACTGACGCTGTCCCTGTTGGAGGATATCGGGTCATCAGACAGGCTCTCAGGTTCGATTGAAAGAGTTTCGGGTGAACGACGTCCAAAGTGGGACGTGTTGACTCAGTTGGCTGGTCCTGAGAGGAGTAAACACGGCGGTTCAAGAGCCGTGCGCCGGATTCATCATCGAATGGAAGGCGCAAGTTCACGGCGCACGAGAGTTTTTTAATGCCTATGGTGACGGATCAATTATCGAGGATGGGGCGGCGGAACCGCTCCGGCGCGGTGCCGTGGGGTGGCGGCCATGATGGCCGAAACTTCTGCCGGATGACCGGCCGGGCCTGACCATGATGGGCTCACGGTTTTCCATGGGCAAATGGCTCGCCTTTCGCACGCCGAAGCCGGTGACGATCATCGATTTCGATGGGCCGGTGGCCCGGTTCGTGCAGGCCACGCCGGCGCGCGGTTCGGCGCGGATCACGAAAGTGGCGAGCGCGCGGGTCGAGGGCGGGGACGCGGCCGGCCGGGGCCTGGCTCTGAAGAAGGCGATGGCGGAGCTGGGCGTGCGCGCCGGGCGAGTGATTCTGACGGTGCCGCGCGGGCCGGTGGTGATCCGATCGCTGCAAGTTCCGGCCGTGGCCGATGTGCGGGAGCTGGCGGCGGTGGTTCATTTCCAAATCGCCAAGGATCTTCCGTTCCGGCCTGAGGATGCGGTGATCGATTTCAAGATACTGCGCGAAGTGCCGGCCGCGGAAGGCGCGGAGGGGGAAGGGAAGAAACTGGAGCTGCTGGTGGGGGCGATTCAGCGGCAGACGGTGACCGAGCTGCAGGAGACGGCGAGAGCGGCCGGGCTCAAGGTGGCCGCCATCGGCTTGCGTTCGGCAGGCCATGCCCGGGCGGCGCGCCTGCTGGCGCCGGATTGCCCGGCGGGGCGTGCGCTGGCGGTGGTCGCGATCGGTCAGGAAGAGACGACGTTCGACGTCTGTGCGGAAGACCTCCTCGCTTTCAGCCGGGTGGTGGCGGGGGCTCGGGCGGAGCCGGCCGAGAGCGCGGACGAGGCGTTTCTTAATAATTTGGGGGTCGAGGTCGTGCGGAGTCTGCATGGCTACGAGGGAATGATGTGGCACCTGCCGATCGACCGGGTGGTCGTGGCCGGACCGCATCCGGAGCGGATCGCCCCGTGGCTGGGCGAACGATTGGACAGCCCGACCACTTCGGCCAATCTGTCGGCCACGTTGGGAGGCGAAGGGGTGGATCCGGCGGAGGCGGCCGCGGCGCTGGGAGCGATCGGCCTGGCGTACCTCGCCCTGGAAGCGCGGGGGCTTTCGCTGGACTTCGCGAATCCGAAGCGGCCGGCGGTGGTGAAGAACACGGGGCGGATCAAGACGATGGCGGCGGCGGCGGCGGCGGTTCTGCTGCTGATCGGGCTGCTCGGTTTTCGCGCCAAATTGATCCGGGAGCGAACGGCGATTCGGGTGGCGGTGCAGGAACAGTTGACCGACGCGGAGAAGAAGTTGCCGATTTACAAGAAGTTGAAGGCGCAGCACAAGATGGTGACGGGGTGGATGGGCGAGGAATTGAACTGGCTGGATCATCTGACCTACCTCAGCGGGGTCTTGCCGGGCGCGGAGCAGATTTATGTCTCGGCCATCAACACGACGCCGCAGCATGCGATCCGGTTTTCGGTGCAGGCGCGCAGCGGGGAATTGCTGGCCGAGCTGGACAAGAACCTGCGGGCCGCGGGGTATGAGGTGAAGCCGCTCTCGATCACGCCGGCGAGCGACAAGCACGGCTACAATTTCCGCACGACGGTGGAGCTGACCATTCCGAAGAAGCTCAAGATCGATCTTTCGAAAGTGAAGTTCCCGGCGCGGCCGTTCGACGATATTTCGCTGCCGGCGGGAGGGCGGCCGGTGTCGCGGGGGGCGGGGCCGGGTGGAGCGGCGAGTCTGGCGGCGGCCGGGCTGAAGCCGGGCGAGGGAGGGGCGCGATGAACCGCCGGGAGAAAGTGCTGGCGACGGCGGTCGCCTCCATCGTGGGGGTGTTCGTGCTGGGGTTCGGCATCAAGGGCTTTTTCATGAAGCCGCTGCAGGCGATCGACAAGCAGACCGCCGCGCTGCGGGAAAAGCTGAGCCGGATCGAGACGGAGCGGCGCGAGTTTTTCGCGGCCGAGGACGCGTTGAAGGGCATCACGCAGAAGACCTTTTCGACGGACTTGAACGAGGCCTCGGCCCGGTCGGGCGAGATGATGACGAAGCAACTGGCGCTGGCGGGGCTGAACGAGGCCGATTTCACGCGGCTGCCGGTGGGGCCGCGGCGGATGCGGGGCGCGAGCGAGATCGGCTGGAGCATTCAGGGGAAGGGCAGCCTGGATCGGATTCTGAACCTGGTCTTCCTGCTGCAGAATTCGCCGTACCTGCATCGGATGGAGAGCCTGACCTTGACGGCGTACGAGAAGCCGGGGGAGATCAAGGTGCGCTTTTTGTTCCTGACGCTGGTGATCGATCCGGCGCCGGAAGTGGAGCCGGTGGCCTTGAAGCCGAAGCAGACCCTCGAGAGCCCGGAGCGGCTGGTCTACAACGGCATTCTGGATCGGGATATTTTGCGGCCGTATTTGAAGGCTCCGCCGCCGCCCGCGCCGGCCAACGCGCCGGGTGGGGGAGGGACGCCGGCGGCCGGGCCGGAAGCGATGCGGGTGGTGTCGCTTTCGGAGTGGGAGGGGCAGCCGGAGATTCATGTGCTGGATCCTTCCGGACAGCGGACGCTCCGGTTCAAACCGGGCGACGTGTTCCCGGATCAGGGGCGGATCGTGGCGGTGGACTATCGTCCGATGCCGATGGCGGATGGCTCGGGGCGGCGATCGGACAGCCGGGTGATCCTGCGGGTCGGCGAGGAGATGTACGCCATCGAGCGGGGGCAGACGCTGGCGCAGAAGCGCAAGCTGGAGCCCGGGCAATGGCCGCCGCAACCGTAGGGCCTGGTGAATGGATGGAACAGCCGCTTGAAGGCGGGAGGGGCAAATGTTGCTGCCCCGTTTGGAGTTCCGGCTTTAGCCGGTTCGGGAGTTTTCCGGTGCCAGACCGCGTAAACGCGGACTGGAGTTTGGCTATGACTAGACAAGCGCACGGTGGTGTGCGTTTTTTG
>CAYZKY010000209.1:0-8667 GCA_964478815.1 uncultured Verrucomicrobiota bacterium
GGTGGGGCGTGTTGGCTGGGTGAGGCAGCTATTTATGGTGGTCTCGGGACGGGGATTTGCGGCGCGGGTGGGGGCGCGGTGGGGGTCGGAGATTCGGTTTCCAGCGTGACTCTTTTGGGTGATTGGGGAGAGGATGTTGGGGAATCCGGTATGAAACAGCGTCGGTTTGCGATTTTTGGGGCGGGGTTTTGGGTGCGGTATCAACTGGCGGCGTGGCGGGAGCTGGGCGGGGTGGAGTGTGTGGCGATTTACAACCGGACGCGGGACTCGGCGGAGGCGCTGGCGGCGGCGTGCGGGATTCCGGCGGTGTATGACGATGCGGAGCGGTTGCTGCGGGAGGCGAAGCCGGATTTCGTGGATAACATCACGGAGGTGGGGGGGCACAAAGCGCTTTCGCTATTGTGCGCGCGGCACGGGGTGCCGTGCATTTGCCAGAAACCGATGGCGGGGTCGATGGCGGACGCGCGGGCGATGGTGGCAGCTTTCGAACGGGCGAATGTTCCATTGTTCGTGCATGAGAACTGGCGGTGGCAGCGGCCGATGCGGGCATTGATCGAGGCGGTGCGGTCGGGTGTGATTGGAGTGCCGTTCCGGGGGCGATTGACGATGGTGTCGGGTTTCGATTGCTGGGGGAATCAGCCGGCGTTGCGGGAGCTGGAGGCGTTTATTTTGACGGATTTGGGGACGCACCTGCTGGACACGGCGCGGGCGTGTTTCGGGGAAGCGGAGTCGGTGTATGCATTGACGCACCGGACGCTGGCTCCGGGGGTGAAGGGGGAGAATGTGGCGACGGTGATGATGCCGATGGGAGAGGCGCGGACGACGGTGACGGTGGAGCTGGGGTACGCGAAGACGCCGCTGGAACGGGAGATTTTTCCGCAGACGCTGGCGTTCGTGGAGGGGCCGAAGGGGAGCATCGAGGTGGCGGGGGATTATTGGGTGCGGGTGACGACGGCGAAGGGAACGGTGAGCCGGCGGCATGTGCCGCCGCGTTACGAATGGGCGAACCCGCAGTATGATATCGCGCACGCGAGCATGGTGGAGTGCCACCGGGATTTGCGGGCGGGGTTGAACGGGGCGCGGGAGGCGGAGACGACGGGGCGGGATAATTTGAAGACGCTGGAGCTGGTGTTCGCGGCGTATGAATCGGCGCGACGGAACACGGCGGTAAAATTGAGGAAACGGTGAAGCGGCGAAGGGGATGAACGCGCTAGGCGGAGCAAGGGAGTTGCGGGCGGGGCCGCTGGCGGTGCGGTTCGAGGGCGGGGATTTGCGGCGGATCCGGCTGGGGGAGCGGGAGGTGGTGCGGCGGATTTACGGGGCGGTGCGGGATCGGAACTGGGGGACGGTGGCGGGGCGGATGGAGGGGTTGGAAGTGGAGGCGGCGGCGGAGGGGTTCCGGATTCGGTATACGAGCACGCATCAGGAGGGGGAGATCGATTTCGTGTGGCAGGCGGAGTTCGAGGGAACGGCGGAGGGGGTGATCCGCTGCCGGTTCGAGGGGTTGGCGCGGAGCGATTTTTGGCGGAACCGGATCGGGTTCTGCGTGTTGCATCCGCTGCGGGAGTGCGCCGGGGCGCGGGTGCGGGCGCGGTATGCGGATGGGCGGATGGGGGAGGCGCGGTTCCCGGAGTGGGTGGCGGCGGAGCAGCCGATCGCCGGGCTGGATGAGCTGGCAGGGCTGGCGCATGAGGTGGAGCCAGGCGTGTGGGCCGAGCTGGAGTTTCGCGGGGAGATTTTCGAGATGGAGGATCAGCGGAACTGGATCGACGCGAGTTTCAAGACGTTCGGGACGCCGCTGCGGCTGCCATTTCCGGTGCGGGTGGCGGCGGGGACGCGGATCGAGCAGGAGGTGGTGCTGCGGATGACGGGGCTCGGACGGAAGGAGGAGTGGGACCGATGGCGCGTGGCAGTAACGGGAGAGCCGAGAGTGGTGAAAATTGAGGCGACGGGCGACGAGGTGGCATTGCCGGCGATGGGGCTGGGGTGTGGGACATTGGGAGCGCTGGGAGAGCCGCTGAGCGCGCGGGCGGTGGGTTTGGGGCATCTGCGGGTGGAGGCACCGGACGAGGCGGGGCGGGAGGAGATGCAGGGGATGGCGGGGTTTGCGGAGGCGGATGCGCTGGGACTGCCGGTGGAATTAGTGATCGATCTCGATCGGGTGAGCGGGAAGGCTGGAGCGAGGAAGTTTCTGGAAGGGCTGGCGCGGGGGATCGAGGCGCGGGGCATCAGGCTGGCGCGGGTGTTGGTATTTGGGATGGGGGAACGGCACGCGACATCGGAGGCGGGGTGGCGTCTGGCGAAGGAGCATCTGGGGCGGTTCGGGGCGCCGATCGGGGGCGGTTCGAACGCGGATTTGTACGAGTTGAATTTATATGGGACGCCGGCGGGGGTGGAGTGTGTGGCGTGGTCGATGAATCCGCAGGTGCATGCGTTCGACGATATGAGCCTGGCGGAGACGCCAGAGGCGGTGCCGCAGCAGATCGAGAGCACGCGGCGGCGGTATCCGGGGAAGGCCTTGTGCGTTTCGCCGGTGACGTTGAAGCCGCGATTCAATGCGGTGGCGACGGAGGCGGGATCGACGCAAGGGGCGGGGTTGCCGGGAAATGTGGATGCGCGGCAGATGTCGTTGCTGGGGGCGGCGTGGACGCTGGGCGTCTTGAAGGGGTTGGCGGAAGGCGGCGCGGCGAGCGGAACGTTCTTCGAAACGGTGGGCTGGCGCGGGGTGATGGAGCGGGAGGGGGGCGTGTTCCCGCTTTATCATGTGTTGGCGGATTTCGGGGAGTTCGCGGGGGGAACGGCGAGGGTGACGCGCACGAGCGATCCGGGGGCGGTGACGACGCTGTGGTTGAGGCGGGGCGAGGCCGAACGATTGATGGTGGCGAACCTGACGAGGGAACGGCGGGAGGTGGGGCTCCAGGAATTTGATCGAATTGTTCTAGCGCGGGTGCTGGAGGAAAGTGGCAGGCTGGACGCCATGACCGCTCCCGAAGATTTCCGCGCGAGCGCCATGCCCTGGAAGGGCGGGCGGCTGGCGTTGGGGCCGTACGCGGTGGCGACGCTGGACATGGCTCCACGGTGAGGAGCGACGATTTTATGAATGCGAGAACTCATTCGCGACGGGTGTTCCTGGGCGCCGGGCTGGCGGCGGCGCTGGCGGCAGGTTGCGGGAAACCAGAGCCGCAGAGCGGGACGGGCACGCCGGGGGCGAGTGCCGGGCCGGGCCAGGTGAAGGCGATCGGGGTGGCGTTCGAGACGTTGCAGACGGAGGCGTGGGTGGCAGCGTGGGAGCGGATCAAGGAGGAATGCCAGAAGCGCGGGATCGAAATGCTGGAGGCAGTGGCGGATGGGGACGCGAACAAGCAGTTCGAGCAGGTGCGGAATTTCATCAACCGGAAGGTGGACGGGATTATCATCGTGCCGAAGGACGCGAAGACGGTGATCCCGATGATCAAGGCGGGGAACGCGGCGAACATTCCAATCATTTTGTACAACCGGCCGTGCGATCCGACGGACGCAAAGCATACGGCCATCGCGCCGGACAATGTGGCCATCACGAAGGAGACGGTGGATTATCTGGTGGGGCTGGCGAAGAAGACGGGGAAGAAACAGAAGGCGATCATCTTGATGGGCGATCTGGGAGATATCAACGCGATCGGGCGGCGGGACGGGTTCGAGCTGGCGGTGAAGGGGCAGGAGGAACACATCGAGGTGGTGGCGCGGATTCCGACGGAGTGGAACCAGGAGAAGGCGCTGGCGGGAGTGCAGAGCGCGTTTCAGGCGCATCCGGACATCGGGGTGATCTTTACGTCGAGCGATTTCATGTTTCCGAGCATCAAGTCGGTGCTGACGCAGCTTGGGAAGTGGAAGAAGCACACGGAAGCGGGGCATGTGATCCTGGGCGGGTTCGATGGGGATGCGACGGCGTATCGATGGATGGTGGAGGGATATGTGGACGCGACCGGGGTGCAGGATTTCTTCTGGGAATCGGAGATGGCGGTGAAGACGATCGTGGAGATCAAGGCGGGGCAGCCCGCGCCGGCGCGGATCGAGGACAAGGGCTTCGCGATCACGCAGGCGAACTTGAAGGAACTGGAAGGGCGGATGTGGGGGGCGGTGGTGGCCAAGAAGGGCCGCTAGAACTGGACCGCAAAACCCGTGAGGCCCGCGACGATGCCCATGAGTTCGGCCGCGGCGGGGCGCGTGCGCGGGGTGCTGGCATCGGAGTACGCGGTGCTGGCGTGGTGCGGGGTGGCGTTCCTGGTGTTTGCGGCGAGCGCGCCGGGTTTTGCGTCGGCCGGGAATCTTTCCAACATTGTGCTCTCCGCCTTGCCGTTGCTGCTGCTGGCGACGGGGCAGACGCTGGTGTTGATCACGGGCGGGATCGATCTGTCGCTGCCGGCGGTGGTGGGATTGAGCAGCGTGGCGGGCGGATTGTTGATGAGCGCCGACCAAGGGGTGCTGGGGGGAGCGGCGTGGGCCACGCCGGTGGGCCTGGCGGCGATGGTGGCGACGGGGGCGTTGGTGGGACTGGGAAACGGGATTTGCATCGCGGGGCTGCGGATGCCGGCGTTCATGGTGACGCTGACGGCCATGATGTTTTACGGCGGGTTCGCGTTGTGGCTGGCGCAGCGAGCGGCGGGGACGGAGACGCTTTATCAATTGCCGGCGGCGTTCATCGCGATCGGGACGCATCCGTGGATGGCGGTGGGCGTGGCGACCGCGGCGGCGGTGGCGGCGCATGGGCTGCTGGAGAAGACGCTGCTGGGAAGATGGTTGTTCGCGGCGGGGCAAAATCCACGAGCGGCGCTGCTCTCGGGAGTGCCGGTGGGGCGGGTGACGGTGGCGGCGTACGTGCTGAGCGGGATGTTCGCGGCGCTGGCGGCGGTGCTGCTGACGGCGCGACTGGAGACGGCGTCGCCAAACCACGGCAAGGCGATGCTGCTGGATGTAATCGGGGCCTCGGTGATCGGCGGGGCGAGCTTGTTCGGGGGGAAAGGCAAGATCGCGTGGACGGCGGGCGGGGTGCTGTTTCTGGCGCTGTTGGGGAATGGGTTGAACCATCTGAATTTTTCCGAGTTCGAGATTTCGATCGTCAAGGGGCTAGTCATTTTGGCGGCGGCACTGCTCGACGTGTGGCGCGGCGGGTGGGGCCGCTCTGGCTGAGAAGAGTCTCACGATGAGCGATCCCCACACGATGGAGGCAGAGAGCGCCGCGACGTTCGAGGCGGTGGAGAAGAGCTTTTTCGGAGTAAAGGTGCTCAAGGGTATCACGCTGGCGACGCGGGCGGGGCGGGTGCTGGGGCTGGTGGGGGAAAACGGCGCGGGGAAATCGACGCTCATGAATCTGCTGGGGGGCAATCTGCGGCCGGACGCGGGCCGCATGCGGGTGGGTGGGAGGCCGTACGCGCCGCGCCATCCGAACGACGCGCGGGCGGCGGGAATCGCTTTCGTGCATCAAGAGCTGAATCTGTTTCCGAACCTGAGCATCGCGGAGAATCTGCACCTGGCGAACTTTCCGCGGCGCGGCGGATGGCCGTGGATCGATCACAGGCGTTTGAGGCAGAAGACGGAGACGCTGCTGCAGGAGGTGGGATTGGAGCGGGACGCGGAGACTCCGGTGGAGCGATTGCCCGCCGGAGAGCGGCAATTGGTGGAATTCGCGAAGGCGCTGGGGGCCGAGGCGCGGGTGCTGATCCTGGACGAACCGACGACGTCGCTGTCCGTGCGGGAGTGCGAGCGGTTGTTTGCCTTGGTGGGGCGGCTGCGGGAACGGGGGCTCGCGATCATTTGCATCTCGCATGCGCTGGGCGATGTGCTGCGGCTATGCGACGACGTGGCGGTGCTGCGGGACGGGGAACTGGTCGGCGCGGGGCCGGCGGAGTCCTTCACGCCGGAGAAGCTCATTACGCTGATGGTGGGGCGGCAACTCACGCGGCTGTATCCCGAGCGGGCGGCCGCTTCGTTGCCGGAGGGAGGAGGACGTCCCTTGCTGGAAGTGCGGGGTCTTTCGCAGCCGGGCGTGGTGCGGGATATTCGGTTTGAGGTCGCGCGCGGGGAGGTGCTGGGTCTGTTCGGACTGATGGGGGCGGGCCGGTCGGATCTGGCGCGCATCCTGTTCGGGCTGGACCCACACACGCGCGGGGAGGTGCGGCTGGATGGCGACGTGCTGCGAGGCGGACCGCGGGAGCGCATCCGGCAGGGGCTGGCCTTTTTGACCGAGGATCGGCGGCTCGAGGGATTGTGCCTGAGCGGTTCCATCGCCGAGAACCTGACCCTGGCGGCCTTGCCCAAACTGACCCGAACCTGGGCGGGCTGGGTGGATGGCAATCGGCGGGCGACGGCGGTGGCGCGGATGCGCGACGCGGTGCGGCTTTCCGCGAGCACGGCGGATCGGGCCGCGGTACAAACCTTGAGCGGCGGAAACCAGCAAAAGGTGGTGCTGGGGAAATGGCTGATGGCGGAGCCGAAGGCCTTGATCCTGGACGAACCGACCCGGGGGATCGATGTCGGCGCGAAGTTCGAGATCTATCAATTGATTCACCAACTGGCGGAGCGCGGGGCGGGCGTGCTGGCCATCTCCTCGGAACTGGAAGAGTTAACCGGCATTTGCGACCGGCTGCTGGTGATGCGGCGGGGGGAGATCGTGGCGGAGTTCCCCCGCGGAGCGTTCGATCGGGAACGCATCCTGGCGGCGGCGTTGCACACGGCGCAGGCATGAAGGCGAGCCTCCACCCTCCCCTGCTCCGCGCGCTGGATTTCGCGCCGGTGGCGCTGCTGGCGCTGGTGCTGGCGGTGTTCGGGGCGCAATCCGACCGCTTCCTGACGTGGGAGAACGCGACGCAAATTTTATTACAAGCCTCGTCGACGACCGTGGTGGCGGTGGGGATGACCTTCGTGCTGCTGACGGCCGGCGTGGATCTCTCGGTGGGGGCCATCATGTTCGTGGGGGCGGCCTGCGCGGGCAAGCTGGCGCTGGCGGGGCTGCCGGTGGGGTGGTGCCTGCTGGCGATGCTGGGGGTGGGAGCGCTGGGAGGAGCGATCAACGCGGTGCTGGTGACCCGTCTGCGGCTGGTGGCGTTCATCGCCACGCTGGCGACGCTGTATATCGGGCGCGGGCTGGGACGGTGGATTACCCAAACGCGGGCGATGAACCTGCCGGACGCGTTCCTGGCGCTGGGGTCGGCGCGGTGGCTGGGAGTGCCCTTGCCGATCTGGGTCGCGGGCGTGGTGGTGGCGGTGGCGCATTTGGTCCTGACGCGCACGCCGTTCGGGCGGCAGTTATACGCGGTGGGAAACAATCCCGAAGCGGCGCGGAAGGCGGGGTTGAACACAGGCCGATTGCTGGCGGCGGTGTATGTGATCTGCGGGCTGGGAGCGGGGCTGGGCGGGACGCTGGCGCTGGCGCAACTCGGGGCGGTCTCGCCGAAGTTCGGGGAGTTTTACGAATTCGACGCCATCACGGCGGCGGTGCTGGGCGGGACGAGCCTGTTCGGCGGACGCGGCCAGGTCTTTCCGGGGACGGTGCTGGGAGCGGTGCTCTTGAAGACGATCTTTAACGG
Source organism: uncultured Verrucomicrobiota bacterium (assembly GCA_964478815.1). GTDB lineage: Bacteria > Verrucomicrobiota > Verrucomicrobiia > Limisphaerales > SXQI01 > DASVNK01. Next base: position 7,563 of record CAYZKY010000209.1, read on the forward strand.
GCTGGTGATCGTGCAGGCCGATCCGTACTTGTACCCACTGATCACCAGCGCGATTATCTTCGCGGCGGTGCTGCTCGACAGCGGGCGAAATTATCTCACAGGTCGCTGGAGTCGCCGGGTGATTCGCGTGGAGCCGTCGATCCAGTGAACGGTTTCTTCACGGGTCCACGCGCAGACGATAGTAAACCTGGCGCTGCCGCAGAATCGCGGGCGGAGCGGTTGAGAGGGCGGCGGCGCCGTTCTGCAACTCGAAGGCGCGCGGGGTCGCCAACAGGTTTGAAGCGACTTGAGCTACTCGACGAGGCTCAGGTTATTCGGGGTGGGGAGTTCAGGCAGCTCCCCGAAGTGGCGACTAACCCCGCTTTCCGGCGCAAGCACAGTCTGGATGGCCGAGAGCGGGAACAGCGCGAGCGTCAGCAACGACGCTCCGAATGATCTCGGCGTCTGTATTTTCGAGAATTCCACGCGTCATCAAGGTTCCCAAGCCGCCACGCTCCATTGTTTGGGCTTGGATTTTGGATGTTCGCTTTTCAAGCATGCGGGCCGCGGCTGCCTGCGAATGTCCCGAAGAGGTCATGAAACATGCGCAGGGTTCAGGCTAGCAAGACAGTCCCTCAGTCTGCGTGGTCCTTGATTCTCGCCGACGTGCGAAGATCGACCCGACGACGAGCATGCCGAGAAGAGCACCATTGCAAGCCAGGGCACTCATCGATTCTGGCACATGCTTCCCGGTCAAAATGACGGCCAAGGCACCCCCCCCAGCACCGACAAAGTTCGCATACCCCCACCCTAGGAGGTATTTGTCGACATGGCCAATGCCGGGATGATCGACCGAGGCAGAAGTGGAACCTCCGATTCCGGCTGGTGGCGTAAGAGTATACGGAAAACTGAATGCGAGATTTGCAACGTTGCCGGCTCCGGCATCCCCCGCGTGCGGCGCGACAATATGTTGAACATCGATATCCACATCGCTTGGAGTTCCACCGCCATGGTAAACGTAATCGGCGTCGAGAATTCTCCAGTTTACCAAGGCGGGTATGTCGAAAGTTGGGGTTCATCCGACAAGTTTGTACTTAGAGTGGTGTAAGGAGAAGAGTTTGAGGAC
>CAYZKY010000210.1:0-8645 GCA_964478815.1 uncultured Verrucomicrobiota bacterium
AAACCCGCGTAAATAGGACTTCCTGCGCCCAAAATGACCCGCCCTTCACCATTTCGAACCCCCTCCCGCCGCCCCGGAAGTCTACATTTCCACCACCCGCATCCCGCCAACGTCCAACCTCGTCCCTCAAAAAACAGGGGGGGGTTGCCCGCCACACCGGTTCGGCAGCCCGCCCCCAACAACGACACCCACCCGGCGAAGCGGCGAAGCGGCTTGACGGAGCTTCATGGGCCGGTTCTCATCCTCCAAATCCTTGCTCTCTATGTCTCGCACCGATCTATTTCGATGGGCCTTCCTCTGGCTGGCGCTGGCGGCGATCAGTCCCAAAATCGCGGCCCAGACCGAAATCAGCACCGACCGCGCGGTCTACCTGCCGGGCGAGCCGATCCGGGTGTCCTTTCGGGAAGGGCCGGGCAACGCGAAAGACTGGATTGGGTTGTACACGTCAGAAGCCACCCCGCAGAATTATCTGACCTGGCAATACCTCGATGGCACGCAGGTGGGGACGCGGACCTTGACGGAGGGCGAGGTGGTGTTCCCCGCTGGCGTCGCGCAGCCGGGAGCGTATCGGGTGATGCTGCTCATCAACGACAACTACGGCATCGCGGCGGAGGCGGAATTTACCGTGGCGGTCGTGCCGCGAGTGCGGACCGACAAGGCGATCTACCGTCCGGGAGAACCGATCACGGTCGAGTTTCTGAACGGGCCGGGCCATGCCAAGGATTGGATCGGGTTGCACCCGGCGGAACCGGCGCCTTCGACCCGCACGGATTGGGTCTATGCCGATGGCACGACGACGGGCCAGAGCGGCAAAGTGGCCGGGACGGTGCGGTTCCCCGCCGGGTTGGCGCGTGGAGGCGATTACGCGGCGAGGCTGTTCGAGAATGACGGGTATACCGTGCTCGATGCGGCGTTGTTCAAGATAGTGGAAGTGGGCCCGCCGGTCTGGCTGGAGCCGGGGGATGCTCAGGTGCGGATCGCGTGGGAAGCAGCGACCCAGCCAAGCCCCGTCGCCAAATATCAGATTCTGGCCGGCCCGCGACTGACCGGTCCGTTCACTCAGATCGCGGAGGTGACCGGCCTCGAGTACCTGCACAGCGGCCTGCCGAACGGCGTCGAGATCTGTTACAAGGTGCGGGCGGTATCGGCCGGAGGCACGGTGGGGCCGGATTCCGAGGTCGAATGCACCGCGCCGTATCTGCTGGGGCCGGACGATTTCATCGCGTATGTCGTGCCGCCGGGGCTCGATGGGAATTACAGCTATAACGGCGTGCTCGGCATGACGTTCGAAGTGCTGAATCCGATCACGGTGCGGATGCTCGGCGTGTTCGACGACGGAGCGAATGGCATCCAGCGCTCGTTGCGGGTGCGGCTGTTCGATCAGACCACCCGCCAGGTGCGGGCCACGTTGACGTTCGACAGCGCGAACCCTGGTGTGCTGAAAGGAGGCAGCCGTTTCAGGAATCTGGCCACGCCGCTCGCCTTGCCCGTCGGGTTCCGCGGTGTGATCGCGGCGGAAGGATTCGGAGCCGAGGAAAAAGCCGGGAACAGCGCGACGGCAGACCTGGGGCTGGAAGTGGCGACAGGCCGCGAATCGATTTACTTCATGGGATCGGTCTTCGGCGATGCGAATGCCTTTCCGACGCGCACGGAAGGCGGTGACGTCGTGAATCTCTATGCGGCAGGCACGTTCGAATTCACGGCCACGGCTCCTGGAGCGCCGGGCAAGCCGATCGTGCAGGCGATTCCCGGCGACGGAGTGGTCACGCTCTTCTGGCCGGCGATCCGCGCCCCGCTGCCCGCGGCGAAATATCGGATTGAGCGCGCGGCCAGCACGGAGGGGCCGTTTCAGTTGCTCGGGGAAACTGAGAACACCGCCTATGCTGACCGGACCGCGGCGAACGGGACGCTGGCTTACTTTCGAGTGACGGCCGTGGCGGCGGGGGGAGAATTGGGCAGCCCCTCGGAATGGGTCGCGATTACCCCCGATGCGCCGCAAGCCGGGATTGCCTACGCGGTGGCGGAAGGCACGGAAGGCAACCAGCCGTTCGGCGGCGTGGCGGGAAACGATTTCGACGTGATCCGGCCGATTCGCGTCACCCGGCTCGGAGTCTTCGACGACAATTCCGACGGACTGAAACGGACGATCACGGCGCGTCTCTATGACCGGCGGACGCAAGCGGAGCTGGCGATGATCCGGTTTACTCCGGAGGAAGCCGGGGAACTGATCGGCGGGAGCCGCTTCAAGGATCTGGCGGTGCCGCTAGTTCTGCCGATTGGCTTCCAAGGAACGATTGTAGCCTCTGGCTATGGCGCGGATGAACGGGAGGCGAACCGTGGACTGGGCAGCTTCGAGCAGGAGCTGTTCACGGGCGGATGTCTCGAGTTCGTGGGCCGAAGCCGTTGGGGGGAGGATCCTGAAGCCTTCCCGCAGATCATCGATGGCGGGCCGGCAGACCGCTACGCGACAGGCACCTTCCGGTTCGAGCCGGCCAGCGAGGAATCGCGAATCTCGATTGCCCGCGACGGTGTCGGAGCGCGCGTAAGCTGGACGGGCGTCGGCGTGCTGCAACGCGCGGCCAGTGTGGCCGGGCCGTGGGACACGGTGGCCGGTGCGATTTCTGGCGGGCGGATCGCGGCGGAGGAGAGTCCGCGGTTTTTCCGCGTGCGGCTCCAGCCCTGACGCCATGCAGCGCTGGCTGGCGATCGGGTTGGCGGTCTGGGCAGCCCTGGCGGCACCCGGCGCGACGCTGTGGCAACTCGGCACGCCGGACGAGTCCTCGGGCGAATTCAGCCACTGGCGCGACCGGCAGACCGGCCAGCGTCGCCTGAACTATGCCGATCCGGCGCAGAATCCCGTCTTCGTGGTCGGACAAAGCGAGCCCAGCCGGGACTGGTTCGCCTTTCAGCCCGGCACGGCGAACGGCATGGCGGGCTTCCGGCCGCATCCCTTCACGATTCAGTTTCGGTTGGACGATGCGCCGCGCGGGCGGTTCCGGTTGCGGCTGGACCTGCTGGCTTACAGCGCGCGGCTGCCTGCGGTGCAGGTGGAGATCAACGGGCGGAGAGGCTGGTTCTATCAGCAGCCGAAGCTGATCTACACCGCCGGAGATCACGCGGTCTTTTATCAGCCGCACTACGCGAAGTCGGTCATCGAGGCCGAACTGCCGGCCGAGGCGCTGCAAGCCGGCACCAATGTGCTGGTGCTCACGGCGATTGACGACTCGACGGAGCGCGACGACGCCCAGCCCTCCGGTTTCCCGTGGCCGGGGGTGTCGGGCATCGTGTACGACTGCTTGCGGCTCGATCACTGGCCGGAGGCAACGACAGCACCGCCAAGCGCCGCGATCCAGCCCACGATCTTTTATCAGGAGCGGGAAGGGGCGCTGCACGAGCGCGTGGATGTCATCTGGCGATCTGCGTGGTGGCCCGCGGCGGGCTTGGCCACGCTGCGGTTGAATGGATTCGAAGCGAGCGCCTCTTTCCCGGCCGGCCGCGATTTTGGCGAAGCGCGATTCTCGTTTCTCGTTCCCGAATTCCAGGCGGGAACGCGCGCCGAACTGCTCTGGCATTCGGAGGGCAAGGACGCCCGGTTCTCGGAGGAGGTGAATCCCGCGCGCCAATGGACACTGCTACTCGTCCCGAACGAGCATCTGGATGTCGGCTACACGGATCATCCGGCGAAGGTGTCCGAATTGCACAGCCGTTCGGTGGATCAAGCGCTGGAACTGATTGATCAAAATCCAGATTTTCGTTTCACCTTCGATGGCTTCTGGGTAGTGGAGCAGTTCTGGCGCGGCCGGTCCGTCGAGCAACGCGAGCGGTTTCTCGCCCAAGCCCGGGCGGGCCGCCTGGAAATCCCGGCCGTGTACTCGAGTCCGTTCACGGGGTTCGCCTCGCTGGAGAACCTGGTGCGTTCTCTCTACCCGAGCCATCGCTTTGCGCGGGAACATGGAGTGCCTTTCGATGTGGCCTTGATCACGGATGTGCCCTCCTACACCTGGTCCTACGCCTCGGTGCTGGCTTCGGCCGGACTGAAGTATTTCGTGGCGGCCAGCGATGCGTATCGCGGGCCGTTCTTGTTGTATGATCGCTTGCACGAGCGCTCTCCGCTCTGGTGGGAAGGGCCTGATGGCGGACGGGTGTTGACGTGGTATTCGCGGCATTATCATCAGGCCGCCAGCCTGTTCGGCATGCCGCCGCGCGCGGAATCGGCCCGCGAATCGTTGCCGCGCTTTCTGCAACCGTACGACCGGCCGGAATATCGTTCCGACAAGGTCATTCTCTACGGCACACAAGTTGAGAACGTGGCCTTGTATCCCGAGCAGGCTTCTTTCGCCAATTCGTGGAACAAGACGCACGCCTACCCGCGGATCGAATATTCCGGGTTCGCCGAAGCCATGAGGCGGATCGAGGCGGACGAAGGGGAGATCGAGCGCACGCATCGCGGGGATGGCGGCGCGTATTGGGAAGATGGCCTCGGGGCCAATGCCCGCATCACGGCGCTCTCCCGGGCGAACATGCGGCGCGCGGCCACCGCCGAAATCTTTTCGACGGCGGCGTCGCGGATCAACCCGAATTTCCGCATCGATCCGACGGTCTGGGAATCGATGTGGGAGAACTTGTTCCTGATCGATGAGCATTCGTGGCACGCGGACGTCAGCACGAGCGATCCCGAGAGCCGGCAGAGCCAGCAGCAGGGAGCGCGCAAAAACGCGCGCGCCGAGGATGCCGCGAAAGCCATCGATCATCTCCTCGGCCGCGCGCTGGCCAATATCTCCGAAGCGATCCCGCTGGGCAGCGGCACGCTGATCGTCTTCAACAGCTTGAATTGGAGTCGCAACGGCTGGGTCGAGACCGATCTGCCGCAAGGGTCCGGACTGGTGGACCTCGCCACGGGCCAGCCGGTGGCGGTGCAGACCTTGCGGTCCAGCCGAGCCTCCCGGACGGTGCGTTTCGTGGCGCAGGATGTCCCTGCGGTGGGCTATCGCTGCTACGCGATCCGGACCGTGCCGCCGGGCGACCTCGTGGAACAGGAATCGAATGTCCTGGAGAACGCACACTATCGCGTGACGCTCGATCCGGAGTCGGCGGGAATTCGGAGCGTGGTGGATTTGGACACGAACCGCGAGTTGGTCGAGTCCGGCTACGCCTACCGGTTCAATCAACATCTCTACGTCACCGGGGCGGATCGATTGCCGAACCGGTTGGTGCAATACAGCACGGTTTCGCCCGTGCCCGAATTGCAGGTGCATGCGGCGCGCGGCGGTCGGCTCCTCTCGGTCGAGCGGCATCCGTTCGGAATCGTCGCGCGGATGGCAGCCACGAATCTCCATCATCCGCGGATCGAGACCACGGTGATCCTCCATGCGCACGAGAAGAAGCTGGAACTGATCAACCGCGTCGAAAAGCGGATGCTCTACGACAAGGAGGCGGCCTACTTCGCCTTTCCATTTGCGCTGGCCTCCCCGCAATTCCGCTACGGCATCCAGAATGGCGTGATCGATCCGGCGAGGGATATGCTGCCCGGCGCGGGCCGGGAATGGTTCACCGTTCAGGATTGGGTCAGTCTGGCCACGGAGGGGCAGGCGGTCACCTGGACGCCGGTCCACGCGCCCTTGGTGACCTTCGGCGATATCGCGCGCGGGACCTGGCCGCGCGAATTCGGCGCGCGTCCCGCCGCCGTTTTCTCGTATGTGATGAACAATTACACGCCGGAGGGTTACCAGGCGGGGCAGGGGGGAACGTTCGAGTTTCGCTACGTGCTCACCAGCAGCCGCGACTTCGATGCCGTCGCTTCGGCGCGCTTCGGCGCTTCGGCGCTGACGCCGCTGGCGAGCAACGAGATTTCGCGCAACGACAAGGTGGGTGCGCCTGGGGGTGACTTGGATGCTCGGGAGCAATCGCTGTTGAGGATCGATGCCCCGAGCCTCTCTCTCGTGACCTGGAAGCCGGCCGAAGATCGCGACGGAACGGTGCTGCGCTTCGTCGAAACCGCCGGGAAACCGGGCGAAGCGCGCCTGGCCGGGCCCTTCGGCGAATCCGCCACGGCCTGGCGCGCGAACTCCGTCGAGGAAAACCAGCAGCCGCTCGAGCGCACCGGCGGCGCGTTCCGTTTCGCATACCGGCCCTTCGAGATCGTGACGGTCCGCGTGCGTTGACGCGCTGGCGAGGCGAGGCGGTTGCCGGAATGCGGGCGGGCTTCTAAACTCGGGGCATGGATATCTACGATCAACCGGCGTTTCGCATGGCCTGCCAGCAGTTCGACCTGGTGGCGGATCGCCTCGAGTTGCCCCTGGACGAGCGGGACCGGATCAAACTCCCGAAGCGCTCCATGTCCGTCGCCCTCCCGGTGCGGCTGGACAACGGGCAGATCCGGGTCTTCGGAGGGTATCGCGTCCAGCACCACCTGACCTTGGGGCCGACCAAAGGCGGATTGCGCTACCATCCGGATGTGACGCTCGGCGAGGTGGCGGCGCTGGCCATGTGGATGAGCTGGAAATGCGCGCTGACCGGCTTGCCCTACGGTGGAGCAAAAGGCGGGATCGCCTGCGATCCGCGCCAGCTCTCGGTGCCGGAACTCGAGCGGCTGACGCGGCGGTACACCCAGGAGATGATTCCCTTCATCGGGCCGCAGATCGATGTGATGGCGCCGGATGTCGGGACGAATGAGCAGACGATGGCCTGGATGATGGACACCTATTCCATGCAAATGGGATATACCGTGCCGAGCATCGTCACGGGCAAGCCCGTGTCCCTGGGCGGTTCGCTCGGGCGGCGGGAATCGACCGGCAAGGGCGTGGCCTATCTGGTCAATCGGGCCATGGATGTGGTCGGGCTGAAACCCTCGGAATCCCGGGCGGTCATCCAGGGCTTCGGCAATGTCGGCTCGGTGGCGGCCTATGCACTGGCGAATTTCGGGTTGAAGATCGTGGCGGTCAGCGATGTGAGCGGCGGCGTTTACAACCGCGGCGGCTTGGACACCTGGAAGCTGCGGGCCCATGTGGAGAAGACCGGCGGCGTCACGGGCTTTCCCGAGGCGGAGGCAGTCACGAATGAGGAGTTATTGACCCTGCCGTGCGAAGTGCTCGTGCCGGCCGCGCTGGAGCGGCAAATCACCGGGCGGAACGCCGGGAAGTTGCAATGCCGCATTCTGGCGGAGGGCGCGAATGGGCCGACCACGCCGGAGGCGGATACGATCATCGAGCAGCGGGGCGAGATCTTCCTGATCCCGGATATCTTGTGCAACGCCGGCGGCGTGGTGGTCTCCTATTTCGAGTGGGTGCAGGATTTGCAGAGCTTCTTCTGGACCGAGGCGGAGGTGCTGGACAAGCTCTCCCGGATTCTGGAAGGGGCGTTCTTGCAGACGTTGAATCTCAGCCGGAAAGAATCGATCTCGATGCGCCTGGCCGCGCTCACGCTCGGAATCAAGCGCGTCGTCGAGGCCAAACGCCTCCGGGGCCTGCATCCGTAGAACGTTTTAGCCGTCTCCGTAAATTGACTCGAGGAACTGAGCCGCCAGATTATTCGTGCGGAGCGCCAGGTTGTACGCCGCACCGAGCGAATGGTGGCCACCGCATGCACATGATTTGTCAGGCGTGTTAGCGTATCATGAAACACGACACAAACTTCAGTTATTCCTTTTTCTAAGGGTGTAAGACTGTTCTTGAATAGGAACGCAGAATCCGTTGCGCCTGCCTGACTGCTTCCAATTCGCACATTTCCTTGCCTTGAAACCACTGCTGATAATGAACGACTTCATGGGCCACAGAGCAGAGAATGGCGGCTAGTGCATTATCTCGTCCAAATTTTCTTTTGCGAACATTATAGTCTCCAGTGGCTATCCGAATATAGGGATCGACTAATCGGTCAAAGGGACAAAAAAATGATGCGGAAACACGTTCTCCATTCCTGGTAATGATCTCTTTCCGAGGTGATAAATAGATGGGCACTCGAATAGGAAATATGAAATGGGTCCTAAGCCATCGCGCAAACCGTATTACAGCTCGACGCACTTCTGGATTCACTTTGTTTCCTCTGACGTAAAGGCCTGTCCGCACTGGTTTAGTGTCGCCGATTGTCACGTCCGGGAGTGTGAGGTTTGAGCGGTCGTTGCGGCCCTCGTGGTTTCCAGTTAGGATCTTTTCGCTTTCCCTTCATTAATTTCTCTACCTTGCTTCTTTCTTCCGGGTTTTCCAACTGGTGGATCATTCCTAGCATCGGTTTTAATCGGGCAAATCCGATTTCCAACCGCGACCCCTATATTTCCCACCGAAATGTTCTGACGCCGTCACTCGTCAGATTGCCGTTCCCGTCGTACGTGAAGGAAGCAGGAGACGCGAATGTCACCGCCACCGTGTTCTTCCGCCCCAGGCCGTCCTGCCCGATGGCCGTCCACGCGTTGTTCCCATTCGTGATCGTGAAGCCGTCCTTCGCGAAGGTGAAATCCCCGTAAAGTGTCGCCGAGGAACCGTTTACAGTCACGCTCGTGGCGTTGCTGCTCGTCGTGCCGGACACGGTCAGATGGGCGCATCTCGGCACCGCCCCCGAGCCGCGTCGGCCCGTCGTTCGGAGTTCCGCGTTTACGCGGTCTGGAGTTTGGCTATGACTAGACAAGCGCACGGTGGTGTGCGTTTTTTGATTGC
>CAYZKY010000211.1:0-8604 GCA_964478815.1 uncultured Verrucomicrobiota bacterium
TACCGTGTGAAGGTAATGCTCTACCACTGAGCTAAGCGCGCTCCGACGGGCGGCAAGATAATTCTTCGCGCCCGATGCGCAAGCCGATTCCAGCGATCCGATTTTAACGGTTTAGCGCTGATTTCCGCCAGCTCGCGCAAGGCTGCCGCCCGCTCCTACCCGCGTTCGGCCCAGGGTCATTCGAATCGTCCGCTGGCGCTTCGCCCGACCCGCAATTTCGGCTCGCCGCGGATCGCCCGGCGCGGCATACCAGTCCCGATGCAATTGTTCGATTTATCGGGTCAGGTTGCGGTGGTGATCGGCGCGACCGGGGCCTTGGGGGGTGCCTTGGCCGATGGACTCGCCGCCGCCGGAGCCGCCGTGGCCGTGCTGGGGCGCAACGCGGAGCGCGGTCAGGCGCGGGTCGCCGCTATTGCCCAGGCCGGTGGCCGGGCGCAGTTCTTCGCGGCGGATGCCATCGATCCGAAAAGCTTGCGCGCCGCCCACGAGGCAGTCCGTGCGGAACTCGGTCCGGTTGCCATTTTGGTCAACGCAGCCGGCGGCAATGATCCGAAGGTGACGGTCACCGCCGAGCGGTCATTCCAGCAGATCCTTCCGGAGGATTGGCGGGCGAATTTCGATCTGAATCTCGTCGGCGGCGCGGTGCTGCCCTGCCAGGAATTCGGCCCCGCGATGTGCGAGGCCAAGCGCGGTTCCATCATCAACATCGCCAGCATCTCCGCGTACATTCCGTTGTCGCGAGTGGTGGCGTATTCGGCGGCCAAGGCGGCCGTGGCCAGCCTCACTCAATTCCTGGCCCGCGAATGGGCGCCGACCGGCGTGCGGGTGAATTCCATCACTCCCGGCTTCTTCCCGGCGGAGCAGAACCGCGCGTTGCTCTTCAATCCCGATGGCTCGCCCACCGCCCGCACCCAATCGATCCTCGGGCATACGCCCATGCGCCGCTTTGGCGAACCGCGCGAATTGATCGGCGCGGCGGTCTTCCTGGCGAGCCATGCCGCCAGCAGCTTCGTCACCGGCATCGACCTGCGCGTCGATGGTGGATTCCTCAGCCAGACCATCTAACTTTCGCCATGAACACGGTTTCTCAAATCGCTCCTCGCGACACCCATCTCGCCGATGCTCAAGTGCGGGAAGTCGTCGCCCAGGCTTGTCCCGCCAAGGAATACAAGAACAAGAAGGTGCTGGTCATCGTGCCGGACGGCACGCGCACCGCACCCGTCGGCCTGCTCTTCAAGGAACTCTTCCGCCAGATCGGCGAAGCCACCGCGCAGTTCGACATCCTGATCGCCCTCGGCACCCACCAGCCGATGAGCGATGCCGCCATCTGCGGACGCCTCGAAATCACCGAGGCCGAGTGGCGGCGCGATTTTCCGAAAGTTCGCTTCTTCAACCACGCCTGGGACAATCCCGCCGTTCTCCGCGAACTCGGCACCATACCCGCGTCTGAAATTTCGCAGCTCTCGGGCGGGCTTTTCGCGATGGATGTCCGCGTCGAGGTGAATCGCCTGCTCTTCGAGTACGATCAAATCGTCATCGTCGGCCCGGTGTTCCCCCATGAAGTCGTCGGTTGCTCGGGCGGGAACAAGTATCTCTTCCCCGGGGTGTCCGGCCCCGAGGTGCTGAACTTTTTCCATTGGCTCGGCGCGGTCGTCACGAATCCGATGATCATCGGCAACAAATGGACGCCGGTCCGAAAAGTCGTCGACCGTGCCGCCGCGATGGTCAAGCTGCCCAAGCTCTGCTTCTGCATGGTGGTCGAAAAGGGTGGGCTGGCCGGCCTCTTCGCCGGAACGCCCGAGGGGGCCTGGGACCAGGCGAGCGATCTCTCCCGCGATGTCCACATTCTCCGGGTCGATCGCCCCTTCCACACCGTCCTCTCCTGCGCCCCGCCGATGTATGACGAACTCTGGACCGGCGGCAAATGCATGTATAAACTCGAGCCGGTCGTGGCCGATGGCGGCGAGCTGATCATTTACGCGCCCCACATCACCGAGGTTTGCGTGGCCCACGGCAAGGTGCTCCACGAGATCGGCTACCATTGCCGGGACTACTTTCTCAAGCAGTGGGATCGGTTCCAGAACTACCCGTGGGGCGTGCTCGCGCACTCGGCGCATGTCTATGGCATCGGCACCTATGAAAATGGCGTCGAAACCCCGCGTGTCCGCGTCACGCTTGCCACCGGCCTTTCGGAGGCCACCTGCCGCCAGATCAATCTCGGCTACCGCGATCCCCGCACCATCGACATCGAGTCCTTCGCCCACCGCGAAGCCGAAGGCGTCCTCCTCGTCCGCAAAGCCGGCGAGATGCTCTACCACCTCCGCCACCAGCCCCATTGGGCCGGCGGGCCGGCGTAGCTCAGGTACGAAGTGCTAAATCGGGATCACCTCGACGCTCGGTTGTTCCTGCGGGCGCAACCGATTGCGAATTGAAGCTTCGAAAGTGGCCAGCTTGGCTCCATTTTGCCGCGCGATCAGCAGCAGATTCAAATCCGTGACCTGATTGTGGCCAGTCACCATCGTCCAGGCCGGGGAATCTATTTCAACCGGACCATCTTCGAAGAACGCGTGAGATGGATGCAGGACGAAACTCTTCAACTTGGCGAGAATTTCGGCGATTTCGACAGGCCGGGGGATGATTCGCGGGTTAATGCTCAATCGGATGAAGCCGCTCTGGGTCACATGACAGGTCGCGAAGCCCTCGCGGGAGTGATCGGCGAACCATCGGTGTGCGGCCTCGAAGTGCTCGTGATCGTCCCAAGCGAGAGCGATCAACGCATTGACATCCAGCAAGTACACGGATCACTCGTCGGCCAGCGCTCGGGCCACATCCCCGGAGGTAATGCGGTGTCCGGCGTGATGAACGAGAATCCCATTCTTGACGTAAGCGTACGGTTCCGTATCGCCGGCCACAGCAAGCGGCCCGGGCATCGGCAGCGTGGCGTCGATCGGGGCTGGACCCAGGACGGAAAAATGAAGGCCCTGTTCGGCCAGGATCGGAAGGACTGCGGGGGGAACGGCTGCTTCCCTCGAATTCCAATTCTTTCCCGAAACCGGCGGGTTGTAGAACTCAAGCGCCTTCTTTTCCGTCGTCTGGTCGGGAAAACGAATCAGAATCAGCATACGCACAGTCTACGCTCCGACCGTGCGGCCCGCAAGGCTCAAGCCGCCCCCAACAACGCTTTCGGCGAGGCAGTTCCGGGCAGCCTTTGCCGTCAGTCTTCCCAAGTGCCTCGTTGGCATGTCATTGATACGAAGCAACTTATGATAAATAGTCTACATATTTCCATGTGGGCATTTGCTTTTCGATGAGAATGAGGCGATAGTTCTATCGATGTAGATCGTTAATTATGAACTCGATACGGAACACGGAATGCTCGTTGCCCCCTGCGCTCAGCTTTCCCTTCCGTCCCGTAAAGGCCGTCGTTGAGTATGCATTTTACGTGCTCTTTTTCCTTCCTGCGGCACTCCCAAAAATTCGCCAAGACCCTTATCGGAGGCCCGTAAATAGGACATCCTGCGCGCAAATTCCCTCTGGCCGCGAATATCCGATGGAGCCTAAAAGTGGTAAAAGAGACATTTTATACAATGAGACGCTGCTCGTAACAAGCGTTCTCGTCCGCTCCCGCGCAGCCGCCAGTGCCTCCGACCGCCAGCTCCGATCACGCCCGCAATGCCCGTCCGAGTTGACGCCGGGCTCGCTCGATGCCAAAGAACCCCCGCCCATGTCGAACCACCCTTCCGCCCGCCCGGCGACCGGTGACCGGAGAACCCCCCGGCCAACCGGCGCCTGGATTGCCTCAGCCTGTCTGGCGCTGGCCGCACTCTGGGCTGGATGCGGATCGCGCCCGGCCCCGGAAGCCGCCCGCCCCCAGGTCGTTCCCGTCACCAACATGGTGGCCATCCCGGCCGGGAGCTTCTTCCGGCAAGGCCAGCGCGTCACCATCACGCGCGATTTCTGGCTCGGGAAGTTCGAGGTCACCCAGGCCGAATACACCGCGTTGATGACTAATAACCCCAGCCACTTCACCGGTGACCTGAACCGCCCCGTCGAAAAGCTCAACCACGCCGCCGCCATCGCCTACGGAGCCGCCCTGACCGCCCGCGAGCGCGCCGCCGGACGCTTGCCGGCGAATTACGAGTATCGGCTGCCCACCGAGGCAGAATGGGAGTACGCCTGCCGGGCGGGAACGACCAATCACTTCAGTTTCGGCGAGGCCGAATCGCTGGCCGGGGACTACGCCTGGACGGAGGAAAACTCCGAAGCCCAAAGCCATCCCATCGGCCAGAAGCAGCCCAACCCTTGGGGCCTGCACGACATGCATGGCAACGTCTGGGAATGGTGCCAGGACTGGATGGGCGATTACGCGAAAGGCGATCTCGTCGACCCGCCGGGCGCCCCCGCCGGCAAATACCGGGTCTTTCGTGGCGGTGGCTGGAACAACGCCGTCTCGATGGCGCGCGCCGGCAATCGCTTCGCCATGGCGCCGCACACCGGCATCCATTTCGTCGGTTTCCGCATCGCGCTCGCCGAAGCGCATGCCACGAATGCCCCGCCCGCCGCGCACTGAGCCGCGCGAATTGCCTCCGCGCGTCAGCCCTTCTCAAGCCCAGCCGTCGCGAGCCGATGGAAAAGCGTGAAGTTATTGTGCAGCGTCGCCTGCCTCATGTCGCTATTGTCGCTATTCGCCGGATGCTCTCTCGGCACATCCTCCTGGCCCCCGGCGCCCCGCACCGAGCAGGAGCAGCAGGCCATCGACAAGGCGCTGGCCGCCGTCCGCCAATACGATGGCTGGACGGAAGTCGCCTGCGTGGCGGAATCGCGCGGCCGCGCCTGGCGCGTGCAAGCCTGGAAGATCGTCAATCCCAAAGCCACCGGCAAAAGCCGCTGCGTTCCCTGGGCCGTGCGCAGCATCTCCATCGACGAGCGCGGCGTGGTCGTCGGCTACCAGAATCGACTCTAACTCCCGCCGGAATCCACCGCCGATCCGCCGATCCCATGTGCTCGCGGATAGAAAATGATTTCCCCGCGCCGGGGAATCTGTTTCATTTCGGGTAAACCTGAGTCGCCAAGCATGAGTCCAGAACAGAAGATCACCGAATTAAAACTGGAACTGCCCCCCGCTCCAAAACCTGTCGCCGTTTACAAACCCCTCGTTGTTGTCGGAAATATGGCCTATGTGTCGGGCCACGGTCCCTTGAGGCCGGACAAGACACTCATCACCGGCCGGGTCGGCACGGACCTCGACCTCACCCAGGGCAAGGCTGCTGCCCGTCAAGTCGGCCTCGCGATTCTCGCCACCCTTCGCTCCGAACTGGGCAAGCTCGATCGCGTGAAGCGCGTGGTGAAGGTGCTCGGCATGGTCAACGCCAGCCCCGCTTTCACCGAGCACCCCGCGGTCATCAACGGCTGCAGCGAACTCTTCGCCGACGTCTTCGGCCGGGAGAATGGCATCGGAGCCCGCAGCGCCGTCGGCATGGGCTCCCTCCCGGGCAACATCGCCGTCGAGATCGAGGCGATTTTCGAACTCCACTCCTGATCCCGAAGGAGCCAACGACCGGCATGGGCGCTGAGTGGTATGCCATTGCGAACGCGGCGGAAGTCTCCTCTCCCGCCGTTCTCGTTTATCCCGACCGCATCGAGCAAAACATCCGGCGCATGATCGCCATCGCGGGCGGCCCGGAGCGGCTTCGCCCGCACGTCAAGACCCACAAGCTCGCCGAGGTCGTCCAGATGCATCTGGCGGCCGGGGTCTCCAAATTCAAGTGCGCGACCATCGCCGAAGCTGAAATGACCGCCCAGGCTGGCGCGGCGGACGTCCTGCTCGCCTTCCAGCCGGTGGGTCCCACTGCCGACCGCCTGCTTGCGCTCGCCCGTAAATTCCCCAAGACGCGCTTCGGCACGATCTGCGATGACCTCGCCGTGCTCGACCACTTGAACCGCGCCTTCCAATCGGCTCCCCAGCGCCTTCGGGTCTATCTCGACATCGATTGCGGCATGGGGCGCACCGGCATTCGGCCCGGCGATTCCGCGTTCGATCTGTACCGCCGCCTCCGCGCCTCTCCAGCCCTCGAAGCGGCCGGCCTTCATGTTTATGACGGCCACATCCACGATGCCGAACTCGCTTCTCGCGAAAAGCAATGCGCCGAAGCTTTTGGCCCAGCCGAAGAATTTCGCACCCGGCTCGAAGCCGCCGGACTGCCGGTGCCCGCGATGGTCTCCGGCGGCACCCCCACCTTCGGCATCCAGGCCCGTTTCCCCGACCGCGAGTGCAGTCCCGGCACCTATGTGTTCTGGGATTTCGGCTATCAGGGCAAATATCCGGATCTCGATTTCCTCGTAGCCGCTGTTCTGCTGGGCCGCGTCGTCAGCAAACCGGGCACGAATCGCCTCTGTGTGGACCTCGGCCATAAATCCGTCGCCGCCGAGAATCCCCAGCCCCGCGTCCAATTTCTTAACTTGCCGGAGGCGGTGCCCGTCATGCACAGCGAGGAACACCTGGTCGTCGAGACGCTCCGCGCCGCCGAATTCCCCGTCGGCTCCGTCCTTTACGCCGTTCCGCGCCACGTTTGCCCGACCATCGCCCTGCACGACACCGTCCAGGTGGTTCGGGACGGCCGGGTTGCCGGCCAATGGCGCGTGACGGCGCGGAATCGCTCGATTTCTGTATGACTACCGAGACCCGGCTGCTCCTCTCGGCCTTGGGAGCGGTGGTGCTGCTGGTCGTTCTCGTCATCCGGTTCAAGATCAGTTCCTTCCTGGCCCTTGTCATTGCCTCGCTCAGCCTCGGCCTGGCCACCGGCATGAAGCTTCCTTCGATCGCCAAGGCTTTTCAGGACGGCATGGGTGCCGTGCTTGGTGCCGTGGCGGGCATCATCGCGCTGGGCACCATTCTGGGAAAGATGCTCGCCGAATCCGGCGGCGCGCAGGTCATCGCCACCACCATCGCCAGAGGATTCGGCAAGCGGATGCTTCCCTGGGCGATGCTCGTCATTGGCCTGCTCGTCGGGCTCCCCGTCTTCTTTTCCGTCGGCTTGATCCTCCTCACCCCGCTGCTTTTCGCCCTCGCCCGGGAGCATCGGACCCCCGTGCTCCTCCTCGGCATTCCCATGATCGCCGGCCTCTCCGCCATGCATGGGCTCGTCCCGCCGCATCCGGGGATCATGGCGGCCGTCCCGATCATCAAGGCCGATGTCGGACGCACCATGCTTCTCTCCCTCTTGGTCGCGCTGCCGGCGGCCATTCTCGCCGGGCCGCTTTTTGCGCGGCTCTTCGCTCGCACCGCGACGCTCTCCGCCGAAACCGCGCCTGCCGTCCTGCAAGCTGCTCCCATCCGTTTCTCCGTCGCGGTCGGCACCGTTCTCTTTCCCATCGTCCTGATGCTTGCCTCCGGCGTGGCCGATATGTTTCTAGCCGCCGAGTCGAAGCCTCGAGCGGTCCTGGCTTTCGTTGGACATCCCACCGTCGCGCTGCTGCTCGGAGTGCTCGTCTCTTTCCGGACCTTCGGATCGGCCCTCGGAATCAGTCGGGAGAAGATCCTGAAAATGAGCGAAGATTCGCTGGGCTCGGTCGCGTTGATGCTCCTCGTGGTCGGGGCGGGCGGAGGGTTCAGCCGCGTGCTGATCGAGAGTGGGGTGGGCGCGGCGGTGGAATCCGTGGCACGAGCCTGGCAGCTTTCGCCCATCCCGATGGGCTACGCCGCCGCGTGCCTGATCCGCATCGCCACCGGGTCGGCCACGGTGGCCATTACGACTGCGGCGGGGTTGGTCGCTCCGCTGGCGAGCGCTACGCCGGGCACCGACCGCGAGCTGCTCCTCCTGGCGATGGGCGCGGGCTCCCTGATCCTCTCCCACGTTAACGACGGCGGTTTCTGGTTCGTCAAGGAATCGCTGAAACTGACCGTCGCCGAAACATTCAAGACCTGGACGGTGCTCGAGACGCTGCTCTCCCTGATCGGTTTTGCGGTGGTTCTCCTGCTGGACCGGCTGATCTGAAAGCCAGCGTCCGAAGAGCGAGAAGGAAATACCAGGGTGACCACGGCAGATGCGGAGCAAACTGCCGTTGCTGCATTCCTGCCCTGGCGGGGTTCGTAAGTCCACATTCCGTGGGCCCTGGCGCACGGACGCTACGCGCAACCCCCTCCCTCCGCAAGCGCGTTTCCCGGCGCGGGCCTTTGACATAGAGCCCTTGAGTAATGGAAACGGGGAGCCGGCAAATGGAAGTCGTTGATGGGCAGTGTGTTCGCGATAGGAATGGGCGGTTTTTTCGTGTGTCATTTGCGTGTTAAAACGTGTCAAACGCGTGTCGTTTCGTGTCATTCTTGTGTCAGAACGTGTCATTGGCGTGTCGCGGGACGTGTCAGAACGTGTCAGCGCCGCAGAAGAAGCGGAAGAAGCGGAAGAGGCGGTCCGGGGCGGAATGGATTTGGGGATGGTGGAGTGGCCCCCCCCCTGTTTTTTTGGAACGGAGGAGAGGATGTAGATCGGAAGAGAGCGGGGGACGGGGTGGTTGGGAGCATATGGGCCGGTAAAAATTGGGGGGCAGGAAGGGGCATTTCGGTTTTTTTCGAGTGTTTTGGGGGGCGAGTTGTGTCCGCTTCGAGGC
>CAYZKY010000212.1:0-8551 GCA_964478815.1 uncultured Verrucomicrobiota bacterium
GCATGAGGTCGGGGGTGAATTGGATGCGCCGGAATTGCAGATCGAAAATCTGCGAAATGGACTTCACCAGCAGCGTTTTGGCGAGGCCCGGCGCGCCGGTGATCAGGCAATGCCCGCCCGCCAGCAGGGCGAGCAGCACCTGATCGACCGCCTCGCGCTGGCCCACGATGGCCTTGCCCAGTTCCTCGTAGATGCGCGCGCGGCCCGCCACCAGTTTCTCGAACAGCTTCTGCTCGGCCTTTTGGGAATCGTCGGAGAGGAACATGTTTTGTTGGCGAAACTATCTCGCGCTCCTTGGCCCAGTGTCAAGGAACGGACGCCGTTGTCAACGCCGCCCGAACTAATTCGCGATCGTTGCGCGCCACGATATGTCCATTGGCATACGCAGGCGGCGGCCAGATCACATCTCGGCCATTGAAGGGATGGGTGGGTTCGAGAACGTGCGCGCGCCCCAATTCCTCGTAGCCTGCGGCGCTCAACCGCGCGCGGATGACATTCCCTTGGTCCGTGAAGAGGAGCACGGAATCGCTGGTTTGAGTCAGGTGAATGCATGCGCCGTTTTTCAGGCTGGTCACAGTGTTCGTCTCCCACAGCACCCGGCCCGACGCCGCCTCCAGGCCCACAAGCTGGCCGGTGGTCCGGGCCGAATACAGTTGATCACCGCTGAGCAGCGGCGTGGACGTGTTGCTCAAAACGCGCCGGGTCGCCGCCCGGGATTCCGGCCAAAGGACCGTCGCTTTGGGCGTTTGCGGATCGAGCTGGAACATTAGCCCGCCGGCATAAAGCCGATCCTGCTGGAAAACCGGAGTCGCCACGGCCATATCGCCCGGCGTCCGGACCATCTCCCGCCACCAGACCTGCCCGGTGCGCGGATCGAGCGATGTTATCCCTTCCTGCGACCACACGATGAGTTGCCGCTGCCCGCCCGCGCTGAGCACCGCCGGCGTGCTGTAGCTAAACGTGTCGTTCAACGCCCGCCAGCGCTCTTCGCCGGTGGACTTGGCCAGCGCAACCACGGAAGCGGCGGGCTTTCCGTAAATGTTGAGGATGAGCAAATCCCCTTCGATCAGCGGCGAACCGGTAATCCCGCTGAATTCCGGAACCTGATAGTCCTTCGCGAGATCCCGCTGCCAGAGAATCTGCCCGTTGGCTGCGTCGAGACAAAACAAAGCTCCCAAAGCACCCAGCGTGAACACCTTCCCGTCCTGGACGCACGGCGTCGCGCGCGGCCCGCCCGCGTCGGGCGCAAAGGCCCAATCGGGGTATTTGGCGGCATAGCGATGCTGCCAGAGCTGGCGGCCGGTCGTTTCTTCGAAGCATCGCAACCGTTCCCAAGCCATCGGCGGCGCCAGTTCAAGATCGGTGACATAGACGCGGCCCTTCGCGACCACCGGGCTCGACCAACCGCGGCCGACCGGCACGCGCCACGAGATTTTCAATCCCTCCGCCGGAAACGGCCCCGCGCCGCCGCTTTCGCGCCAGACGCCATCCCGGTTCGCCCCGCGCCATTGCGGCCAATCCTCGGCCCGCACCGTTGCTCGTGCATGCCACATCATGAGCGCAACACCGGCGGCAGCTCCTACCGAAAAAGCTCCCCTACGCAGTGAAGTGCGGCAGCCCATCATCGGATCAGGCAGACCCGCCCATCGCAGGGCCAGGTCATTCGTGGTGAGGTCATCACCAAGACCTTAGCATGCTTTCGGACGCTTGCGGACAACATACTTCGTTTGAGAATCGATCTGAAAAACCAGCCAGTGGGCGGCCACCGGCAGGCATACTGCTCGAACGCGCTTTGCCTTCCCCGGCGCTTTTGGCATGTTCGGCGCGGTATGACGCGAGTCGGGATCGGTTACGATGTGCATGCGCTGGTGGAGGGCCGCCCGCTCGTGCTGGGGGGCGTGGAAATTCCGCACACGCGGGGTCTCGACGGCCATTCGGATGCGGATGCCCTGATGCACGCCATTTGCGATGCCATTCTCGGCGCGCTGGGAGAGGGGGATATCGGCACGTTCTTCCCCAATAGCGATCCCGTCTGGAAGGGGGCTCCCAGCAAGCTTTTCCTCGCCGAAGCCGCCAAGCAGGTTGGCTTTCAGAACGGCCGCATCATCAATGTCGATGCCACGATCATCGCCCAGCAGCCCAAGATCGGCCCGCATGTGGCGCTCATGAAGGAGCGGATCGCGGAAGCCCTTGGCATTCCCATGCGTTCGGTGGGCATCAAGGCCACCACCAACGAAGGGATGGGCTTCATCGGCCGCGAGGAAGGCATTGCCGCGATGGCCGTGGCCAGCATCGAATTTCCGGAGGCACATGGGGAGCAAAGCTGAAATCAGTTGGAAGACCAAATCGCCCGAAGGCGAGCGTCGCGAAGTCTACGTGAACCTCGTCGGCCACGACCTGCGGTTTTTCGTGCGCGAAAGGCGTTTCGACAATTGGGAACTCATGCCCAAGCCGCCCCTCGAGGACTGGCTCGAGTTGCTCGACGCCGTGCAGCGGCGCGTCACCCGCCGATTGCTCCAGCCCGACGACGAAGAACGGGTTCGCCGGAGAATCCGCGAGGCCTACCCCGAGGCCGAATTCTGACGCCGCCCTCCCCTGCCCTTCCGCCTATGACCTCCGCCCCATTGATTCTCGTTTCCCCCAGCACCGATGAAAAAGGTGCCGAGTTTTACGACTTTTCCCTCTCCCTGTCCGAATGCTATCCGGATGCCCTTGCCCAGGTCGGCGGCCTTCCGGTCGTCCTGCCTTGCCACACTCCCGCCGAATCCATCGCCGAACTCGTCCGCCGCGCGGATGGCGTGATGCTCACCGGCGGCGATGATATCCAGCCCGAACTCTACGATCCTTCGCCCGATCCGAAGCTCCGCGCCACCGTCGGCCGCACCGATCCCAAACGCGACGTCCTCGAAACCCTGCTCGTCCGCGAAGTCTTCGCCCAACGCAAGCCGCTCCTCGCCATCTGCCGCGGCCATCAGATGCTCAACATCGCGCTCGGAGGGACGCTGCTCATCGATATTCCTTCCCAGCACGCGACCACCATCAATCACGCGAAGCTGAGCCACAAAGACCGCCTCGTGCATGATATCGCCCTCGAGCCCGGCTCCCTCATGCACGCCATCTTCGGCTCCTCCGTCGGCGTGAACAGCTCCCATCACCAGGCCATTGCCAAACTGGCCCCGCCGCTCTGCGTCACCGCGCGCGCGCCCGATGGCATCATCGAAGCCGTGGAACTCCGCCCCGAGGACGCCGGCCTCCTCCCCTACCTCCTCAGCGTCCAATTCCACCCCGAGCGCCTCACGCGCGCCCATCCCGAATTCGTCGCAATGTTCCGCAGCTTCGTTGTCGCCTGCGCGCGAAATACCTGACCGAATCGTCGCGCCTTCTTGTGCCCGCCCGGCTCAGTTCAATCTCGGCGCTTCGAGCTTCTGCCCGCCTTGTTCGTGGATGGCCTTGGTCACCTTGCCTTGGCTATCCTTCACGAAGGTCACTTGTGCAGGCACGACCTTCCAGAAGAACTCGGTCTCGGACTTCGGATAAATCTCCAGCCGTGGCTGCCCCGTCAATTGCGCGAACATTCGCTTGCCTTCCCGCGTGACCGTCATGACCGCGCCACTATAGTCGTAGCGGCCCACCACTCCGTCCAAGACCGATTCCGGCACTTCCACCGCAGTGCTCTCCTCGATCCGTTTGGCATCGAAGGTTCGCCCTCCCTGGCGATGAATGGCCTTCGTCACTTTTCCATCCTGGCCCTTCACGAATGAGACCTCCGCCTCCACGGCTTTCCAGAAATAGTTCGTCTCGTTCTTCGGAAATATTTCGAACTCCGGCTGTCCCGAAAGCTGGGCGAACACGCGTTCCCCGCGCCGCGTCACCGTCAGGATGGCCGTCGCATAATCGTACCTCCCCACGATCGCGTCCTTCGTCTCGGCCGCGATGCCCGTCGCGGCCTTGGGCCGTTCGCGCGGCGCGAGTTTCTCGCCCAGGTAAATCTCCGCGATGTCGCGGCTCAGGTCGGCCGGGTTGAGTCCCGGCATCGGCGGCGCGCTGTTGGCCAGCACCGTTACGGTGAAGTTCTCCGACGGCAGCCGGATGAGGTCGCTCACAAATCCATGCAATCCGCCGGAATGTCCGATTTGCTGCAGGCCGCGCATTTCCTCCATCGCCCAGCCATAGCCGTAGCCGGACTTTTTCGGTTCCGCCGAATCTTCATCCTTGGTCCGGACCGGCGTAAACGCCGCCTCCAGCGTCTTCGGTTGCAGCACCTTCCCGCTGAACAGGGCTTCGTTCCATCGATACAAATCCCCCACGGTCGAGTACAAGGCCCCTGCCCCGCCCGCCTTGGACATGTCCCAATTCAACGCTTTGCGGACCTGGCCTGACTCGAACATGTAACCGGTCGCTTCGTTCTCCAGGATCGCCGTAGCTTCATGCACGCCCGATTCTTTCATGCCCAACGGTTCGAAGAACACCCGGCGCAGATAATCCCCGAACGACTCGCCGGAAATTTTCTCGACGAGATATCCCAGCAAAAAGTATCCCGAATTATTGTAGTTCCACTTCTCGCCGGGGCTGAAATCGTACGGATCCTGCTTGAACGTCGCGATGTGTTCCTCCGGTTTGAGCCCCACCGTCACGGCCTTGATAAAGTCCGGCTTGCCCGTGTAGCTCTTGATCCCCGAGGTGTGCGTCAGCAGGTGATGGACGGTGACCTCATCTCCCCGGGGATAATCCGGGATGAACTTGGACAGCTTGTCCTGCAACCCGATCTTCCCTTCCTCGCTCAGCTTCAGAATGGCGGCGGCCGTGAACTGTTTGCTGATCGATCCGATGCGGAATTTCGTCAGCGGCGTGATCGGCACACGATGCTCGATGCTCGCCAGGCCGAACCCTTTTTCGAGCAGAATCCGCCCATCCTTCGCCACCAGCACCGCCGCGCCGGGCGAGTTCGACTTCACGATCGAGGCCATCAGGCTCCCCACCAATTGATCCGGCGGCGGCAGCGGCGCTTTCGCGTCGGCGCCCTGGCTGGCCAGCCATTCCACCATCTCGCGCTGGCCGCGCAGGCGCGCCATCTGCACTGCGGTCAATCCACTCGGCGCTCGTGCTTCAATATCCACGCCCGCGGCCACCAGCATGCGGGCCATCTCCTGATCGTCGTTGCGAACGGCGGCGAACAGTTTCCGGCCTTGCGCCGTTGGCCCCATCACCCGGCAGGCGAATCCCCACGGCCCTTCCATGTTTTGGATCTTGAGCAGCAACCGGTTGCGCCCCGCCTGCAACTCGACCGGCACCACGTCGTCGTCCTCCCGGGGCGGGCGCCCGATCCAATTCTCATGCACGAGCTTGCCGTTCAGCCACACCTTCACCCCATCGTCGCTCCCCACGCCCAGCAACCCTTTGCGCGCGGCCGGCATCTCGATCTCCGCCCAGGCGTAAGCGATGGAATGCGCCGTCGGTTCCTTGCCTTCGGCGAGGTCGATCTCCGGCGTGGAAGAACTCATCACGCGCCATTCGAAATCCTTCCCCTCCACGGCAACCCGGCGTCCCTTCTCCGCGCTCGCGCCGCTTTCACCCCCGGCCGAGGCCAGCCAGTCCTTGGCGAAAGCCGCTTTCTGATCGTTCTCCGATGGCGAACCCTCCTTCGCGATCGGCATCGGACCCAGCACCAGCCAGCGCGTCATCGATTCCGCCGCCTGCACCCCGCGATACAGGACGCGGTCTGCCTCAGCCGCGGCCGCATGCAGGCCAGCAGCCCAGCCCAGCCACCACGCGTGGCACAATAAAACAATCGTTCGCTTCATGGTCATTCTCCGGGGCATGGATTTCTCTGGGTGATGGCAATTTTGGTCCTCGGTTCAATAGCACAACCCAACGCCCGGCCAAGCGAATTCCGCCCCACGGTTCGGCGCCGGCCCTGCACCTCCACGAGCCACCTCCGAACCCTTAGAGCCGGTCTGAAAATTCCGGCGGGGGATTTTGGCTGCGGCCGAGGCGGCCCGGCTGGCGCATCCCCACTGCGGGCTGTAACGGTCGAGCCAACGAAGGCCCCAGCCAAAAGACCTGCCGTCAGCCCTGCCGCAATTTTCAGACAGGCTCTTACGCAATTCCCAGCCGGTCGCACACGAACCGCCGGATCACCATCAGCTCCGGCTCGATCATCGTGTGCTCCTTCCGAAACTCGTGAAACTGGATCTTGATCCCCGCCTTCCCCAATTGCGCGATCTGGGGGCGGACCAGGTCGATCGGGATCAGCGGATCCTCCGTCCCGTGCGTCCACAGGAACGATTGCTCCCCCGCCACCGCCGACCGCAACTTCAGCAACCGCTCCGGCTCATGCACATACCCGCTCACCCCGATGCACCCCGCCAGCCGCTGCCCATGCCGCAACCCCGTCTCCATCGTCATCAGGCACCCCTGGCTGAACCCGAACAGCATCGTCTGCTCCGCCGGAAACCCGTCAGCCGCCGTCTTCGCCAGCAACTCCTCCAGCAGCTTGTAGCTCCGCTCCACCCCCGGCCCCGGATTCCCCGCGAAATCGTACCACGAAAACCCGCCGTAATAATCGTCCGGCGCATTCACCAGCAGGCAATTCAACCCCGGCAGCCGCAACACCTGCGGCAGCCACCGGTACCCCTCCATGCTGTCCCCCAGCCCATGCAGCGCGATCAACAACCGCTTCGACCCCGCCTCCGCCGCTCTCACCAAATCCGTCTCAAGCATCCCCCATTCCACCAAAACCCCCTCCCCCTGCCAAGCCACCTTCCCTTCCGAGCCGGGAGCATTCCTTTCAATTTGTAAATTGGCGTTCTCGCTCTTGGCATTCACCGACATGGTACCGAGGACCGAGGACCGCTCGCCTGTTATTGGGTCTCATTCTCCTCGCCGCTTTGCATGCTTACGGCGCTGTGCCGTCGCGGCTCTCCTATCAGGGAAGGCTTTCGGCAAAGTCGGAGGATGCGATCTCGGATGGCGCCGCGACGATGGTTTTCTCACTCTTTTCACAGAGTGAGAGTGGAATAGCTCTGTGGAGTGAGACCAACGTCGTTCGCGTTTCGGAAGGCCTGTTCGCTACTCTGCTGGGGGAGAAAAAGCCGTTGCCGGATGAAGCCTTTGCGGGTCCAACTTGGATGGAGGTGCGGGTTAATGAAGCAACGCTTTCCCCGAGAACCGAACTGGTAGCGAATCCCTATGCCTTGCGCGCGAAGGTTGCCGAGGCGGTCGCTGACGGTGCGGTTACCTCCAGCATGCTTTCAGCCGGAAGTATCACCGGCCCAGCATAGGCTAGCGATGCCGACGGTCTGGCCGCGCAGCGCCAGGCGATGCCGCGCGGACGGTCGATGCCTTCGAAGTAACCGAGGAAAAGCCTGCGGAAGTAACCCCCCCCGGCGGGATGGACGGGCGTCCGCCGCTCTTGCAGAACGGAGCGCACAGCTCCTCGCCTTTGGCGTCAAACCCGGCTGGATCCAAAACCTGGTTGAGCTGGGTGTAGAACGGATGGCCCGAACCTTTGGCGAGGTCCGCGGTGGCGGCGAAGAGTTCGGTTTGTTTTTCGGTGCGTCTCCCCAACGAAATGCTTAATGCAAAACATTAGTAATACAGATTAACGAGTGAAGCGTGAGTTTTTTAACGGGCTGTTAAGCACATGCGCGCTTATCCGACCGCGCACGTCGTTGGCGAAGCCACGGGTGGCTACGAACAGCCCGTGGTACGGGTCCTCCAAGCCGCCCACGTCCTGGTCAGCATCGTCGAAGCTGGCCGCATCCGCCACTTCGCCAAGGCCAAGGGCCTGCGCGCCAAAACCGATCCCATCGACGCGACCGTCCTCAGTCAATACGGACGGGCGATCCAACCCGCCGCCACCGCGGCCCCAACCGCCACGCAGGCCCGCCTGCAGGAACTCTCCACGCGCCGCCTCCAACGGCTCGACACCCGCACCGCCGAAAGCAATCGCGCCGTCCACTACACGGACAAGCTGAGCCAGCGCCAGGCCCGCCAGCTTTTGCAGTTGCTGGACAAACAGATCGCGGCCTGCGACGCGGCCATCGCCGAACTGATTGCCGCGGACCAGAACCTTAAATGCCAGGCCGCCCGGCTCGAGGCCATTCCCGGGGTCGGCAGCGTCACGGCCGCGACGGTTCTGGCCGAACTGCCCGAGTTGGGAAAAATCAGCGATCAAGCCGCCGCCGCCTTGGCCGGGGTCGCTCCCTACCATCGCGACCGTGGCGATCACTCCGGTCCGCGGCACATCGCCGGCGGCCGAACGGCCGTTCGCTGTGCGCTCTACATGGCCGCCCTCAGCGCCGTGCGCTTTGACCCCATCCTGAAAGCCTTTTACACCCGCCTCAGGCTCGCGGGTAAGAAACCAAAAGTCGCGCTGGTCGCTTGCATGCGTAAACTGGTCGTGCTGATGAACCGCCTCCTCAAAAATTCCAATTTCCAGCTTGCCAACTAACACCGTTGCTCCGTGGTGACCTTCCCCGCCCCCGAAATTCAAGAACCATGCCAAAAACCGCCCCAAAATCTTTTTCCAAAATCTTCCGGGGTCAGACAG
>CAYZKY010000213.1:0-8526 GCA_964478815.1 uncultured Verrucomicrobiota bacterium
ACTTGACCGATCCCGCGCCGGCCACGACGTTCGCGCACTTGGATGCGATCATCGTACTCGAACGTTCCATCGCCGAGTTGGGCATCTTCCCCGCCGTCGATCCCCTCGCCTCGAACTCCCGCGCCCTCACGCCGGAAATCGTCGGCCAGGAGCACTACGATGTCGCCCGCGGCGTCCAGCGCGTGCTGCAACGCTACAAGGATCTCCAGGACATCATCGCCATTCTCGGCATGGATGAACTCTCCCCGGACGACAAACTCACCGTCTTCCGCGCCCGCAAGATTCAGCGCTTCCTCAGCCAGCCCTTCACCGTCGCCGAAGTCTTCACCGGCCGCCCCGGCAAGCAGGTGGATGTGGCCGACACCGTCAAAGCCTTCCGCGAAATCCTCGACGGCAAGCACGACGACGTCGCCGAAGGCAATTTCTACATGCGCGGCAAGATCGAAGAGATCAAGGAGTAAGTATGGCGTCCACACTTAAGCTGGAGATCGTCACCCCGGAGTCCGTCGCTTACTCCGAGGATGTCGACATGGTGACGCTCCCTGCCACGGAAGGTGAGATGGGCATCTTCCCCATGCACGTCCCGCTCATGACCACCGTGGTGCCGGGCGAAGTCGGCGTGCGCAAGGACGGCCAGGATTATTTCCTCGCCGTCGGCGAAGGCTTCGTCGAGATCACCGGCGAGCGCGTCGCCATCCTCACCGATATGGCCATCAAGGCCGGCGACATCGATGAGACCAAGGCCGAAGAAGCCCGCAGGCGCGCCGAAGCTCGCATGCAGGAAAAGCTGACCGACGAAGAACTCGCCAACGTCAGCGCCGCCCTCGCCCACTCCCTCGCCCAGCTCAAAGTCAAGCGCCGCGGCGGCCGCAACTAAATCAAGACGACTTCCTCGCCTTATTGAAACGAGCACGAGGCGCTGATTTCATCTTTGACATTGAGGGCCGAAGGACCTCGGCTAGAGATCGAATCTTGATCCCTTTGCTTCGGTACGGCTCATTTACGCCCTGGGATAGCTCCAGCAGCCACTCAGCCTGCTCTCGGAAGTAATCAAAATACGGGTTTTTGTCTCGAAAAACGAAGATGGGACCTTCGGTGCCTCGCTTGTTGTGGCCGTATGGCATTACTCGAATGGAATTGTCGATCCATTCTAATGCAAATGAACACGGAAAGTTGTAGAAAAGAACTTTCAGGCCAGCTTCTGGCTTTTTAGTAACCTGGCCGAGCTTCTCAATCACCTGTTGGAAACGCAGCAGAATCTCGATTCGGTAGTGTCCCGGATCACGAAAGCTTGCCTCGATAGGCTCTATCATGTAGCGATGCTTCCTCACCTCTTCATCAGGATCCATCATGAACAGGGTGATCGGTATTTCACGAGCCTTCTGTTCGATGGTTCGCAACATCTGAGCCGAAGCCAGAAAATTTCTCGTCAATCCAAAAGAAAGAAATTGCTTGGAACAGTTGGCCACTTCCTCAATCAACTGGCGTCCTGGTTCGCGGTCAGCGATCGGAAACGCCATACGCAATGGGTAATAGCCAGGGAATTTGAAAATCCAATTTGTTGGATGACGGTCGGCGCTAAGAGCCGATTGGATGGCTTCCCCAATCTTAGTCGCAACAGGACCCAACGTCGTGCCGAGCGGATTATCTTTCGTGGGCAGGTCGTACTCAAGGACAGACAAGCCAAACAGGTCCGTCGGCCGACGCAATTCCCCTGTTTTTGGGGCCACGACGAAACAATGCTCCGGCCCTAATCGACTCAAGAACATCCCGAGTTCCAACACGACGTTGTCTCTCGGAAGCTTTTTCCGTTCACCCTTAACAACTGCATCATCGTCCGGCGTGAGCACGAAGAGGCCAAAATCTGAATTATCCAGGGACTCCAAAAGCCCTTGCAGGAAGAACTTTCCAGGTGGAAACGTGTCCTGCTTCCAAACTTGGGGCACCGCGATCTGCTGAAGCAAGTCTTGAAGCTTATAGGCAACTGTTACACCTTCGGTGGATGAAGCGATAAATACTCTCGGCTTGGTAGAACTCACGACAAGCTGACTAGCAGCAGAGGCTAAAATTGTCGAGCCCACAAGGATGGTAAACTTTGTCGCATCATCAGGAGAGACAGGTTTGTCGAGATGGTCGCAAAGGCCTCTGACATCTACGAGACGAAGGCCATGGAATTCGTCTGTAGGGAAAGCTGGCCGACGAAGAACTCGCGCTGCCGGGATCGTAACCAGTCCACCTACCGCCCCATTTTTTAGCGTGTCGGTGGACGTTCAACTCATCACGCCATCTGATGTCCAGTCGGAATCGAGTCCTCTATCCGATCAACCTTTGGGTTCTTTGTATTGCCGGACTCAGCGAAATGCCCGCGTACTTAGGATTGCCTGCCGCTGCCGGAATGCAACCATCGGCCCGTGCCGCCACCTGACTTCCTGAGCTGCGACTGGGGAACCAGTTCCTTCCGCCTGCGCTGGGTCTCCGGCCCGGATGGCCGGGTCCTCCGTGAATTCTCGAACACCACCGGCTGCCGCGCCCTCTTCGAGCAAGCCGCTGCGGCCGGCCGGCCGCGCGCCGAACTTTTCCAGGAATTCCTCGCCGACCAAATCGCCCGCTGGCTCCCCACGCACGCCGGTCGCACCCCGCCCGAGTTTGCCACTCCCTCCCCCACCCTGCCCCTGCTCATCTCCGGCATGGCCTCCTCTACCATTGGCTGGAAGGAGCTTCCCTACGCGCCTCTCCCGCTCCCTCTCGATGGCTGCGGTTGGCCGATCGAGGAACTCCCCTGCACGTTCGGCGACGGCATCGGCCCCATCCTCCTTATCTCCGGAGCCGCCACCGATGTCGAGATCATGCGTGGCGAAGAAACCCAGGCCGCCGGACTTCTTGCCGATCCCGCCTGGCAGCCTTGGCGCGATCGCGCCCTCCTCATCCTCCCCGGTACGCATTCCAAGCACCTCCAGATCCGCTCCGGCGCCATCACGGCCATCGCCACCTTTATGACCGGCGAACTCTTCGAAGCCCTCGGGCGCCACACCATTCTCCGCGCCTCCGTTGCTCCCTCGCCGGCCTCTCACCCCTCCCTTCAACCCCTCCCCTCATTCCACGAGGGCCTTCACGCCGCCCGCGACCTCGGGCTCTCCCAAGCCCTTTTCCGCACCCGCACCCGCGCCGTTCTCTCGGGAGCCGATCCTGCCTCCAGCGCCGACTTTCTCAGCGGCGTCCTCATCGGCGATGAAATGGCCGCCGCCTGCCGCACCGGCCTTCCCATCCTCCTCGCCGCCGGAGCCCCTCTCGCCGCGCGCTACGAAACCGCCCTGCGCAAACTCGCTCCGCCCGCCGCCCGCTGGACCGCCGTCCCACCCGCCACCATCGATCACGCCGTCGTCGCCGCCCACCGCCAGCTTCTCCGCCAGTATCTCACTCCAGACGGTCACTCCTCCCGCCCCGGCCGCTCCCAATCCCACTCAAATACCCCGTAATCCCGCAAATCCCGCATCCAAAACTCCACTCATCCCATCCGTCCCGTCCCGTCTCCGACCGAGTTTCCAGAGCTTCACCGTCTCGCCTGTCATCAGCCAAACTGAGGCGGGATGTGCTGAGCTTCTGGACTCCTGCAAAACGCGGCTCTTTTGAATCGACATTCTGATCGATCTGCGTTCCTTTCGGGTATCGATGTTGCGTATCTTGCGAAAGCCCACAATTGTCATGAACAAATCGTTCGGCCCATTAATGAGGGCAGCTCTGGCCGCCACCCTCTGCCTGTTGGGAGCCCGCCAGCTCGGAGCTGCGCCCGGCCGCACCGTCCAGACGGAGCCGGAGATCATGCTCCACGCGAGCAATGCGGTGACGCATGCGGTGACGATGCGCTACGAGCCGCCCGCCAACAAAAATTGCCTCGGTTATTGGACCGATCCGAGGGATTGGGCGGAGTGGCCCTTCACGGTCACACAGCCCGGTGATTACATGGTCGAGCTTTGGCAGGGCTGCGGCCGAGGCCAGGGGGGGAGCGAAGTCTCGCTTCAAGTGGGCGACACCCAGTTTAGCTTCCTGATCGAGGAAACCGGGCACTTTCAGAATTTCCTCCACCGCAAGATCGGACGGGTGAAACTGGCGGCGGGGAATCATTCGCTGGCGGTCCGCCCGCGGAACAAACGCGCCGCGGCCGTGCTGGATATTCGCGCACTGCGCCTGTTTCCCGTGAAGGCCGCCCTCGCCGCCCCGGCGCCAGCCCAACCGCTGCTCGATAGCCGACGCGTCGTCTTTCTGGGCGATAGCATCACCTACGCCGGGGAGTACATCGAATTTGTCGAGACCTGGTTGCGGTGCAAATTTCCCGATGCCGGCGTGGAAATCATCACGCTGGGCCTGCCGAGCGAAACGCTGTCCGGCCTGTCCGAGCCGGGACATGCGGGGGGAAGTTTCCCTCGCCCGGATCTGCACGAACGGCTCGCCCGGCTGCTGGAAAAAGCGAAGCCCGATCTGATTTTCGCCTGCTACGGGATGAACGACGGGATTTATCATCCCTTTGCGGAAGCCCGCTTCAAAAAATTCCAGGAAGGCACGCGCAAACTGCGGGAAGCCGCCATCGCGGCCGGGGCGAAGGTCGTTCACATCACTCCGCCGACCTTCGACGCCGTTCCGCTGAAGGGCCGCACTCTGCCCGCGGGGCTGGACGAATACCGGTCCCCCTACGAAGGATATGACTCTGTGCTCGACCGTTATTCGGAATGGCTGGTGGCCCAAGGACGCGAGCAGGGTTGGGAAACGATCGACATCCATACTCCCATGAACCGCTTCCTCGCGGAACAACGGAAGAGCGACCCGAAGTTCCTGCTCGCGGGGGATGGCGTTCATGCAAATACGCAAGGCCATTGGCTGATCGCAGGGGAGATACTCCGCCACCTCGGCGCACCGGCAGCACTGGTGGCCGGCGCAACTCCAGAGGCCCTGCTGCGATCCGTGCCGCAGGCCGAACCCATTCTGAAGCTGGTTCAAAAGGAACAACGGCTCTTGAAGGATGCATGGCTCAATGAAGTCGGCCATCTCCGCCCCGGCATGGCCAAGGGCCAATCGGTTGAGGAAGCTTCAAGAGCCGCCGCTGAAATTCGCGCGGAAATCCGGGCAATGGCTAAATGATCCCTCTGCCGCCTCGTCAACGCACTGGCTTGGAGGCCATCAATGGGTGATCCGGATTTACCATGAGCCGTTCCTCTCGCGGGTGGATGATGACATCCATGTCCTCCATCGGAATTGCACCGAGTAGTATTCGGTTTTCTCCAGGCAAAACCAGCGCATTGCAAGGCGTGTATCGATTCTGGAAGCGTACTTCCACCGGACCTACTACGGGAAGCTCTCGGATCGCTCCATCGGCCATTGGGGCGGATTGATTTCCGAGAACCGGCAACGCCAGTTGGGTTGCCACCTGTTCATTCAAACAGAGCATAAAGGCCCCGCTGTCGACATTCGCGCGGACCGTCATGGATTTGACCTGCGCGGGATCGATCAGCTTTCGGCGCGCCAGAGCCAGATCATCCGCATTGGTCACCTTGATATCGGCGTAAACAAGACCCATCGTGCTAGCACTTTACCACCGTCCGTTCCGCTCGCAATCCATCCTCGGGAATCGCTGGGTATCTTCGCCGGCGGATTATGGCGAATTCCTCACGCAACGAAAACCCAGATCGTTACGGGGCACCGCCGCTGGATGGCGGGCCCGCCACGCCGGACGGCAATCGGACAGCTCGCTCAGGAAGGAACCGCCGCGAATCGGCTTGCCCGATCCGCCGGTCGCACTGGAGCCGCTCTCGTCATCGCACCATTCCGTCGCATTGCCGGCCATGTCGACCAAGCCAAACCCGTTCGCCGCAAAACTCGCCACCGGAGCGAGCAGTTCGAAGGGGTCCGAAGCCACGCCCCCGGGTGGGGAGGGGCGATAGTTCGCGGCCGGCTTGCCCCCCGGCAGCCGCTCGCCGCCCCAGACGAATCTCTGGCGCTCGAAGCCGCCGCGGGCCGCGCGCTCCCATTCTGCTTCCGTGGGCAGACGCTTGTCCGCCCAGCGGGCGTAAGCCTGGGCGTCCTCCCACGCCACTTGCACCACCGGTTGCTTTTCAGAGATCGCACCGCCAGCATCCTTTCCGAATGGCTGCCGCCAGCTCGCCCCCGGCACGATGCGCCAACTCATCCGGGCGACGCCGCCCTGGGCGACAATCTCGCCCGCCAAGCCGCCGAGCCCCGCGTTCGTAGCGTGCTGCCGCTCCGCCAGCGTGACGTATCCGGTCGCTTCCACGAACTGGCGAAATTGTTCGTTCGTGACCTCCGTCCGGTCCATCCAGAAGCCCTTGACGGTTTCTTCACGGACGGGCCGTTCCTCGGGTCCTCCTTCTTTCGAGCCCATCAAGAACGTGCCGGGCGGAATCCACACCATGCCGTTCGTCTCGCGCAGCACCGACGGCATCGACGGCAGGGCATGGCCCAAGGCCGAAGCGCGGCGGGGGGCACGCGGCTGGTAGTGAGGCAACACCAGCAGCATGCCCGCGGCCACACCGCACGCCATGAGGCCAATAATGATCGCGACAGTCCGAGGGCGGACCGCATGGCTTTCGGCGGGCGGCTCACCGGAGCCAGATGCTTTATCGGGAGTGCTCACCGGCCGAGGCGGTTGGAAAATCCCAGGCCGAACGTTCGAGGCGTTCGGCCAGTTCGCCGAGATGTTCGACGATGAGCTTCGGGCGGCTGGCCAGCAATTGCGTCCGCGAGTTGTAACCCGTCAGCACGGCGCAGGAATGAACGCCGCCGTGATGGGCCGTGTCGATATCGTGCTGCATGTCGCCGATGAAGACGGTCTCCTCCGGAACCAGCGTATGACTGTCGAGCAGCTCCTTGATCCGCGCGGTCTTGTCGATCACGCCGGTGTAAGCCGCATCGATAAAGTCCCCTAAGCCGAGGACGCGGGCCTGCAGGCCGAAATGTTCGGCGGGAACCGCCGTGAGCGCAAAGGTCCGCACGGAGCGTTGCCGGCACAACTCCAGGAATGGACGAGCGTGGGGCAGCGGCGTCACCGTATGCTGGCATTGGCGGAAATGACCGTGGAACCAGATTTCGAGTTTATCGAGCGGAACATGCGGCACAAACCGGTCGTAGAAACCCTTGAACGGCAGTTGAAACTCCTCGCGAAATTGCTCTCGCGTAATCTCGGAAACGCCCGCCTGCCGGAAGACGAAATTCGTGGCTTCCAACACCGCCGGCAAATCATCGACCAACGTCCCCGACCAATCGAAGATGGCGTTGCGGATCACAGCTTCGTCTCACTGCGTTGAAGGATTCGCAGGCCCTCGGCCTCGGTGAGCGGGCTGACAGACAATCGTGATTGGCGGATCAGTGCCATGCCCTTCAGCGCGGCGTCGCCCTTCATATCCTGGAGGGAGACCAGCTTGGCGACGGGTTTCAAAGGTTTGAGATCGACGGCGCTCCAATCGCCTTCCTCCGCCGTGGGATCGGCACACGCCTCGCGCGCGACTTTGGCGAGGCCGACGATGCTCTTTTGCTCGCCGGAGTGGTAATAGAATACACAATCGCCCTTTTTCATGGCGCGCAGATGATTGCGCGCGGCGAAATTGCGGACGCCCGTCCAGGCCGTTCCGCCTTCCTTGACGAATTGCGCCCAGGCGTAGCTCTCCGGCTCCTGCTTCACGATCCAGTAGTTCATGGTCGAAGCCTTCTCTACGGCAGGATTCGGCGATGTCAACGCATGCTCGCGAGGAGGTCGCGCGGCTCGACCGTGTCCCCGATCTGAACATGCACCTGGTCGAGAACCCCATCGGCGGGAGCGTAAATCGTCGTCTGCATCTTCATCGCCTCGAGGGTGATGATCTTGTCCCCCTTGGCGACCTTGGTGCCGCTGCTGGCATTGACGGTGGTGATCAAGCCTGGGATGGGCGCGCCGATCTGGCGAAGATCCGCGGGATCGGCTTTGGGACGCGTCTTTGGCTTCGCCTGAACGCTGCGATCATGGATGGCAGCCTCGCGCGGCATGCCGTTCAACTCGAACAGGACGATGCGATAGCCATCCTTGTCGGGCGCGCCAACGTTGATCAGTTTGACGAAGAGGGTCTTCCCCTGCTCGATGTCGAAGGCGATTTCGTCGCCTGGCTTGAGGCCGAAGAAGAACGCGTGACTCGGCAGGACGGAAACGTCGCTGAAATCGCGCTCGAATTTCGCGAATTCCGCGTAGACCTGCGGATACATTAAGTGGCTGTAGAGATCGTCGTCGGTGGCCTCGCGCTTGATCTTGGCGCTGAGTTCGGACGCGGTCTTCGGCAAGTTGAGCGGCGGCAGGTTTTCGCCGGGGCGGCCTTCGTTCGGCTTGCGCTGACCGAGGACAACCTGCTGCACCTTGGCCGGCCACCCGCCCATCGGCTGGCCGAGGCCGCCGGCCAGCATGTCGATCACCGACTCCGGAAATGCGGTGCCCGGTTCAAGATTGGCGACATCGGCTGGCCGGATGCCTTTCGTGATGAGGAACATCGTCAT
>CAYZKY010000214.1:0-8520 GCA_964478815.1 uncultured Verrucomicrobiota bacterium
ATGGGTTTGGGCACTCCGGGGCTTCCCAGCGGAAGGTAGACTTTCTGGGTGGCGGGAGCGGGAAAGAATGGGTGAAGGGCGGGTCATTTTGGACGCGGGAAGTCCTATTTACGCGGGTTTCGTGGGGGTAGGCGCGAGGGTCTGGCGGTGGCAAGACGGGAAGCCCCGGAAGGGAGGCGGCTAGGGCCATTTGGCCGTAAGACCACCTTCCGGGGCGCTTCCCGGAGGAAGGGACACGGCGATGGGCCGGGGTCGCGCGGGGGAGAATCGGAACAGGAGGCGCGAGGGTTTCGCACCTGTTGTTCGGAATCGATCCGGGCGACCGCGAGTCTGGGTTCGCGATCATGGAGAATAAAGTACCGCTGGGGAGGCTGCTGCGCAAGAGGAGGTTTTCTGTCGAGGACTTGGGGAGCGAAGCCAGACGGCCCACTGACATCATCGCACCCGCGCGCCCGGGTTGAAGCCCAGGCCGAGCCGATGTTTCCCGCGCCGGGCTTCGACGGCTTTCTCTCCATTTTCGTAAAGTTTCTTTACAAAATCCCGAGGGCGTGAGCCTGGCTGTTTTCGCAACACGTTGGCCATAAGCGATTTACCAAAACAAAACCGTGTGGCATGCCTGCTGCTTACGGTAAGCGTTCGTCAACCAACCTATGAAAAATCAACTTATCCTCAGTGCCCTCGGTATCGCTGCTTCCATCTCCCTGTCGCAAGCCGCGGTCACGACCTACGGCGATCGCACCTCGTTTAATGCCGCAGTCGATGCCGACGCCTCCCTCACCAAAACCATTCAAAACTACGATGGTATTGCCGACGGAACGACTCTCCCGACCCTCGACGGAATCACCTACACGCCCACGACGGGCACTGCGGTGGTGACCCACGACTTCTTGTCCCTGAGCAGCCCGGCCACTCTGGGGACGACTCCGGACGA
Source organism: uncultured Verrucomicrobiota bacterium (assembly GCA_964478815.1). Taxonomy (GTDB): domain Bacteria; phylum Verrucomicrobiota; class Verrucomicrobiia; order Limisphaerales; family SXQI01; genus DASVNK01. The sequence goes on from CAYZKY010000214.1 coordinate 932, forward strand.
GTTTTTTGGCAGCCTCGATGGCATCACCTTCACGTTCCCAACCCCGATCTACGCCTTTGGCATTTCGTTTAACACCTTTGCCACCGTCGCCGGCGCCTACACGCTTTCGACCAGCGTGGGCGACGCTGGAAGCGCTTTCGATCCATTCCCAGGGACCGGCACCGGTCAGTTCGCCGGATTGATTTCGGATATCCCCTTCGACACGGTGACGTTGTCGTCCTCCGGGGACAACGCTTATACGCTGGATGATCTCACCTACGCTACCGGACCGACCGGCGTGCCGGATCAAAGCCCGACGCTCGCGTTGCTGGCCCTCAGCGTCGCCGGCCTGGCCTGCGCTTCCCGCAAGCTGCAAGCCGCCCGCTAAACCATCTCCCAAACCATTGGAATCCGAAACCCTCGCCGCCACCGGCGAGGGTTTTTCTTTGCGTGGCCGACCTCTCCTCGTCCCGATCATCAACTTCTACGGATAAAATCTCTGCCTGATCCGGCAGGTTTTCGACACGCTGCCTTCCCCGGGGCCGTTCGAATCGGATGGCCCGTCGCGTTCCGTTTTTCGTTCGATCATTCGTTCGGAACGCACGGCCTCGGCACCGCCTTTTCCTTGCTTCAGGAGGGGCAAACGAACAGTTTTTCTGCCGCATGAAACTGCCTTGCGCCGTCATGATCTTGTCCGCCATCGGTCTCGCTCCTTGTGCCACGCCCGCAGCCGAAAACCGGGAACGCCCGGCCGGGCCAACGCTGCGGGTGGCGGCCATCCAGATGCAGGCGGAATTGGGGAACGTGCCGGCCAACCTGGTCAAGGCCGAGACACTGGTGCGCGAAGCATTCGGCCAAGGGGCGAAGTGGGTGGTGCTGCCCGAGTTTTTTGCCTCGGCGATGGCGGTCCATCCCAGCATGCTGGAGGCCGCCCGGCCACTGGATGGCGAGCCCGCCCGGCTGTTGCAGCGCCTGGCCCGGGAAGGCCAGGCCACGGTCGGCGGCTCATTCCTCGCGCTCCGGGATGGGCACACCTACAACACGTTTGTCGTGGCGCGGCCGGACGGGAAGACCTTCCACCATGACAAGGATTACCCGACCTTCCTCGAAAATAACTACTACATCGGCGGCAGGGATGACGGGGTCTTCACGATGCCGGAGTTTAAGGTGGGAGCCGCCCTGTGTTGGGAATTCGTGCGAGCGGGCACCGCCAGGCGCCTGTATGACAAAGTCGATTTCGTGCTCGGCGGCGCGTGCTGGTGGGGTCCCAGCGACGATGTGAACACCCCGGAGATCGAAACGGACCGGGCTCAGAATCTGGCCTTGATCAAGGAAACGCCGGTTCGATTCGCGAAAATGCTGGGGGTGCCAGTCGTTTTCGCGCAGCAAGCCGGCCGTTATCGCGCTTTCGAAAGCACCGATGGGAAGGGCGCGTTCAACGGGCACTTTATCGGCGAAAGCATGATCGTGGATGGACGGGGCCAGGTCCTCGCCCGCCGGAGCTACGAAGATGGGGAAGGCGTCCTCGTGGCCGATATCGTGGCGGGCAAAGTCCCCGGCCCCACCGCGCCCATCCCCGAGGGATTCTGGATCCCGGATATGTCCGGCCTGAACGGCGGGACCCAGGAAGGATGGGAACAAACGCTCGTCGAAGGCCGCACCTATTACGACACCGTGACCCGCCCCCACCGGCAGCGAAAACCAGAGGCGAAGTAATGCTGAAGGCATCCGGGTAGCGCGGTCGCACCTCACTCCACTTGCACGCGGTAGTAGGACTGGGCGGGCGAGGCGTTGGGGTCGGTGAGTTCCACGCCGTCTGAGCCCTGCCGCTGCACGGCGTCGTTGACAAGCGACCAGGCGGCGGCGGCGGTTTCGGCGCGTTTCCAGAGGGTGTAGGCCCGCCCAAGCAGGTGGTTCGCCCCCACCGTGAAGCGGCCGGCCTGCCAGACCGGATCGAACGCCTGGAGATGGGGCGTTTCCGGCGCGCGCACGCGGAGGAGGGCGGCCCAGTCGGCGAAGTTCCGGCCGGCGAAATCCTGAAAGCCGCCGAACCGCGCGCGTTCCGTTTCCCCGGCGAGGCGCAAGGCGGGGCTCGCCAGCGGGGCGAAGACCGCCCAGGTTCGGTTGACCTGATCCACCATTTCCTGCGTGATGACCGCCGCGCGGCCGTTCCCGGAAAGCAGGGCCGCCACGGCCGGTTGAAAGTCCTCGAGCAAGTGCCGCATAGCCGCAGCGGCAAAATCGTTGGTGCGAATGATCTGGGCCATTTCGCGGGTATGCTGCCAGTAAAGGGCGGCGAGGCGGCTCCCCTCCGTCGTCTGGTGCAGCAGCGTATCCAGCGCGTAAAAATGGCCGAGGGCGAGCCCGCCGGCCGGGACGGCCTGCGCCCGCAAATTCTCTGGGTCATCGTTGAAAAAGTAGCAGCGGACGAGGTAACGGAGGAAGCAGTCCTCGTCGAGCTTGCACCGATCCTCGATCATTCGGGGGACGTGGCCCGTGAGCCGGACGACGAACGGGTTTTCGTCGGCATCGTTGCTGGCGACCTGCAAGAAGGCCGCGCGCGGACCGGCCGTCCTCAAGCCGCCGAATTGCACATTCAGGTCGCTGCTGGCCCCCGGGGCGATGGTGGCGGAGGGAGGAGCGATGACGGTGAAACCGGGCGGCACGTCCGCCGAGGTGATGACCGCCTGCACGCCCGTCAGCTCCGCGTTGCCGCGATTCGTGATGCGAAAGGTGCGGACGGGGGCCACGTTGCGAGGCACGTAGGATTCACCGAAATCGACGCGGCTTTGGTTGCTCCGCAACTCGGCCGCCCCGATCGGTGTGGTGCCCAATTCGTCCATCTCGATGAGTTCGACCGCGATCTCGGGCCCGCCGGAGCCGACCGTGAAGAGATGCGCGGCTCCGGAGTCCGGCACGCCCCGGGCGTCGCCCGGTGCCGCCGCCAAGAGCGCGCCTTCCGCAATGGCGACGGCGGAGCCGAACCCCTCCGACCGGCCGGGGACGGAAGCTTTGATGTAAACGGACTCGCCCCAGAGCGCAGCCGAGCGCGTGAACAGATACGCCGCGCCCACCCCCGCCCCGTCATTGTTGCTGCCGTCCGCCCGCCTAAGGCTGGCTTCGGCCGGCGCCCCGACCAGCACATTTCTTCCCGCGATGGCGACCGCCGTCCCGAAGCGATCGAACATATCGGAATTCGAGGCCTTGAGATATCCTTCCTGGGCCCAAGCCCCTCCGCTGCGCGAGAACACATAAGCCGCGCCGGAACTCGACAGCCCCCCGCCATCTTCTTCCGCGGCTCCGGCCACCACCAGTTCCCCCGCGAGGGCCACCGCGGCACCAAACCGGTCCCCGGCCCGGCCGTTCGAGGCTTTGGCATACGCCTGCTGCACCCAAGCCCCCGCGCCCCGGGCGAACAGGTAAACCGCCCCCGAGCTTGGCGCGCCGGTGCGCTCCTGTTCCGGCGTTCGCCCGGCGGTATTCTGCACGCCCGCGAAATCGCCGCTCTCGCCCGGCGCGCCCACTGCCAGCGTCGTTCCGTCGAGGGCCACGGCCGCGCCGAACTCGCTCAGGTCCGAGGGATTCGAAGCGACGACGCGCGCCTGCTGGCTCCAGAGGCCGCCGCTGCGGGCGAAGAGATAGACGGAACCGGCTCCCCTCTCGCCGCCGTCTCCGGGCGCGCCCACCGCGATCCAATCGCCGGAGACCGCCACCGATTCGCCGAACCGGACGTTCGCGCCGGGCTGCGGGGTTTTCAAATAAGCCTGCTGCACCCAATTCGAGCCGTCGCGCACGAAAACATAGGCCGCGCCCGAGCCGAAGATGGGCTCGGCGCCGGCCGGGCCGTTGACGCCGCTGGCCGCGCTGTGGTCGCTCGGCACGCCCACCACCAGCGTATTGGCATCGATCGCCACGGCGTGGCCGAATTCCCTGGTCAAGGCCGGATCGCCCGCCGCCAGCCGGGTTGGCGGCGGCCAGCCCGCCGCGCCCCGGGAGAATACGTAAACGGCGCCCGGCCCGGGCTCGCCTTCGGGCGCAGTGAGTTCCGACGGCGCGCCGACCACCGCCGTGTTTCCCGAGACCGCGACGGCCGTGCCGAAGCCGCTCTGCTCGCTGGGGACCGACGCTTTGAGCAGGGTTTCGAAGGCGATTGGCGGCGTTTGCGGAGCTTGCCCGAGCAGCGGCGGCCAGAGCCACGCACTGGCCGCCGTGAGGATTGGAAAAAAACAGCGGAGCGTTCGGCCTGGTCCGACCCGGCCATGACGGTTGGATCCCCCGCGCTGCGGCCCCTGATAGCTCATGCTAACGGCATCTTCCCGCCCCAATCGAGCGAGTCAATGCCGAAGGAGAACCCATTGGTCACGCTGATGGACCGGCCGGACGCGGAGGGATCGAACGGGCGTAACGGGCCGCGCCAATGACGGAGGTGGCCTGCTAAAATCAAATTCGGGGAACGACCTTCTGCAGGAACGCGCCGAGGGCTTTGGCGGCGTCGACGGTTTTTTGCTGGAAGGCGAGGAGTTCGGCGAGTTTCCAGGGGGAGCGGAGGAGGGCCCAGCCGAGTTTGCCGTAGTGGATCTTTTGCGCCGGGGTCATCAGCGTATTGAAGTCGAGCGGCAGGTCTTCGTGGGCGCTATCGGAAACGACGCGAATGGTGGCGCTGGGAATGGCGCGCTGCTGGCAGATATCGCGGAGCGTTTCGGACTCCATCTCGATGGCGTCCAGCCCGGTGCCGCGCCAGAGCCGCTGTTTCTCCTCGCTGGAGATGGCCACGCGGCGGGCGCAGAAGAAGCTGGCGGGGGTGGCTCCGGCGTTTTGGAGGGTGTCGTAAAGCGGGCTGCCTTCGTCCGCCTGAAAGATCACTTCGTTGTTCTTGAAGCGCGGGTTCAACGCGCCGGCATACCCGCAGGTGAGGACGAGCCGGGGCGTGATCTTGGTGAGGGCGTGGACGAAGGCGTATTCCGCATTGTCGCGGCCCATGCCGGTGATCAACGTTCGCACGCCGGCGGGCGGCTGGAAGGCCTTGGCCTCCTCCCGCACGGCAAAGCAAACCAGAACTGGCGCTGGAGCGCTCGCTTCCGCAGCCATGCGCGTCGTTCAGGCTCCCGCGGCCTGTAATTGAGATTTCCGGCGTGCTCCCGCCGGGGCCGCCGATTCGGCGGATTGGAGCAATTGGCGGTACGTCGCCAGGGCGAGGAGCGGCCAGCTATTCCGATACATGTCGTACTTCAGGTAGAACACTTTCGGGAAGCCGGTGCCGGTGATCTCGTGCTCCGTCCAGGTGCCGTCCGCATTCTGGGTTCGCGCCAGATACTCGATGCCCCGGATCAGGCTCGGCCGGTGCGGGTCGCCAAACGTGCAGAGGCCCATGATGGCCCAGGCGGTTTGCGACGCGGTGCTCGGGCCCTGGCCCTTGAAGACGGGATCGTCGTAGGTATTGCAGCGCTCGCCCCAGCCGCCATCGGCGCGCTGGACGCTTTCGAGCCACCGGCCGCCCTTCATCAGCCAGGGCTCCGTCATGTCCCAATTCATAGCGCGCATACCGCGCAAGACCTGCCAGGTGCCGTAGATGTAGTTCACGCCCCAGCGGCCGTACCAGGAACCATCCTGCTCCTGCTGGTCGCGGAGGTAGGCGATGGCTTTCTCGACCTGGGGATGTTCGGGGCTGAACTTCTCGTACCCCAGCAATTCGATAATGCGGGCGGTGATATCCGCGCATTCGGGGTCGAGCATCGCGTTGTGATCGGCGAAAGGGACTTTTTCGAGAATGCCTTTGGTGCAGTCCTTGTCGAAGGCCGCCCAGCCGCCGTCGCGGCATTGGAAGGTGAGCATCCATTTCAGCCCGCGCTGGAAGCATTCGTCGCGCCGGGCGCGGTTTCCGGTGGCGATCTGGCGCAAGGCGAGCAGGACCATCGCGGTGTCGTCGACATCGGGGTTCCACTTGTTCTCGTACTCGAACACCCAGCCGCTCGGCTCGACTTCCACCGGGTTCTTGAACTGCCAGTCGCCCCGGAACCGGATTTCCTTGGTCATCAGCCACTCGCCCGATTTCCGCATGGCGGGGTGGTCTTCCGGGATGCCCGATTCCCGGAGCGCGATGGCCACGATGGCGGTGTCCCAGACTGGGGAGAAGCAGGGCTCGATGCGGACGGTGTGCTCGTCTTCGTGCTCGAGATTCTTCAACTCCAATTCGGCGCGCTTCACCTGCGGGTGGTCGTCCGGGTAGCCGAGCGCTTTGAGGGCGATGAGCGAATTGAGCATGGCCGGGAAGATCGCGGCGAGGCCGTTCGACCCTTCGAAACGCTCGAGCATCCATTCCTCGGCCTTTTTCAAGGCGCGTTTGCGGAAGGGGCGCAACTTGTTGTTCTCGACGAACTTGTGGAGCTTGTCCAGCCAGAGGAAGAAGTTCCGCCAGGTGATGAACTGCGGGTCCGGCGCCAGGGCCAGATCGCGCTCATGGATGCCTTCGGGATACAATTCGTCCAGATCGACCCAGACTTGGCGGGTGGGCTTGAAGTGGTTGATGATGGCCAGCGGCACGAGCATCGAGCGGCTCCACGAACTCATTTCGTGGAAATTCACATGGAACCACTTGCCGATGAGGATGATTTCGCAGGGGATGGTCGGGACGTAATCCCAGGGGAACAGGCCGATCAGGGCGAGGTAGAGCTTGGAGAAGGTGTTCATCCGGGGCACCCCCCCCAGATTCAGGGCGATCTCCCGGGCTTTGAGCATCCGGGGATCGGTGACGGGCACTCCGGCGAGTTTCAGGGCGAGGTAGCCCTTGATGGTGGCGTTCACTTCGGCCGGGCCGCCGTGGTAGATGTTCCAGCCGCCGTCCGGCAACTGCATCGAGAAGAGGTGGTTGACCGCCTTCCGCTGCCATTCGGGGTCGACCTGCCCGTTCCAGTGATGGTACGCGATGGTATCGGCCACCAAGGTCGAGTCGACGATCAGTTCGCCGACCCAGTAGCCCTCGGGCTTCTGTTCACGCAAAAGCCAAGCCTGCGAGCGTTCGATGGTACGTTCCAGGCGGTTCGTGAGACGTTCGGAGGATAACGGTCCGGACACGGCGGCTACTTTGGAAGCACATCCCCTCCCTGTAAAGCGGATTTCTGGCCCCGGCGGGAGGGGGTGCCCCCCTGTTTTTTTGGGGAAGGGGCCTGCGAGCGGCGGGAGTAAACACTTTGGGCGGCCCCCCCCTCCTTTTTGGCGGGTTGAGCCGGGTGGGGTTTTGGGAACGAGGCACCCCCCCCTGTTTTTTTGGCTGGGAGGGGTGGGCCGAGGGGGCGGAGTCGACATTTTGGGGCCACCCCCCCTGTTTTTTGAGGGTGAGGGCGGGGAGGCGGGCGGTTGATTCCCGGGGGCGACGGATGGTGGGACGACCGGAAGGGGAGGCCGGAGGTGTGGAATGTGTGGAATCTCTGGAATGGAGGGGAGGAAGGCGCGAGAGAGGTTCGAGACCCGGGGGCGGAGACAGAGTTCTTCCGTGCGGGAGGAGGGAGCCGGGCCGCTCGGCGGAGCCGGCAGGATGGAAGGCAGACCGGATGGGGGCCGCGAGGGGTTTTTGAGACGATAAGGGCGGGGCATTTTGGGTGCAGGAAGTCCTA
>CAYZKY010000215.1:0-5585 GCA_964478815.1 uncultured Verrucomicrobiota bacterium
GCCCGGCGACGACTGGCAGCGCTTCGCCAACCTGCGCACTCTGCTTTCCTACCAATGGCTCTTCCCCGGCAAGAAGCTCCTCTTCATGGGCGGGGAAATCGGGCAGAGCGCGGAATGGAACGCCAATGGGGACGTCGATTGGTGGCTGCTGGAGGCCGGGCCGTATCACAAGGGCGTGCAGCGGATGATGGCTGACCTGAACCGCCTCTATTTGGCCGAGCCCGGACTCTGGGAGGCCGACTACGATCAGGAAGGGTTCTGGTGGATCGATGCCGGCGATCACGAAGGGAGCGTCCTTTCGTTCGTTCGCCAGACGAAGGGAGGAGGCGCGCCCCTCGCCGTGATCGTGAACTTCACCCCGGTGTTCCGCCCCGGTTACCGCCTCGGCCTGCCGAAGGAAGGTGCCTGGCGGGAAGTCTTCAATAGCGACGCCGAACCCTACGGCGGCAGCAACCAGGGAAATTGGGGCCAGGTGATCGCCGAGGCCGAGCCCCGCCATCAGCAGCGATTTTCGGCGGCAATTACCTTGCCGCCGCTCGCCGCCGTGGTGCTCAAGGCGCCGGCCTGACGCCGGGGCGGGTCGCGAGGGCGACCGGCCGCGCGCCGGACTTCGCCACCGGCCGCACGGTGGCCGCCGGCGGTTTCGGAATCTTGGGCCGCGTCTTGATGCCCTGGTGGATGATGTCGAGGATCTGCCGGCGTTCGTTGCCGGCCAGCGGCAGGCGCGGGGGGCGAACCCATTCAGCGCCCAGGCCGCACTCTTGAACCGCCAGCTTGATGTACTGCACGAACTTCGGGTGGACATCCAGGTGGAGCAGGGGAGTGAACCAGCGATAAATCTCGCGGGCCTTCTCCCACTCGCCGCGCCGGGTGAGTTCCCAGAAGTATTGATTCTCGGCCGGGAAGGCGATGCCGCTGCCCGCCACCCATCCGTCGATGCCGAGGATCGACGCTTCGAGCACGAGATCGTCCACGCCGGTGAACAACGCGTACCGATCGCCCACGGCATTATGCAGGTCGGTGATGCGCCGCACGTTGCCGGAGCTTTCCTTCAGGGCCACGAAGTTTTTCGTGTCGGCCAGCTTGGCGAACATTTCCGGGGTGATGTCGTTGCCGTAGCTGATCGGGTTGTTGTAAATCATGATCGGCAGGCCGGTGGCCTTGGCGCAGTTGCGGAAGTGGGCCAGCGTCTCGCGCTCGTCGCCCTTGTAGAGCATGCCGGGCATCAGCATGAAGCCGTTCACCCCCAGCTTTTCCGTTTCCTTCAAGTAACGGCACGCCTCGTCCGTGCTCGATTCCGCCACGCCGCTCAGCACGGGCACCCGTTGGCCGGCGGCATCGACCATCGCTTTCATGACGGTCCGCTTCTCTTCCGCCGTCAGCGCCTGGTTTTCGCCGAGCGAACCGAGGAAGATCAGCCCGCTCACTCCGGAATCGATCAGCGCGGCCGCATGACGGGCCGTGGCCTCGAGGTCGAGGTCGCCGCCTAATTTCATCTGCGTGGTAATGGCGGGAAAAACGCCGCTCCAAAAGGGTTTCATGTTCGTGAGGGAGAATGACCGGCCGGGCTCCGCGCCGCATTGTCGAGTCTGGGAGCCATGCCGATTCGGGTTGGGGGTTTGGATGATCGATTAGTTTCCGCTCCCGCCCTGGTTTGGCAGGAGCCACGGGGTGCCGCTCCAGTACCATTTCGAGGATCGGAGGTTCTCGACATGCGAATCGGCAAAGAGGACATTGCTCCGCTTGGCATGCCGCAGGTGCGGCCCGCCCCAGTTGGGGTCGCCGGAGGTCACGCAACCGTCGCACGGAGAGCTGTTCCGAGGATCGTGCAACACCCACGCCCCGGCTTTTTCAGGCGAAGTGGGCGTGACGCTTCTTTCGGGGTCCGTGGAATCGGTCGGGCGAGTGCCGCCATCGGTGACATGGACGGTCGAGGCCGGGCTGCGCAGGGCGGAATCGCGCACCGGCGTCCAGACTTCCTTGGGCCATGAACCGGGCCAGTCGCAGCCGCCGAGCCGGAAATTCATCTGATAATTCGAGAGCGCGCGCTCCCGCTGATCGCTCGGATAAAGCGCCACCGCCTCGCGGAATTTGGGGGTGCGGTTCGGGCAGAGCAGCAGGTTGGTCGTCTGTTGATACGGCTGGAGAATGTTAAACCAGGCGCGGCGCTCCACGTTCGCGCCGCGAACATAAAAGGTGAAGGTATAACGGTCGTCGTTGTCCGAAGAGTAGACCTTTTGCGCGATGGCCACCTGCCGAAGGTTGTTCACGCATTTAATCGACTTGGCCTTTTCCTTCCCCTTGGCCAGCGCCGGCAGCAGCATGCCGGCCAGGATCGCGATGATCGCAATGACCACGAGCAGTTCGATCAACGTAAAACCAAGGGAAATCTGCCGGAACGTTTTCTGCGTGGTCATCGTCATAAGGTTGAGCTTCGGGACGAGTTCTAAAGTGCCTGCTGGCACTCGATTCTCAAGCGAAATTCCGTCCGCGCGTCGATTTTTAAGGCGCCGGATCGAGGGCCATCCGCGGCGCGGAACCGGCCGAGGCGCGGCGCCGGTCGTGCCGCAGGCGCACCCAGGAGATGAACCAGGCCAGCAGGAAGAGCAGGCCCGCCGAGACGGCCATCATGGCGGTCGAACTGGTGGCGCGCAGTTCGGGATGGCCGAACCAGCGGCCGATGACCGGCGGCAGGGTAATGGCGCCGATGTGTCCGAGGACGGCGCTCAAGGCCGCGAACACCAACGCCAGCGCCAGCAACACCTTGAGCTGGCGGGTGAGCAGGCTGGCCGCCGCCGCGGGCACCACCAGCATGGCGATGACCAGAATGCTGCCGACGCTCTCGAAGGCCAGCACGGTGGTGACCGAAGCGACCAGCGTCAGGCCCAGGCGAATTGCGGTGGGGTTGAATCCAAGCGTCGCCGCCAGCGCGGGATCGAACGAAGCGATCCGCAGTTCTTTGTAGAATATGAGGACCAGCAACAAGTTCACGGCGAGGAGGCCGCCGCTGATGAGCGCGACGCGGGGGACACGGTTTTCGTCCATGACCGCGGTCTCGATCGAGCCATAAAGCACGCAATCGGGATCGAGGTCGACGTGATCGGACGCTACCCGGATGAGCACCAGGCCCAGCGCGAACAGGCCGCAAAACACCACGCCAAGCGCCGCGCCGCTCTCGACCTCGCCGTACTTTTGGATCGTCTCGGTCAGAATGGCGGTGAGCAGCCCGGCGATGATCGCGCCGATGACCATCGGCAGCACCGCCCGCGAATTCGAGACCAGGAAGGCCACGGCCAGCCCCGGCAGGACCGCGTGGCTGATGCCGTCGCCGAGCATGCTTTGGCGCATGAGCATCAGGAACGCACCGGGCAGCGCGCAGGCCAGGCAGATCAGCACGCCCGTGACGACGATCCAGGTATCGAGTTCGGTCCAATTCATCGGTGAGGGGCGGGTTCGTGGCGGTCGGCGCTTTCCGGATCGGCGGGCACAAACGTCCGGTCGCCCCGCTCGGCCAGCAGTTCTTCCAGTTCGTTGACGACGCTCGGTTCGATCACATGCTCGATCTGGTCGGCATTGTGATGAATATGCTGGGGGGCCACATCGGCATAGCGGAGGAGGTAAGTCTCCCACAGCCGGTGGTTGCGGGTGACCCGCCGAGCTTCGATCTTCCCCTCCGCCGAAAGGTGGCAGGAACCCCGCGTATCCCCCCAATTTAAAAGGCCGTCCCGCTCGGCCCCACGCAGCAGGCGCCGCGCTTGCGCGGGAGTCCAATGGTTCATGGCGCGGAGTTCTTCGACCGGAATGTTTCTTTCGAGCAGCGCGCCCGGATCCCGGCCGCCCCAGGCTCCGTGGCTTTCGCACCATTCGTAAATTCCCCGGAGCAGGTGTTGCCGCGCGACCCGTTGGGCGGTCTGGTGCCGCTGCCACCAGCGCACCAGCAGGCCGCGCCGCCGGCCGAAGAACAGGCTGACCGCAAAGCACGCGACCGAGGCGAGGACGATGACGGCTCCGGCGGGCAGCTTCGGGAAGAGGGCGCTCGCGGCCGCGCCGGCCAGGCCGCTGATCGCGCCGATGCCCGTCGCCAGCAGCAGCGTAACACCCAGATGGTGGCTCCAGAATCGAGCCGCGGCGGAGGGCACGATCAACAACGCCACCACCAGGAGAAGTCCGACGGCCTGAAGCCCGATGACCGTGACGGCGACCACCAGGCCCATCAGCAGAAAATCGAGCGCAAGCACCGGCCAGCCTTGGGCGCGGGCGAATCCGGCGTCGAAACAGAGCAGTCGCAGCTCCTTGAAAAACAGGGCGCAGAGCGCGCCGGCGGCGAGGCTGGCGACGAGGATGAGCTGCGCATCGCTGGCGGTCATGGCGGCCGTCTTTCCGTAGATATAGCGCGACAGCCCGGCGGCGTTGCCGGTGGGGAGTTGTTGCACAATGACCATCAGCGCGATGCCGAGGCCGAAGAACACGCTGAGAACGATGGCCAGCGCGGCGTCGTCCTTCACTCGCCCGCTCGAACGAATCGCGACCACCATCGCCATGCCCAGCAATCCGGTCGCGACCGCGCCCAGCAGCAGGATGGGCAGCGAGCGTTCGGTGTAGCCGGTCGCTTCGGCGATCAAAAATGCAATGGCAATGCCGGGCAGTGTCGAGTGGCTGACGGTGTCGCTCAGGAGGGAACGCTTCCGCAGCAGGAGGAAGGTGCCGACGAGCCCTCCGGCTGCCCCGAGCGCGGTGACCCCGGCCAGCACGACGCGCGTATTATAGTCTGCGAGGGTGAGAGTCCGCCACATGGCGTCGCGGGTGGGCCATTCGAAGCGCGTATCGGTGATCGATTTGCCGGAAGGCGGCTCGCCGCAACCGGCGAGCAGCAAGGCGAGGAACAACCAAAGCCACGCGGTTTTCATGTCCGGTGCTGCGCGCTCACCCGGGCGCGTTCCACGGCCTGGGCCGCTTCTTCTAGGAGCGTCAGGCGCGCGCCGTAGGTCTTGCGCAGGTTCTCGGAAGTGAAGGTCTCCGCCACCGGCCCCTGGGCTACCACCCGCATGTTCAGGAGCGCGACGTGATCGAAATACTCCGGCACGGTCGGCAGATCGTGGTGGACGCACACGGCGGTCTTGCCGGCCTGGCGCAACGCCCGCAACACATCGACGATGGCGCGCTCGGTGGCGGCATCGACGCTCGCAAACGGTTCGTCCATCAGGTAGAGATCCGCGTCCTGGGCGAGCGCGCGAGCGAGGAAGACCCGTTGCTGCTGCCCGCCGGAAAGCTGGCTGATCTGCCGCCCGGCGTAATCGTCCAACCCTACCTTCGCCAGCGCGGCCGAGGCCTGGAGCCGCTCCCGGCGGCCGACCGGGCGGCACCAGCCGATCCGGCGGTACAGGCCCATCGCGACCACATCGAGCGCGCTCGCGGGAAAGTCCCAATCCACGCTTTCCCGCTGCGGAACGTAGGCGACCCGGGACCGCACGGCCCGGTAGGGCTGGCCCCAGAAGCGAATGCTGCCGGACGCGATCGGTACCAGCCCCAACGCCGCCTTGAGCAGTGTGCTCTTACCGACGCCGGCCGACCCTTTGATCACGCCA
>CAYZKY010000215.1:5595-8458 GCA_964478815.1 uncultured Verrucomicrobiota bacterium
TTGAGCAGTGTTCTCTTCCCGGCGCCGTTGGGCCCCACGATGGCCACCAATTGCCCGGGGGGCGCGTCGAAATCGGCATCCCAGACCACCACTTTGGTCTGGTAGGCGACATTCAGGTCGCGCACTTCCAGCGGCAGGGGCGCACTCATCGCAGCGCGGCGAGCTTGCCCTGCAGGCCCCGGTCGGGAGCCGTGCCGCCCAAGGCCCGGACGACGGTGGTGACATTATGGTCGATCATGCCGATGTAGGTGCCCTCATAAGTGCCGGGCTTCCCCATGGCGTCGGAGAAGAGCTTGCCGCCGATCTGCACCTTGTGGCCGCGCGCATTCGCGCCTTCGATCAGGGCCTTGATGTTCTTCTCGGACACGCTGGTCTCAACGAAGATTGCCGGAATCTTCTTTTCGACCAGGTAATCCACCAGCTTGTTGATATCGGCCACTCCGGCTTCCGATTCGGTGCTGATGCCCTGAATGCCGCGGACTTCGATGCCGTAGGCGCGGCCGAAATAGTTGAAGGCATCGTGCGCGGTGATGAGCACGCGGCGGTCGGCGGGGATGGTCGCCATCGCCTGCCGCGCGTAGGAATCGAGCTTTTCCAGCTCCACGATCAGCCGCTGGGAGTTCTGGTCGTAGGTGGACTGGCCGCGCGGATCGACTTCGCCGAGCGAACGGGCGGTGACCTTGACCGCCTCGATCCAGCCGCGGACATCCATCCAGACGTGCGGATCGGTATGGCCCTGGAACTCCGGAGGTTCCAGCAGGAACTTTTCCTCCAGCAGCTCGGTGACCGCGAAAACCGGCGTGCCCCGCCGGGCCAGCTTGAGAAAGGTGTCGCCCAGGCGGCCTTCCAGCATCAGGCCGGAATAGAAGACGACATCGGCGCGGAGGAGCTGGGCCACATCGTCGCGGGTGGGCTTGTAGAGGTGGGGATCGACGCCTTCGCCCATGAGGCCCACGACTTTGGCACGGGCGCCGGCGACCTCCCGGACGATGTCGGTGACCATGCCGCAGGTGGTCACGATGGTGAAGGGGGAGGGGAGTTCCTTCGGGGCGGCGGCGCGGGGGGCGGCCAAGCCGGCCGCCAGGGCGCAGGCGGCGGCGAGATGGGCCAGCCAGCGGCGGCGTGGAGTGCGGCTTCCGTGACCGAATCGTAGCATCGTCATCATTATGTAGCTATGGCTACATCTTCCGCCGAGGCTTGTCAAGCGGGCGCGGACCGGCCGCGCGGTGAGCGGGGGTGGCGGGCCTAAAATGTGGGGGCGGGAAGGGCATTACCGGCTTTTTCGGGGGTTTTTGGGGGCAGGGAGGGGCGGGGGCAGGGCTTGGAGGCGGCGTAAAGGGCAGGGGGCGGAGCCGGAACAGGGGGTGGAATGCGCGGTGGTGGAATTGGTGGAATGTGTGGAATTGCGGGGTTTTTTGCGGGGAGGGGGTGGAAGGCGTGGAATCTGTGGAATGGCTGGGGTTGGCGGCTGGATTGCCACCAGCGCACAGGGCAGGAGCAGAGGCGCGGGAGATGGAATCGGTGGAATTCTTGCGGTGGCTTTGCCACTGGACGACGGCAGGCCCACCGCACCAAGGTTACTTAAAAGTGTGTCAGATTGACTATTGGAGCGCCGTTTCGTGACAAATTGTCACAGATCCAACCGCACATACATTTATCGGCGATCGATGGAGGGCGTTGGAAGTTCGCGCGCCACAAGGGGTTGTGGTAGCTGAGTTCCCTTCCACTACGGGTGGTACATTTATTGCTAATGAACGGAGTAAGGCCAAGGCCGAAACTACAATCCAAGATTGTTATGGGAGACCAAAATAATAGAACTGTTTATCGCAGAGAGGATGGGCAGTGGGCGAACAAGCGAAATAACGCTGAACGGGCTTCGAGCTTACACGACACGCAAGCTGACGCAAACGCAGCAGCAGCGGAAATGCTTCGGAAGGATGGCGGAGGAGAGCGGACGACTATGGGCCGTGATGGCCGGATAGTAAGTAAAGACACCATCGCCCCAGGTAAGGAAAGTAAAATAAGAGACCGCGAGCATTGACACACTCGGATGCCAGTTTTTAATCTTCTTCGACCAGAAAAGGGGCCCGGATGAATCTATTTTCGAGATTTCAACGCGGCGAGGGAAAGAAAGATGGAGTACTCATTTACGAGGTGCCCCAAGGGCTGCGTAACCAAATAGTGCTCCTTTGGGAAAAAGGGTTTGGCCCCGACACCTACTTTCACCCTGGCCCCGAAATGGCTTACAAACAAATCTACTGCATTTTGTGCGAGGAGCATCAACTTCTCAATCTTCCCCAAGTTAGCCGACAGCCACTACCGCGCAGGGCAATAATCGCGGAATACTTTTTAAACATCGACGATACGGCCAAGGCTCTTGACATCGTCACGGTCGTGTTTGGCACAATGGAAAATATGCTTCATCGACGAGTCGAGATGGGGGGGTGTCTTGACGATCCATTCAGCCTCTCAGAATATCGAGCGCCTGAGATCATTGATGAACTGAACCGCCGATTCAAGGAGAACTACGTTGGCTACGAATATGCTAACGGGCGTATTGTCAAGATTCCGGAAGACCACAATCCCATTCAGTTAAAGGAGCGATTGGTTGCTGGAGAGCCTGCAAGAAACTTGAGAAAAATCAAGGAGATATTGGTGGGCTCAACCGTAATAGCAGTTCATGACCCATATACAACAACGGGCTCGCTGGAAACTATATTAATACTGGCCGACATGGACGTCAATTTCAGTTCATCGCTTCGTATTCTTGGGACAGCGAGACCGATTTCTGGGTCCACGGAACGAAAGTCTGGTTCTTCGACGTTTTCAGTGGAATGGATAAGGAATGGTAAGCTTCCCGGCG
>CAYZKY010000216.1:0-8323 GCA_964478815.1 uncultured Verrucomicrobiota bacterium
TCGTGATGAAGTGCCTGGAGAAGGATCGCCAGCGCCGCTACGACACGGCCAACGGACTCGCCGCCGACCTGAAGCGCCACCTCGACAACGAGCCAGTCGTGGCCCGTCCGCCCAGTCAACTTTACCGGCTCCAGAAGGCGTTTCGGCGGAACCGGATCGCGTTTGTTGCGGCCTCCGCGGTGTTGGTTTCGTTGATTGCGGCGTTGATTGGAATCAGCGCGTCAGCCCGGCGCGAACATTTGGCGCGGGTTGACGAATCGACCCAAAAAAAGCTTGCGGAGGAGCGGCGGCTTGAATCGGAGGAAGCGCGCAAAAGCGCCGATGCCCAGGCGCGAAGGGCGGTGGAAAGCGAACAACGATCCCGGCGCCTGCTCTACGCGTCGGACATGCGCCTGGCGCAACAGTCGTTGAAATTTAATAATGTCGGGAACGCTCGCCTGTTATTGGACCGGCATCGTCCGCAAGCGGGTGAGGAGGATTTACGCGGTTGGGAATGGCGATATCTTTGGCAACTGACAAGAAGTGGCGCGCTCACGACGTTGACGAATCGGCCGAGCCGCTGTTGGTCAGCAAGCTTCTCTGACGATGGAAAATATCTGGCGACCGGATGGCTGGATGGGCGGATTGAAATTTGGGACCCGGTTCGAAGAACTCTGCTCCATGGAATGTTTCAGTCGCCAGCGGATCTCGAACTGCCAGGGATTGTTGCTTTTTCGCCTCGCAGCCATTTGCTGGCGGCGACGGACGGGAAGAGGAATGTCGTTCTATATGATGTTGATTCGGGAAAGCAAACGGTGCTCTGGAGCCACGAGTACACCGTGCGCGACCTAAGTTTTTCGCCGGATGGCTCGCTCTTGGTGATTTACAAGGTGTTTGGAGCGAGTGATGAGGTGGTGCTGGTAGACACGGCGACTCGCGAGATAAAAAAAGTAATCCAGTTGAATGAAATCTCTGGAGGAACATTTTTTGGAGCGGCGCGAATCTCCCCCGACAAGGCGAGGGTGTACATTGGCGGTTGTGACCGGAAACGTAATCGCACCAGCATTTCATGCGTGGAAATTGAGAGCGGGAAGGAAGTGTGGCGCACCAGCGAGGTTCCGGATTTGGGGCTGGCTTCGCTTGCCATTTCGCCCGATGGCCGACTGCTCGCGTCCTCTTCAGGGTACAGCGACGCATCCGTGCGAATTTGGGAAACCGAATCGGGTCGTTCGGTGGCGCGGCTTGATGGCCACACCAGTTGGAGTTTCACTCTGGTCTTTTCCAACGACGGGCGTCGACTTTTTTCTGCGGCGGTGGACCAATCGATTCGAATTTGGGACACGAGCACATGGCGGGAAACCCGGCTCCTGCGCGGGCACATCGACGAAGTGCATGGACTGGCGGTTTCCGAGAAATTGAATCTAATCGCCAGCGGCAGCAAGGATGGCGACCTCAAGTTGTGGCTGGATGACGATCAAAGCGCTTCCGATGGACACACGATCTTGAGCGAGCAAATCGGGGAATACCATCTCGCCAGGCTGGGCGAGTCGAAGTTGCTGCTTTTTCCACCGGGTAAGCCGGCGACGATCAAAGATTTAAGAAACGGAATTGAAACTCCACTGCAGGGGCTCGGTCCATCGGACGAAGTCCTTGGTGTCGCCAGCACAAATATCATCTGCCATTGGAACGGATCCAATCGGATTATCCTGGGCGGCATTATCGGCGATGCTGTGACGACGAAGGCTTCCATTCCTTTGCTCTCAACTAACCGCCCGACTGGTTTTCTGGCGGAACGGGGAGGGTTCTTTGCGTGGGCCGAAAGCGCCGCGCCCAACTCGATCTTTGTGTCGAACCTAACCTCCGCGGGTTCCAGGCGTGAATTGCGTGGCGAAATGCCCGGGCTTACGCCGTTTTGCTTCAGCGCTGACGGCAAACGACTGCTCGGCTGGAGGGGCGATTGGCAGCTTTCGCAGGCGTTCGCGTGGGACGTGGTAAGTGGTGAGATCATTTTTTCGGGCCAATCGCAGCTTCGCAGGGCTGCCTTCGCGGACCATGGACGCGTCCTTGTGATTGCGAACGAGAATGGCGATGACCACGGGGTGGCTGTTTACGACCTGGAGAATCGGGGCCGTAAACCAAAGCTGATAGGTGAAAAACATAAGTTAACGCGCATCGTTGTTTCGAAGGACCAAAATTTAGTCGCCTATGCAACGGACGGAGGCCAAGTGCGTTTGCTCAGCGTGCAAGGAGAAATTCTCGGGAATTTTCATGGCTATTTGAATGCGGTCGTGGGGCTCGCCTTTTCTGATGACGGGCGGAGGCTTCTTTCTTCATACAACGGCCGCGAGTCCGTGAAGCTCTGGGGCATCAGCACACGCCAGGAATTACTGAATTTTTCCGGACAAGGTCCCGGCTTATTCGAGGCGTATTGGAGCGCTGACGGCGACGCAATCGTCGTCGGACCGCAATGGCAGGCATGGCGCGCGCCCTCCTGGGAAGTCATCCACGCCACGGAAGCGGAGGAGAAAACGGAGAGCAAACAGCCATGAGCGCGACTCTCGGCACCCTCCAAAGCGCAAGGGACTGGCGCACTCCAGGACCTGGCGGACTTCCCTGCGGCCCCGTGATGCGCGACGCGTCTAGGACTGCGGTAGTCCTCTGCCGCTTTTCCCGCTCACGTTGCGGAATCAGAGCGCCACCAGGCCCAGACCCCGGATATGCTCGAAGTGACGCCGGTTGAAGGTGGCGAGTTGGCTGCCGCGATGGCGGGCGGTTGCCGCCACGATCAGATCGTAGTAGCCCGTCATCAGTCCCGCCTTTTCCAATTCGGCCCATATTTGCGCGTGTTCCCGCGCAATCTCATCCGTGTAGGAAACGACCGGGAGGAGTGCGAACACCGTTTCCAGATAAGCCTGCCGTCGCGGGCGGTGTTCGTCGCCGGCGCGTTCCACTCCGTGCCACAATTCTGCGACCGTGATGGCGGCGATTTCGATTTCCTCGGTCGCGTGTTGGGTGAGCCAGCCGCGCAAATCGAACGTGCCCTTCTCGCCCCGGATGATGACGTCCGTATCGAGGATTATCGCCATTTGTCTTCCGGCGCGCGCAAGGCGGCGCGGGCTTGCCGAAGATCGTCCGCCCAGCTCCGGGCTTCTTCAGGAGAAAGGTCGGTGGTAGCCAGCGCGCGGGCGAGTTCCGCGCCCGTGCAACCGGACGCCTTGGCGGGAACCAGACGCGCCACCGGGACTGAGGCATCGAGAACCACGAACGTGGTGTGTTCGCGCCGCGCCCGCGCGACCCATTCGGCGAGGCCGGGACTGGCGTCCTCCAGCGCGACGGTCGTTTCTTTCATGGTTCAAACATACCTCAAGCCCGGTTATCGCGCCAAGCCCGACTCGCGGACGCCATGAATCCATCTCGCGAAGAACTCCTGTTTCACCTGGTCTGGGCACAACGGCTTCGTGGCCGATCGGGTCAGCCGGCCGTGGATTCTTTGGGCGCGAACGAAACGACCTTATGGCCGGATTGCGCCTGGCGTTTGCGGGCGTCGGCCAGCGCGCTGGTGCAACCGTTCGAAGTCCCTGGCCGTGACGCGCCGGTGGGGACCGGCCACGGCGGGTCGAAGCAACTCGGCCAGTTCCCGCGAATCCTGCTCGGCGGGATCTTCCTTGGCGTGGAGGTCTCGCAAGGCTTCGCGCACCACCTCGCTGGCGTCCGCAGACCCGCCGCCGCGAACTTTTCTGGCGACGAATTGTTGCAGATTTCTCGGCAGCGTGATTTCCATGCGTGAAAAATCCGAGAGCGACCTGCGTTCAAACCTCGACTGGCTGGCATGAACCCCAACCGCGAAGTAGCTCTGTTCCAACGGGCGCTGGAAAGACCGGCGGAGAAGCGTGCCGCATTTCTGGACGCCATGTGCGCGGGGGGATGCACCGCTGCGCCGGCGGCTCCACGCGCTGCTGGCGGTCGGTGCCGTCCTGGCCGTGGCCTGGCTGCGGCAAACCTTCCCATAAGCGGTATGCCCTGGCTGCCAACCGCTGTCCTGCGCTTTCCATTCCCCCGTGTCCCATAATGTGAGTCGGCGCGCCGCCCGCCATTCGTCGGCCTCGTCCGAATCCGCTTGAGGCACATGGGGCGTTCTGGTTTTCTCGGCCCCGCCCGATGCGTTTCACGCCCCTTGGATGCACGCTTGCCTTGAGCTGCGGTCTGTGCTGCGTTGTGGCGGACGAATCCGCGTCGCCGCCGCCCAGTACCGTTCCGCCTCCTTCGCCTGCCCAACCCCCGGGCACTCCCCCGCCGGTTGCCCCGCCCCAGGCCGCCACCGAGGTCATCATCGAAAACCTCACCGGCCAGAGTGAGATCGAATACGACGACACCGACGGCATCTGGTTTGGCCGCTACGGCGTCATTGTCCGCTACGGCACGGTCGAACTCTCCGCCAATCAGATCGCCCTCAGCGAAACCACTGGCGACGCCATCGCCGATGGCAATGTCCGCCTCCGCGATCGCGGCCAATCCTGGGCCAGCGAGCATCTCGAATACAATTTCAAGACCGGCCGCATGCAGGGCGAGGGCTTTCGCACCGGTCTCACGCCGTTCTTCGCCTCCGGCCTCAAGCTGGAAGGGGACACCCAGGCCTCCGAATACGTCGCCACGCAGACTTCCATCACCACCGACGACGTCAAGCGCCCGCTCTTTCGCATCAAGGCCGAGCAATTCCGCGTCCGCCCCGGCCGCGACATCGAAGCCAAAAACGCGAAGATTTATCTCGGCGACACCCCGGTCATGATCCTGCCGCGCTACCGCCGCAGCCTCCACCAGCACGATGCCTACTGGCGCGTCACCCCCGGCTACCGCAGCCGCCTCGGCGCCTACACCTACAATTCCTACCACTTTCCCATCGGCACCAATGTCGCCGCCGGCCTCAATCTCGATCTCTACTCCAGCCGCGGCGTCGGCGTCGGTCCCGATCTCGCCTGGCAGCACTCCCGCCTCGGCCAGGGCGAACTCCGCGGCTATTACATCGACGACAGCCGCCCCGGCCTCGACGCCGTCCGCCAGCCGGTCGATCCCGAACGCCACCGCCTCAGTTTCTCGCATCGCGCCACGCTCCGCCCCAATCTCACCGCCACCGTCGTCGCGCGCGAACAGAGCGATCAATTCATCATTCGCGATTTCTACGAATCGGAATACCGCCGCAACATCCAGCCCGATTCCTTCCTCGAAGTCCACCAGGCTTGGTCGAACTGGAGCCTCACCCTCCTCGCCCGGCCGCAGTTAAACAGTTTCCAACGCACCGTCGAACGCCTGCCCGAGCTCAAGCTCGCCGGCCTCCGCCAGCAAATCGGCGAACTCCCGCTTTACTACGAGAGCGAAAGCTCCGTCGATTACCTCCGCTACCAATCCGAGCTTCCCGGCGGCACCAATTACGCCGCCATGCGCGCCGATTCCTTCCAGCAGGTGCTCTGGCCCCAGCAATATTTCGGCTGGCTCAATTTCGTTCCCCGCGTCGGCGGCCGCGTCACCCAATACGGCGAGACGGAGGGCCGCCAGAGCACCTTCGATGAGGAAACCCGCCTCGTCTTCAACACGGGTGCCGAACTCTCCACCAAGGCCTCCCGCGTCTGGCGCGGCGCGGAGAACAAGCTGCTCGAAGTGCGCGAGCTCCGCCACATCATCGCCCCGTCGATCAACTACGTCTTCGTCCCCAAGCCGAACAACCGGCCCCACGAACTCCCTCAGTTCGACACCGAGCTGCCCAGTCTCCGCCTGCTCCCGATCGAATACCCCGATTACAACGCCATCGACTCGATCGATTCCCAGAACGTCCTCCGCCTCTCCCTCTGGAACAAGCTCCAGACCCGGCGCGAAGCCGGCATCCAGAATCTCGTCCACTGGGGGCTTTACACCGATTGGCGGCTCGACCCGCGCCCGAACCAGACCCGCTTCGCCGATGTCTACTCCGATCTCGAACTCCGCCCCCGCTCCTGGCTCACCCTGAATGCCGAGACCCGCGTCGATCCCGACTGCGGCCGCGTGAATCTCGCCTACCACGCCCTCAGCATCGCGCCCAACGACACCTGGAGCTGGCGCGTCGGCCAGCGCTACTTCCGCGGCGCGCCCGAATTCGGCCCGGAATCCGACAACAACACCCTCTTCCACAGCACCTATTTCAAGTTCAACGAAAACTGGGCCGCCCGCCTCTCCCACCATTTCGAGGCCCGCGACGGCGTCCTCGAAGAGCAGTACTACACCCTCTACCGCGATTTCCGGAGCTGGACTGGCGCCCTCACCCTCCGCTTCCGCAATCCGCGCGAGCAGGAAAACGAATTCGCCATCGCCTTCAGCTTCCAGCTCAAGGCCTTTCCCCGCTTCGGCCTCGGGCGCGACCGCGACGAACCGGATTCCCTCTTTGGCGGATAACTCCCGCGGCTATTTTCATGAGAAGTCCCTCGTTGCTCATCATCTTTCTGAGTGTCTTTATCGACCTCATCGGTTTCGGCATCGTGCTGCCCTTGCTGCCGGTCTACAGCCAGCAATTCGGCGCCAATGGCTTTCTCATTGGCTGCATCATCGCCTCCTTTTCGCTCATGCAGTTTCTCTTCTCCCCCTGGTGGGGGAGGCTCTCCGACCGCATTGGCCGCCGTCCCGTCATTCTCATCAGCAATGCCGGCTCCGCCGTCTCCTACGCCCTCTTCGCCTTCGCCTCCACCATGCCCGGCCAGGCCGGCCTCTGGATGCTCCTGGTCTCCCGCGTCTTCGCCGGCATCTGCGGCGCGAACCTCGCCGTCGCCAGCGCCTACATCGCCGACATCACCCCGCCCGAAAAGCGCACCCAGAAGATGGGCCTCATCGGCATGGCCTTCGGCTTCGGCTTCATCTTCGGTCCGGCCCTCGGCGGCCTCAGCTTCAAATACTTCGGCCTGCCCGGCCCCGGCTGCGTCGCCGCCTCCATCTGCTTCGCCAATTTTCTCCTCGGCTGCTTCGTCCTCGCCGAAAGCCGCCGCCCCGGAGCCGAACCCGTCCGCCGTCCCGCCGGCCTCCACCAATGGGCCGAAGCCCTCCGCCGCCCCGTCGTCGGCAGCGTCATTGTCGTCTACTTCATCGCCACCTTTTGCTTCGCCTGTTTCGAGAGCACCTTCAGCCTTCTTGTCAAGGATACCTACCGGTTCGGCCCCGAATCCGCCGCCTACCTCTTCACCTTTGCCGGGCTCGTCTCCGCCTTCATCCAAGGCGGCCTCATCGGCCGGCTCAACCACCGTTTCGGCGAAAAGAAACTCATCGTCGGCAGCCTCCTCGTCGTCGCCGTCAGCCTCGCCCTCCTCCCGTGGATGACCACCCTCGGCGGCGTCCTCGTCGTCCTCGGCGTCTTCGCCGCCAGCTCCGGCATCAATCGCCCTCCCATCTTCGGCCTCATCTCCCAGCGCACCTCCGCCGACGAACAAGGCGCCATCCTCGGCGTCGCCCAGGGAGCCGCCAGCCTCGGCCGCATCTTCGGCCCCATCGCCGCCAACCTCCTCTACGCCCGCCAGCCCATGCTCCCCTACCTCGTCTGCGGCCTCATCGCCCTCCTCGCCGCCCTCCTCGCCGCCCGCCGCATCCGCTCCCCATAGTCTGAATCCGCAACTTTCGGTCACGCTCCAAACCTCATTTACGCCACTGGTTCTATCTGGATCTCTCCGACGGTTTTGCGCGGCAGTGAGATTCGGCTCCCAATGGGAACATCGGACTTTTTGGCCGCGCGAATAACAAACATAGCTTGATGTACTTTCGGCGCTGGACTCACGAATGGAATCTCAATGTCAGCGTCTGCTTCAAAGCAACCGCCATCCGGGGTTTCAATGAGTAAATGCTCCTTGCCACCAAATTGATACCTGTCCAAGGGAAAGAACGGAGAGAGGATGAGGCCCCGTCCCTCGATCATGAAAGTATCGCTCACAATGAACTCAAACAGGCGTTGATGAACGTCTGATCCCATGTGTTGATATTATCAGCGTTATTGGCCCTGTAGAAACCCAAAATGTTGGGACTGCCCACCCCCAGACTTCTCAACGCCCCCCGCGCAATTCGCCGGATGAACCTTCGCCGGGTCCCAAAACCGATCCTAGCCATCCCGTTGACCTGCTTGCATCCGCGCGCATCCAGATCACTCGCACCTCCATAAAAAATCGCCCCGAAACCAAGCCTGCCCCCCTTCTAATCCGCGGTATTTATTACCTTCCTCACTCTGTCCTTCGTGCTTCTGTGCTGAACTTCCCCGCCCCCGAAATTCAAGAACCATGCCAAAAATCGCCCCAAAAACTTTTTTCACTTTCTTCAGGGGTCAGACAGTCTTTGACATACCCCC
>CAYZKY010000217.1:0-8282 GCA_964478815.1 uncultured Verrucomicrobiota bacterium
CCCAAGCGGTTTGTTTCGCCGGTTTCGTCACGTCGGCCTTAAAGGCCATTGTGACCGCGATGCGCGGGGGGGGGGCGGCCCGGTTGGCGGTAACGGATCGTTCGAGGTTCAGGAACCCGCAAGGATCGGGTACCCGCTTAGCCGGTCTTGCAATGGGGGAAGGAGGCAGGGTATGCGGTGAAAAATGGCGGCGAAGAGGAACGCCCGCGAGAGGGCGCTGACTCTCCGGGCGCTTGGTTCGACTCCCTGCCCTTGGCAAACGATTCGGAGTGGTGAGCAGCGTGGACGGGCCTCCTCCTTGCGATGCTAATTTGACCCATGCAAGTGCCAAGGGCGGTGAAATGCTGGCTGACAATGAACACTCCGTATGCGATACAAACCGCCGGTCCGGCGACGATTTCACAAGCACCGCGCCCGATTTGACGGGCCATGTCAACCACGCAGCTTCAGCATCTCAATCAGCTCGCATGCTCGATCGGCCCGCGTGGCAGCGCCACGCGCGGAGAGCAAGCCGGGCACGAATACGTCTTTCGTCAATTTGAAGCAGCGGGTTGCAGGACGCGCGTTGAACCCTTCCGGGGCATTCGTTCTGGCTATAGGCCCTTCATACTTGGGCTGGGCCTGCTCCTGGCCGCCGCGATCTCCTTGATTGCTTCGCCAGAGCCCCTCGTCGCTGCCGTCGCTTGCGTCATCACAGTGCTGGTTTACGTCTCCCACGGCCTTGAGTTAGCCCAAAAGAAAAACCTGCTCCGCGCGCTCTCCCCACATGCTGAAAGCCGCAATGTAATTGGAATCACCCGGCCCGCTCTGAGGTGAAACGCCGCGTTGCCCTCCTGGCTCATGTGGATTCCCATCGGACTCCCTCTGGAGCCCTCTCGTTAATGCTTATTCCGATGCCTCTCCGTTCCTGAAGGCGGACCTTCCGGCCTTGACCGTTATGGCCTTCACCCCGACCGGCTGGATTCCCCACTGGCACCGCCCTCGGATCGCCTCGAAAACCTCGATCTCGACCTGCTCCACCGTGCCACTGAATTTCTCTGGGATCCCCTTCTCGAACTATCGAGGCGGGTTCATTCGCATCCAGCAAACACTTGGGAGGAAACCAAGGGCGCCGCCAGGCCGAACGACCTCGCGGGTCGCTACCTGCGGAAGCGGTCGCGGTAGTAGGCGTGGCGGTGCATGATTTTTTGGGCGTAGGCGCGGGTGCCGGGGAAGTCCATGCGGGCGAGGAAGGCGGCGCTGTTGGTTTTGGCGTCGGCTTTGAGCCAGCGGAGGACGTTGCCGCGGCCGGCGTTGTAATCGGCGAGGGCGTAGGGGATGGGGTTGTCGGCCTGGGGGTAGCGTTGGAGGAGTTTGGCGAGGTAGTAGGTGCCGGCGTAGATGTTTTTGGCGGGGTCGAGGATGTGGCGGTGTTCGAAGGGGTGGATTTTTTCGGCGTCGGCCCACTCGAAGGCGGCATCTTCGCGGATTTGCATGAGGCCGATCTCGCCGGCGCGGCCGCGGGCGGCGGCGTTGAAGCGGCTTTCCTGCCAGATGACGGCTTTGATGAGGGCGGCATCGATGCGGTAGCGGGCGGCGGCGGCGCGGATGTGGGCGTCGTAGCGGACGGTGGGGCGGCGGTTCCAGTAGTAGAGGAAGCAGAGGTCGGCGAGGATCAGCACGAGGAGAGCGCCGACCAGCCAGGCGATTTTGCGGTTCCGGGGCACGGTTAGTGTGGGGGGAGGATAGCGCAGGTTGGGGGCGGGCTCAAACGGGCAGGAGATTGGCGCGGGAAGAAGGGCGCATCTGGACAGTCCGGTGCTGGTGTCGTGCGACGAAGCGATCCGGACCTGCCCGCGCGTCAGGAAGTGGCGCTATTGCTCGAGGGACGCTTCCGGGGCTTCGAGCGCTTGACATGGTAGGGAGCTTGTTCTTCGCGGACGTGGAAGCCCATTTCCTTGAGTGGCTCCTCGGGTGGTTCCGGGGGAGACATCCATTGCCGGATGGCCTCGAAGAGCGAGCGGATGTCGGTGCCCTGGCCTTCCACTTTGCGTTCAAGTTCGGCCAGTTGATCGGCGAATTCCTGGTGCAGCGCGAGGGTTTCGCGCAAGCGGACGAAGACGCGCATGATGGCGATGTTCACCAGGATGGCGCGCTGGCTGTGGAGCACGCTGGACAGCATGGCCACGCCCTACTCGGTAAAGGCGCAGGGGAAATACTTGAAGTGCTGGCCCTGCTTTAAGCTTCCAGATTGGAATCTTAAAGATTCCGCCTCGTCACGATTGAGCTGGAACATGAAGTCAGCCGGGAAACGCTCGATGTTGCGCCGGACCGCCTTGTTCAGGTTGCCGGTGGTCACGCCGTAAAGCGTCGCCAGATCGCGGTCAAGCAGGACCTTTTGCCCGCGCAGCAGGAGGATGCTGCGTTCGATGCGGTGGAGTGAAAGCTCGCGGGTTTCCCTCGCCATAAGACACCCCCATTAAAGACGCTGTGAGATTGCTGCGCAAGGCCCGCGTCGCGGCTGCGATCAATCCCGTTCGAGCGTGAAAAGCCGCGCAGGGGCGGTGCGGCGGGTTTCGACGTGTGTGTCCGCGAAGACGCCGTTGGCGAGACGCTTGGCCGCTTTCTGGCCGGAAACGCCGCGTTCGGTGGAAGTGCTGCGGTCATTGCCGCCGCTATGGCGGTAACACACGTTGGCGGTGGCCATGCCGTCGGCGTAGAGGGCCGCGTCCCAGCCGTCGGTATCGGCATAGAGAATGGTGCCGATCGGATCTTTCAAATGGCGCATCCCGGTCGTGTTCACACCAAGATTGATGTAGCAATTCTGTGCGTAGGTCAGGAACCGCCAAAAACCACCGCCCAATTGACCTTTGTGTTGGTCTTCCGCCCGGGCCTTTTGCACGCTGGAAGGACAGATGAAAACGCCTTGGCCTGAAACATTCGTGCCTTTGCCCAGATAAGGCTGCAACTGGCGGTACCAAATAGCGGTGGAACCATCGATCCAGCCGACAGGAAGGACTTGGTTGTCATCGTCGAACATGGTGGCGGCCAAGCCGAGCTGGCGGAGATTGCTTTGGCATTTGGCGGACTTGCTCTTCTCTTTCGCGCGGCTCAGGGCGGGGACAAGGAGCGAGGCCAAAATCGCGATGATGGCGATCACCACCAGCAGTTCGATCAAGGTGAACGCGGATCTTCCGGGCAGGGCATTGCGCCAGCTCATGGGTTCGACCATAGAGTCCCCCGTCCGCTTCGGCAAGCGCATCACCGGGCGCGGCGCAAAATCGCGCCTGACAAGGCGGCGGCGGCACCGCATCTTGGCCGGGACAAACCCATGAAGTCGTTTGCCGCATGCATTCTCTTGAGCATGAGCGGTTTCGGGCTGGTCTCGGCGGGAGCGGAGGCGGGCTCGATTCGGTTCAGCCGGGATATTATCCCCATCTTGTCCGACCATTGCTTCAAGTGCCACGGACCGGATGCGGCGCAGCGGAAAGGCAACCTCCGCCTGGACACGGCTGAAGGGGCGTACGCGGCCGGCAAGAGCGGCGCCGTGGCGATCATGCCCGGCCGGAAGGATGCCAGCGAATTGATGCGACGCATCACCACGGCGGACGAGGCGGATCGAATGCCGCCGCCCGAGGATAACCGGCCGCTGACGGAGGCGCAGATCGCCTTGCTGGGCCGATGGATCGAGGACGGGGCAGGGTGGGGGAAGCATTGGGCCTACGAAGCGCCCGTGGCCCCGGCAATCCCGGCGACGAAGCACGCTCCGGCCAATCCGATCGACTCATTCATCTTTGCAAAGTTGGAACAGGCTGGTCTGGAGCCAGCTCCGGCTGCGCCCAAGGAGACTCTGCTGCGCCGGGTGACCTTGCACCTGACGGGCTTGCCGCCGACGCCGGAAGAGATCGATGCGCTCCTCAAGGACCGTTCGCCGAAAGCGTACGAAAGAGCGGTGGATCGGTTGCTGGATTCGCCGCGGTATGGCGAACGCATGGCGTGGGATTGGCTGGATGCGGCGCGTTACGCGGATTCGAACGGGTTTCAGGGAGACCCCGAGCGCACCATGTGGCCGTGGCGGGATTGGGTGGTGGACGCGTTCAATGCGAACATGCCCTACGACCGGTTTACCATCGACCAACTCGCGGGCGATCTACTGCCCGAAGCCACCCGCGAGCAGAAGCTGGCCACCGCTTTCCACCGGAACAACATGTTGAACGGCGAGGGCGGGCGGATCATCGAGGAGACTCGCGTGGAGAATGTCTTCGACCGCGTCGAAACCACCGCCACCATCTGGCTTGGGGCGACCTTTACCTGCACGCGCTGTCACGACCACAAGTACGATCCGTTTACCCAGCGGGACTATTTCGGGTGGTACGACATATTTAACCAGATGTCGGAGAACGGTTCGTCCCGAGGCGGGCAGACGCCGCCGTTGCTCGACATCTCCACGCCCGCCGAGGAGGCGAGGCTCAAGGCGGCCAACGCGAAGTTCGACGACGTCTGCCAGCAGGTGGCGGCCTACGAGCTGGAAAAATTTCCGAGGCCCGAAGGGAAGCCATTGTCGGAAGCCGAAGCGTTCCGAGATGCCGGCAATCTGAAGGGATTCTACGCGGCGCGGGAGCCGAAAAATCGCGCGGTCGATCAGTTGCTGGAAGCGATCAACTATTTCAAACCGCGCGATCCCGACTACACGCGCGTGATCGAGAAACTGCTGGCGGCTTCGCGCGAGCGTTCGGCGGCGGCGAATGAAGTTACGCGCGCCATGATCATGGATCACATGGAGAAGCCTCGGGACACCTTCATGCTGTTGCGCGGGACGTACGACAAGCCTTTCGGCGAGAAGGTGCTGGGGGCCATGCCCGCGAGCCTGCCCACGCCGCAGCCGAAGCCCGAGCGCGCTTCGCGCCTCGATCTGGCCCGGTGGGTGGTGGCTCCCGAGAATCCGCTGACCGCGCGCGTGACGGTGAACCGCTACTGGCAAACCTTTTTCGACACCGGTCTCGTCAAATCCGTGGAGGATTTCGGCGTTCAAGGGGAGCGGCCTTCGCATCCTGAGTTGCTGGACTGGCTGGCGGTGGAATTCGTGCGGAGCGGCTGGGATGTGAAAGCGCTCGTGCGGCTGATGGTGACCAGCGCCACCTTTCGCCAGAGTTCCCGCACCACGCCGGCCGCCATCGAACGCGATCCTGAGAACCGCTTGCTCGCCCGGGGCTCGCGTTATCGCATGCCCTCCTGGATGCTGCGGGACGTGGCGCTGGCCGCGAGCGGATTACTAGTGGATCGCCGTGGCGGGCCCTCCGTGAAGCCGTACCAACCCGAGGGCATCTGGGAGGAAGCAACGTTCGGAAAGAAGACGTACGTGCAGGACCATGGGGAGGCGCTCTACCGGCGCACTCTCTATGTCTTTTGGCGGCGGATCGTCGGGCCGACCATGATTTTCGACAACGCGCCCCGCCAAACCTGCACCGTCAAAACCTTCCGCACGAACACCCCCTTGCACGCCTTGACCACGCTGAACGACATCACCTATGTCGAAGCCGCGCGCGCGCTCGCACAACGGGCGCTGCTGGGCTGCGACGATCCGGCCGAGCGCCTGCGGCGCATGTTTCGCTGGGTGCTGGCCCGCGAGCCGTCGGCCGCCGAGGCCAGCCTGCTGGCCAAGCGGGTCGACACGCTCGAATGGCACTATTCCGCCCACCCGGATGAAGCCCGCGAATTGTTGTCCAACGGTGAATCGCCGCGCGATCCAACCCTTGATCTCGCGGAACATGCCGCCTGGGCGGGCGTCGCCTCGCTGGTGCTGAATCTGGACGAGGCGCTTTCTATCGAATGATCATCGAATGATCGTCGCAATGCTATGAATCCGCTGCTCGAGAATCGCGCGTTGCTCACGCGCCGCCAGTTTTTCGGTCGTTCCGCGCTCGGGCTGGGCACCGCCGCGCTCGCCAGCCTGTTGGGTCGGGAATCGGCTGCGGCTGGCTCGGCGCTCGGCGCCTCTCATCTGCCCATCCGGGCGAAGCGCGTGATCTATCTGTTCCAGAATGGCGCCCCT
The DNA here is from genome assembly GCA_964478815.1 of uncultured Verrucomicrobiota bacterium. Lineage (GTDB taxonomy): Bacteria > Verrucomicrobiota > Verrucomicrobiia > Limisphaerales > SXQI01 > DASVNK01. Next base: position 6,032 of record CAYZKY010000217.1, read on the forward strand.
TCGCACGTCGACCTCTTCGATTACAAGCCGAAGCTCAAGGAATGGCACGGCCGGCAAATCCCGGACGAAGTGGTCGGCGGAAAACGCTTCAGCACCATGACCGGCGGCCAGACCGCCCGGCCCGTGCTCAACGAAATCACCAAGTTCCGGCAGCACGGCCAGAGCGGCGCGTGGATCAGCAGCTTCCTGCCCCACACCGCCGCCATCGCCGACGATCTGTGCTTCATCAAGTCCATGCACACCGAGGCCGTCAACCACGCCCCGGCCATCACCTTTTTCCTCACCGGCTCGGAAATGGCGGGCCGGCCGACGATGGGCTCCTGGCTGACCTACGGGCTGGGCAGCGATACCCAGGAACTCCCAGCCTTCGTCGTCATGACCTCGCGCGACAAGGAAGCGAGCTGCGGCCAGATTTTCTACGACTTCTACTGGGGCAGCGGCTTTTTGCCCTCGAAATTTCAAGGGGTCAAATTTCGCGGGAGCGGCGACCCGGTCTTGTATCTCTCGAATCCCGCGGGCATGAGCCGTTCGGTGCGGCGCGGCCTGCTGGACGATCTCGCGCAGCTCAACGAACTGAAGCTCGCGGAGTTCGGCGACCCCGAGATCGCCACCCGCATCGCCCAGTATGAAATGGCCTACCGCATGCAGGCCAGCGTGCCGGAATTGACCGATTTTTCTACCGAGCCCGCGCATGTGCTCGCCTCCTACGGCCCGGAGGTTCGCCGCCAGGGCAGCTTCGCCTACAATTGCCTCATGGCCCGCCGGCTGGCGGAACGCGGCGTAAAGTTTATCCAGTTGATGCACGCGGGTTGGGATCAGCATCGCAATCTCAACACCCAGCTCAAAATCCAGTGCGAGGATGTCGATGCCCCCAGCGCCGCCCTCGTGCAGGATCTGAAGCAGCGCGGATTGCTCGATGATACGCTCGTCATCTGGGGCGGCGAATTCGGCCGCACGCCGTTCCTCCAGGGCAAGATCGAGGAGACCACCCAATGGGGCCGCGATCATCATCCCTATTCCTTTTGCCTCTGGATGGCGGGCGGCGGCGTCCGCGCCGGCACAAGCTACGGCGCCTCCGACGAATTCGGCTTCAACGCCGTCGAGAACAAAGTCCACGTCCACGACTTCCAGGCCACCGTCCTGCACCTGCTCGGGATCGACCACGAGCGCCTCACTTACAAATTCCAGGGCCGCCACTACCGGCTGACGGATGTGCATGGGCACGTTGTGAAAGAGGTGCTAGCCTAGAAGTCTGTTGAAAGCCGCCCATCCAGATTGCGAGCACGGCGTGCAGCGACCAACGCGCTCACCAAATTCGAACGTGCCATCAAGGAATGCGACCTGACATATTGATTGCCCTCATTTGCTTATGAGATTCACCATGGCTATTACCTTAATCCTGACAAACATTTGGTTGATTTGCGCAGCGGACTCTACAAATAATTTCCAGCTTGATAGCAATAACATTCGAGTAGTCGGAGTGGGCGATACTCGGGCTGTTTCCATTTACTATGCCCTTGAGATGGCTGACGAATTCATACGAAAAGAGGTGCCGTCGATCAACTTGGCTACTTGCGAGCGGAATACCTCCATCTTGTTGAGTAACCACCAAGTGCAAATCGCATACACACAAGGCCTTGGGAAAGACCTGTGCTCGGTTTACCTTGTGCCTGATGGCAAATCGTTCAGGATTGTCAAAACCTACAAGGGCAAAGGGAAGGAGGGGCGCCCTCCCAAAGGAAGCTCGGCCGAAGAGCTTATCAAAGCGAACGAAAAGTATAAAAGAGAGCGTGAACGTCGCAATCGCTGACAGTCGAGACAATGATTTCGATGCGATCAACCGACTCGCCGAAGCCAAAACGACGCTGGTGAACAAAACAGAATGGGAATCTGGATTTCTCCCAAGTGCTCGGATCGCATAGTCTATGAGTAGGCGATTGCTCTTGGCTGGCTTTATGTTCGCGTTGCTGGCTCTACTTGTACTACAGGAGCATTTGCCCTACGGAAAAGTCCATTTCATAAAAATAGCGGCATTCAAATTGAGAGGCCATTTGTCAGTCTGGAAATCAACCAGTGCCTTCCCGGACAATGTCGAGAACTTAATCCAGTCGAGTGGGCGCAGCAAAATAGAGACATGCCGCACGAATCTTAACTATGAAGGGAATGCCTACACCTCGGTTATCAGACTGGACAGCGAAAACTTGGTTCTTCGACGTTTTCAGTGGAATGGATAAGGAATGGTAAGCTTCCC
>CAYZKY010000218.1:0-8138 GCA_964478815.1 uncultured Verrucomicrobiota bacterium
GACCCGACCGCGCAGGAGGGGACATTCCAATGTCCGACGCTCTGGCGCGGTCGATTCGGAGGCGAATCGGGTCACGGTGGTTGGTCGTGACGCCGGGAATGTGGCACGGGGTGAATGGAAGATCAAGGAGTGTTTTTGGATTTCGTTTGTAAATGTAGACTGGGGAGGTTTTTGGAATAACACCGAGCACCGAGAACGCAGAGCGCACACGAGAAGAAGGAGGGGGCAATTGGTTCAGTTGCAGCGAGTAGCCTGCTGAAAGTGCCGTCGTTTAGAGAGCGATTGGAGACATAACCGCAGGGCGACCCATCACCTTGCTTGGGGTCACAGGCTTCGCATGAAGCTTTATTTTGCGCAGCGAAGGGCTATCGTCGCTCAGGAATGTCCGCCACTAACTTCAACACCCGGAACGATACCTATCGCAAGTTGATGGGGAATGGCCTGACGTACCGAATTCCTCGATTTCAGAGGGATTACAGTTGGGCGGAGGAAGAGTGGGAGGAATTATGGCAGGACCTTCTGGGAACCATGCTTCCGGGAGGCGAGCCTGCTCATTACCTGGGGTATCTGGTCCTGCAGTCACGCGACGAGAAATCGTTCGACGTGATCGACGGACAACAACGCCTCACCACCCTCAGCTTGATGGTGCTGGCGGCGCTGAAGCAATTGCACCGTCTGGCCGACCTAGGCACCGACGCGGACAACAATCGCCGGCGAGCGGAACAGATTCGGCAGTCCTACATCGGCTACCTTGACCCGGTAACGCTGATCCCGCGATCGAAGCTGACCCTCAACCGGAACAACGATGACTATTATCAAGCGCATCTAGTTCCGCTGGGACCATTGCCCCAGCGAGGGTTCAAGGCTTCGGAACATGCATTGCGGAAGGCGTTCGAATGGTTCGACAAACGCCTGGGAGACTGGCTGGCCCGGCAATCGGGCGACCCCGGGCAAACGGTGGCGCACTTTGTGGAGACCATGAGCGACAAGTTCTTCTTCACGGTCATCACGGTGACGGACGAGTTGAACGCATACAAGGTCTTCGAAACGCTCAATGCCCGGGGGGTGCGGCTTTCGGCCACCGACCTGCTGAAGAATTTTCTTTTTTCGGTGTTGCAGAAAGACGGCGGATCGGAGCAGGACTTCAAGGCGCTCGAAGACCGCTGGGAAAAGATGGTCGGACGGCTGAGCAGCGAGAGTTTTCCCGATTTTCTGCGCGCGCACTGGAACAGCCGGTTTTCGCTCATCCGGCAAACGGAATTGTTCAAGACGATCCGGGGGCGAATATCCGGGCGAGCCGGCGTGTTTGAACTGATCCGCGACATGGAGGCCGATGTCGATGTCTATTTGGGGCTTGTTCAGCCCGAAGCCTCCGATTGGGCGCCGTCGCTCAAGCAGCACGCGCGCCAGTTAAGATTGTTCGGAGTGCGCCAACCGTTTCCGGTTTTGATGGCAGCACACCGGCACCTGTCCGAAACGGATTTCGCCTCGGTTCTGCGGGCCAGCGCCATCATTTCCTTTCGTTACAACGTGATTGGAGGATTAGGAACCTCCGAGCAAGAGAGTGTTTACGCGGGAACAGCCGCGAAACTGGCGCGAGGAGAGTTGAAAGATGGCCCTTCCGTCCTGTCGGCTCTGGCCACAATCTATCCGGGCGACCCCGAGTTTAAAGCGGCGTTCGCCGCGAAGGCGTTGCGCACGGTCCAATCGCGCAACAGGAAGATCGTTCGCTATATCCTTTGCGAGCTGGAACGGCAGGCTACCGGCACGGACCTGGACTTCGAGAGCGACACGTTCAACCTCGAGCACGTCTTGCCGGAAAATCCCGAAGAAGGATGGGAGGAATTCTCGGAGAATGAAATAGAAGCCCTGGTTTACCGGCTGGGCAACCTCACGTTGCTCGCCCGGAACGCGAACCAAGACCTTGGCAATCAGCCTTTCCCGGCCAAAAGGGCGGTGTATTTCGGGAGCCGCATCGGGCTGACCCGGAAGCTGGCGGAAGAAAACGGGGAATGGACGCCGGCCCGGCTGGCGGCGCGCCAGACATGGATGGCAACGCAAGCCACGGCGATTTGGCGCATTGACCAATTGGCACGCGGGGCGTAACGATAGGGACACGGTTTCGCCCGGCTTGAGGCCGGGGCTGGAGCCGCTCCCCTGGGAACTTTTGGGAAACCCATTGACGAACCCTGGTAGAAGCTTTGTCATTGTCATTTAACACTTATGGCCGACGAATCTGAATCGCCGACCCCGCCGCCACCCGCCGCGCAGTCGACGCCGCTCTTCGCGGCGAATGAAAAGGTCGAAAAGATCAACGTTGCCGAGGAGATCAAGAACTCGTTTCTGGATTACTCGATGTCGGTGATCATTTCGCGCGCGCTGCCGGATGTGCGCGACGGGTTGAAGCCTTCGCAGCGCCGCATTCTTTATGCGATGCACGATCTTTCGCTCTTTCCGAACCGGCAGCACCGGAAATGCGCGAAGATTTGCGGAGATACGAGCGGCAATTACCACCCGCACGGCGAGGCGGTGATCTATCCCACGCTGGTGCATATGGCGCAGCCGTGGGCGATCCGGGAGCGGTTGGTGGATGGGCAAGGGAATTTCGGGTCGGTGGAAGGCGATCCCCCGGCAGCCATGCGTTATACCGAGGCGCGGATGACCCATCTCGGGGCGGCGTTGATGGACGACATGGACAAGGACACGGTGGACTTTGTCCCGAATTACGACGAGACGCGGGAGGAGCCGGTGGTGTTTCCGGCGGCGTTTCCGAATTTGCTGGTGAATGGCGGGACGGGCATCGCGGTGGGCATGGCCACGAACATGGCCCCGCACAATCTGGGCGAGGTGATCGACGGGATTTGCGCGCAGATCGACAATCCGGAGATCACGATCAAGGAGTTGATGAAGTTCATCAAAGGGCCGGATTTTCCGACCGGGGCGATGATTTGCGGGCGCGAGGGCATTCGCGATTACTGCCACACGGGGCGCGGCAGCGTGAAGGTGCGCGGGAAGATCGGGATCGAGCAGCTCAAGGGGAACCGGGAGCAGTTGGTGGTGACGGAGATCCCGTACAACGTGAACCGCGCCACGCTGGTGGAGCGCGTGGCCGAATTGGTCAACGAGAAGATCATTCAGGATATCACCGCCATTCGCGACGAATCGGACGAGAACACGCGGGTGGTGATCGAGCTGAAGCGGGACGCGATCCCGAAAGTGGTGATCAACAACCTGTATAAGTTCACGTCGCTCGAATCGAGCTTCGCGGTGAACATGCTGGCGATCGATCACGGGCGGCCGAAGGTGCTGAATCTGAAGGAGATGATTCAGTGCTACATCGATCATCGCCGGGAGGTGGTGCTGCGGCGGACGCGGTTCGAGCTGCGGCAGGCGGAGCAGCGGGCGGAAATCCTGGAAGGTTATTTGCTGGCGCTGGCGCATCTGGACGATTTCATCCGGATCATTCGCAGTTCGGCCAATCGGGAAGAGGCGAAGACGAAGTTGATGGCCTACGAGTTCAGCCGGGCGAATGTGGTGAAGCTGGGGATTCTGATTCGCAGCGAGGCGCGGTTGACGAATGGGCGGTATTTGTTCAGCGAACCGCAGATCAACGCGATTCTCGAACTGCGTTTGTACCAGCTCACGGGGATGGAGCGGGACAAGGTCAAGAACGAGTATGACGAGCTGCTGAAGCGGATCGAGGACTTGCTGGATATTCTGGAGAAGGAATCGCGGGTATTCACGATTATCAAGAACGAGCTAAAGACGATTCGCGACAAGCACGCTTCGGACCGGCTGACGGATATCGTGGCGGATGAGGGGGAAATCGCGATCGAGGACTTGATCGCGAACGAAGGGGTGATCATCACGATCACGCACAATGGGCTGATCAAGCGCACGAACGTGAGCTCGTACCGGTCGCAACGGCGCGGCGGGAAGGGTGTGATCGGCATGGCGACGCGGGAGGGCAGCGAGGGAGAGCCGGGCGATTTCATCGAGCATCTTTTCACGGCCAGCACGCACGATTACCTGATGTTCTTCACGAACAAGGGGCGGGTGTACGTGGAGCGCGTGCATGAGATTCCCGACATGGGCCGGGCGGCCAAGGGGCGGAGCATCGCGAATCTGCTCGAGTTGCAGTCGGGCGAAACGATCGCGGCGCTGATCCGGATTATCTCCAAAACGGAGAACAAGGAGGATGTGACCTGGAAGCAGGAGCATTCCCTCTTCTTCGCGACGCAGATGGGGACGGTGAAGAAGACGGCGCTCTCGGACTTCGCGAATGTGCGGAAGGGAGGCATTATTGCCATCGGGATCGAGCCGGGGGATCAGTTGATCGACGTGAAGCTGACCACCGGCCACGATCAGGTGGTGATGATCACGCGGGAAGGGATGAGCATCCGGTTTTCGGAGGAAGACGTGCGCTCGATGGGCCGGCCGGCGGCCGGGGTGCGCGGGGTGTCGCTGGAGAAAACCGATGCGGTGGTGGCCCTGGCGGTGGTGGTGCCGGATGCGACGCTCTTGGTCGCGGGCGAGCATGGGATCGGCAAGCGGACGGACTTCCAGGAGTACCGGATTCAATCGCGCGGCGGGAAGGGGATCATCACGATGAAGACGAACGAGAGGACCGGCCAGGTGGTCGGGGCTTTGACCGTTCGCGATGCCGACGAGATCATGCTGATCACGTTCGAGGGGCAGATGGTGCGGACGGCGGTGAAGGACATTCGGGAGGCCGGACGCAATACGCAGGGCGTGAAGCTGATCAATCTCGACGCCAAGGACAAGCTGCAAGCCATTGCGCCGGTCATCAGCGAGAACGACGAAGAACAGGCGGGAGAAGCGGGTGACGCCGCCGGGACGTAAGAGTTGCTGGGGCGGGGAGCAAGGGTGCTCCCGCCCCCCCCCCACAGCGGCTGGATGAAAGGCGCGCGGCGCGCCGGCGTCAGGCCGGGGCGGCCGCGGAAGTTTTTTTGCCGGATTTGGCCGTGGCCTTTCGGCGTTTGAGGTAGGTCTCGCGGCGGCGGCGTTTCTGAACTTTATTTAACTGTCTTCCCATACGATGGATGCTTTACTTCGGAGCGGAGATGGTTTTCTCTTCCGCCCGCCAATCATGAAGATATCGCGCCGTGCGTTCAATCTCTTTCTCGCGGGGCTGGCCGGACTGGCGGCCGGGTGCGGGAGCGCGGAGAAAAAGAAGGAGGGGAAGCCGGGCAAGGAAGCCAGCGGAATGCGTTTCCACCTGGAAACGAACCGGGATGGGACGGACAAGAATACCACGATTCTGGTGTATCGAGCCCGGCCGATTCAGGTGCAAGTGGAGCGGGGCGTGGCGCTGGACGAGGGAGTGATGGCGAGCGCCTCGGTGGTGGACGTGGATCAGATGGGGGGGTATGGGATCAAGATCGTGTTCGACGACACGGGGAAACGCGCGCTCGAAACGCTGACTATTGCCCATAAGGGAAGGCATCTGGCTATTTTTGCGCAGTGGACCGAAGCGCGATGGCTCGCCGCGCCGCTGATCCAGCGCCGGATTTCGGATGGGGTCTTGATTTTTACGCCGGATGCGACCCGGGAGGAGTGCGACCGGATCGTGCTGGGTTTGAATAACGTGATCAAGAAGGTCAAGAAGCCGTTTGTTTTTTAGGAATCTGTGGAAAAGTTGCGAGTGAACCCGCGTCTGTTCTTGCTGTTGTTGGCCGTCCTGCTGGCGTGTCGCGCACAGGCCGATCTATTCGTGCTGCCGACGCCGAACCAGGCGATTTTTCAATCGGGGGGCGAGGCGAAGTATTTCGCGCCGACGCCGGGACGGACGTGGGAGAGCGGGACGTTCGGCTGCGTGCGCACCGGGGGCATGCAGATGCACGAAGGGCTGGATATTCGGGCGACGGCGCGCAACAAAGCAGGCGAGCCGACCGATCCGATCGTCGCGGCGGCTCCGGGCAAAGTGGCGTACCTGAACCAATCGGTGGGCCTCTCGAACTACGGCAAGTACGTCATCCTCGAGCACTTGATCGAGGGGATGCCAGTCTACACGCTATACGCGCATCTGAGCGCCATCGCGCCGCAGATTAAACTGGGGACGCCGGTGGCGCAGGGGGAGCGCATCGCCACGATGGGGCGGACTTCGAACATTCGCGGAGGGATCGGGAAGGATCGCGCGCATTTGCATTTCGAGGTGGTGCTGCGGGTCAACGATCGGTTTGCGACCTGGTTCAAGGCCCGCACGCCCAAGGAGCGGAACGATCACGGCAATTGGAACGGACGGAACCTGCTGGGGCTCGACCCGCGCGCCCTGCTGGTCGAATCCAAGCGGAAGGGGAATGCCTTCAGCTTGACCCAGTACATCCGCGAGCGGACGGAGTTGTGCCGGGTGCTGGTGCGCGATACGCAATTCCCGTGGCTGCGGCAGCATGTGGGCCTGGTTCGCCGGAATCCGGTGGCGGAACGGGATGGCGTGGCCGCCTACGAGATCGCGCTCGATTTTAACGGTGTGCCGTTTCAGCTCGTGCCGCGGGCGGCGACGGAAATCGGCAGCGGGCCGAAGGTGCAGCTCCTGAGCGTGAACGACCGGGAACAAGCGGCGCGGCCTTGCCGAAAGCTGGTGTCCCGGCAGGGCGGCAAGTGGCAGCTTGGGCGCGCGGCAACGGACTTGCTCGACTTGCTGGTTTACTGACAGCACGTTCACGGTGGGCAGCCTTCGTGAACCAGATGGACCGGCCGTCCGGAAGCTTTCTCACGTCCGACCGCGTCAACGCGGAACTTCGAACCATGGGCAGACGTGGCTCGGAGGCAAGGCCGAGATGCACCGAGAAACACGAATAAGCCAAACTTTTGGCTGACAGGCGGGCGCGGCTGTGATTACCTGCGGCGCACACATGCTGGGCGCGGGAGTCATCAAGGGACTTGCGGAGACGGCCAGAAATTTCGTCGGCAGTTATCGCGATCCCGAGCGGCTAGTGACCGTGGAGTATCCGGAGGAGCGGCTGCCGCCGAAGGAGAACACGCGCAACTTTCCCTTTCTCGTGTTCGACCGGGACGATCCGCTGGGCGGACTGCGTTGCGTCTCTTGCAAAATCTGCGAAAAGGAATGCCCTCCGCAATGCATTTACATCGTCCAGGAGCGGGACGAAAAGGGGAAACTCAAGAAACACCCGCGCATTTTCGACATCGATATCTCCGTCTGCATGAGCTGCCAGATCTGCGTGGAGGTCTGCCCGTTCGATGCGATCAAGATGGATCAGGAATATGAGTTGAGCGGGTCGGACCGGTTCGAAGGATTACTACTGCGCAAGCAGGACCTTTCGAAGCCGAATTCCTATTACCATCAGCTCCATCCGACGGAGGCGGCCGCGGTGGATGCGGCGCTGGCCGCCGAGCGGGCCAAGGCCGAAGCCGCCGAACGCGCAAAAGCGGAAGCGGCGAAGGCCAAGGCGGCTGCCGCGGCACCCACCGCGCCGGCGGCCCCCTCCCCTGCCCCACCCGCGGCCTCATGATCGAAGCGATCGACCAGGTCTTCGTGCAGGCGAAAGGGTGGGCGGTGGCCCAATTTCCCGGGGGCGCGCAACCGCTGGTCTCGATTCTCCTCTCCATCGCGCCGGTGCTGGTGATCTTTCCGACGCTGTTCGCCGCCACCACCATTCTCGAACGGAAGGGCCTCGGGCGCATCCAGAACCGGTACGGCCCCAATCGCGTGGGCCCGTACGGAATTCTACAACCGATCGCCGACGGGCTGAAGACCTTGACCAAGGAAACGGTGACGCCCCGCGCGGCCGACCGGGTGGTGTACTTTCTGGCACCGATCGTCCTGCTGGTGCCGATCCTGCTGGCCTATTCGGTGATCCCCTTCGGCCGTGGGATGGCGCCGCTCGATCTGGATGCGGGGCTGCTCTTCTTCTTCGCGGTGGGAGCGGGCACGGAGCTGGCGGTGTTCATGGCCGGGTGGGCCAGCCGGAACAAGTACGCGCTGCTGGGGGCGATGCGGGCCATCGCCCAGATGCTGAGCTACGAAATCCCGCTGATCCTGTCGGTCGTGCCGGTGGTGATGCTCACCGGAACGCTCTCCCCGACGCGGATAGTCGAGGCCCAGAACACCTACACGATGTTTTTGCCGCACTGGCATGTGTTTACCCCGTGGGGCG
>CAYZKY010000219.1:0-8000 GCA_964478815.1 uncultured Verrucomicrobiota bacterium
TCAAGTAAACGCTTCGTCCAAAGTCATTATACCGATATTCATGCGTAGGTAGTATAAGTCAGTTCTACCTTGAGCTTTCGACCGAGAGCCAAGGCGGCCTCCTCCAAAAACTGCAGCGTGACGGGCGAATGATCGTTCGCGAAGAGCCGGTCCAGCGCAGCCGGGTTCGTCTTCATCCGGCTGGCGAGCTTCGCCCTTGAAACTCGAAGTCGTTTCATTTCCTGTTCAAGCTGCCACGCCACCACTCGCTTCAGCGCGCCTGCTTCGCATTCCGCGAGCAACCCTTCCTCTTCCAGGAAATCGTCGAATTTCGACCCGATATGCTCCTGCTTCATGAGCCCTACTCTCCAGCCGCCCTCGCCCTCTTGCCAGTTTCAATTCTTCCAGCGGAATCTTATTCGATTTTTTATGAACCCATGCAGCAAGACCACCCGCCTCTCGCTTGTCGTAAAAAACACCCGAGCGATGCGGTTGGGCAGACGCGACCTGAGTTCCCAGAGTCCCGCTTCCAATTTCCGAACCAGTGGCATTCCCAATGGCCAGCCTTTCGCTCGACATTTTCACGCCAGAAGGCAGCTTAATTCCGTGACTTGCATGCCGCGCCCACCATCGGGTGAATGACCAGCGCCGTGATACGTTCTTCTTTCCACGCATGGCTCGCCGCCGCCCTGCTCCTCGCGGTCGTTGCCTCCGCCGAGTTCGGCCTCCCTTCCGGCTCATCCGCCCGCCGCCTCCGCCCCAGCAAGTTCATCGAAGGCGAAGACGGCTCGGTCATCGACGAAGCCAACGTCCGCACCGCCCGCGAAGCCGAGTCCCACACCACCGGCACCCCGCACTGGACCAACGCCCCCGCCTTCCAGCACGATGTCCTCACCTTCGCCCGCCTCATTTTCCAAATCGACTCGTCCGCCGCCCCGCGCGTCGGCTTCGGCGCCCTGCTCGGCTGGTGGGTCGATTTTCCCGATGCCGATCTCAACCTCTCCTGGCGCCTTCAGGAACTCACCTCCCTCCGCACCGATCCCGATGCCCGCGTGCTCCGCCTTACCGATCCCGATCTCGCCGATTTCCCCCTCCTCTACATGGAGCACGCCGGCTACATGACTCTCAGCGACGAAGAAATCCTCGCCTTCCGCAGCTACCTCAAGGGCGGCGGCGCCCTCTTCGTCAACGATTTCTGGAGCCGCCGCGAATGGGATGGTTTCGCCAGCCAGATGGCCCTCGTCCTCCCCGGCGCGGCCTGGGATGAACTCGAGACCGATCACCCCGTCTTCCACTGCCTCTTCGATCTGCGCGGCCCCATGCACCGCCTCCGCGTCCCCACCATGCAATTCTGGAACGAGGAGTTCGACCCCGCCAACCCCTTCTCCACCCCCCACCGCATCTACCGCGGCGAAGGCTGCGACGAAATGCATGTCCGCGCCCTGCGCGACCCCGCCGGCCGCATCATCGTCCTGGCCATCCACAACAGCGACGTCAGCGACGGCTGGGAACGCGAAGGCGAAAGCGACGCCTACTTCAACCGCTTTTCCGAAAAAATCGCCTACCCCCTCGCCTTCAACATCCTCTTCTACCTCATGACCCACTGAACCGCGCCCTCCTCGCCGGGCTTCGGTCCAAGCTCCACCGCCTTCATTCCCGCCGCTTGGTTGACCCGCGTCTTGAATCTCAGCTTTCGATGAGGCCTTTAAACGCGAAGCCGTCCAAAACTGTCACGACACGCTTTGCCTGCCGGATTAGAATTGCGATTTTTCGAACTCACCGGCGAAACCGGTGGAGAAACTTACCGGCGAATTCCGGTCCGGCCCGCCGGCCTGATTCTGGCGGATCGCGGGTAGAGCACAACGCGCCCGGGGTCCACGCGGTTCTCCAAGCCGGCGGAGATGTGTTGGTTTGCTGGAACGGTTTCAGTTTTCCCTTACCCCAACTCCCGCCTTGACCTTGACTTTGCCGCACGCCTAAACCACAACTCGCTGCGCGGGCGATCCCCTCGGGAAGCATCCCGATCCTGGCCCCGCTGGTCGAACATGTCGGAATTGGAAGAGTTCTTATTCGAGAAGGTCGAGCCCTCGCCGGTGGAAGGTGAGATTGGCGAAGAGACCGGATGGCTGCAGTTTTGCAACATCCAGCTCGCCGGGGCGCGCTTCGCGGTGCTGGAGGCCCTCGTCCTGCCGGATGCGTCCGGAGGAGCGCTTATCGATTGCTCGGCCGGGCAGTACCAAGTGCTCGCCAAGGTGGTCGACTACTCCGGCGAACGATGGATTTCGCGCTTGCGCATCGTCCGGTTCGATCTGGAGGAAGCCAACGATCATGCCCTGCCCGCCCTTGGGTTGAAGCCAATCCTCGGGCCGCTGCTGGCCGAGATCAGCCTCGATACCGATTTGCTGGCCATTTACGACCAGGAAGTGGTGGACGCCGTCTGGGAATCCGTCGGCGAAGAGGAGGGCGACGAGTTTCTCGACGAGGCCTTCGCCGAGGGCGAGAGCCTGGGCATCCTGACTTTTGGCCAGGCCACCGTGCCGTTTCTCGCGGTCGGCTTTGGCGAAGGCGAGTACGAGGTTCTCGAACTCCTGCAAGACAACGAACGGGTTGGGTTCGAAATCGAGTTTATCGCTCCCGGCGAACCCTACCCGGAGATGGAACCCGCCGAGGAGGATGCCCCGGAGGCGCACGCCGAAGCCGCCGATCCGGAAACGGAGGCACCGGAGGAACCGGAAATGATCCCGGCGTTCGACCGCCCCTTCCGCATCTTCGCCAAGGCGTATCAGCAATTCCTGCAACGGCGCACCGGCGATGAAGCCAAAGACCAAGCCTTGGCCCGCGAACTCGCGGAGTCCATCCTGAACCAGTTGGATCGCCCCGAGCCCGGCAACTCTGGTTCACTGTGAATCGACCGCCCACCATTGCGGAGATGGGAGGGCTTCGCCGGGGCGTCGAATTCTTGGAAATCAAAACGTGAAAACCCGGCAGTTGGCAGCGCGAATCGCCGGGGTGGGAGTGGCTGCCCCACTGGCGCTGGGCTGTGTCGCGATGTTCCTGGGATGCTCCCAGCCGCAAGGGAACACCACGGCGCCAGCGGCGCTTCCGACCATCGCCTGCCTCGGCCGGATCGAGCCTGAGCATGGGGTGCGCCGTCTGGCCGCTCCCTTTTCGATGCAAGGCCCGTCGATCCTGGGCCAATTGCTGGTCCAGGAAGGGGATACGGTGGCCTCCAATCAGGTGCTGGCCATCACGGCCAATCACGATACCTTCAAAGCCGATCTCGACGTGGCCGAAAGCCAGGCCAGGGTGGCTCGCGGCAAACTGACTCGCCTTCAGACTGGCGAAAAGGCGGGAGATATCGCGGCCCAGTCGGCCGAAGTCCAGCGCGCGGAGGCTGAGCTGGAAAATGCGCAACGCGAATGGAAGCGGGATGAAGAGATTTGGCGCAGCGGCGGGCTCTCGGAAGCCATGTTCGAACGCAGCCGGCTAGCCGCCGACACGCGGCGCAAGGACCTCGAGCGCGCCCGCGAAAAGCTCAACAGCATCAAAGAGATTCGCGGCGTGGATCTCGATCCCGTCGCGCACGAATTGGAGGCCGCCCGGGCCTCCGCGCGCCGGGCTGAAGCGGAGTTGGCGCGCACCCTGATCCGAGCGCCCTTCGATGGCCAGGTCATTAAGATCCATGCCCGGCCCGGCGAAGAGGTGGGCCGCGACGGCGTGCTGGAGCTGGCGCGCACGAGCGCCATGTTTGTGCGGGCCGAGGTCTACGAAACGGACATCGTTCGGGTAAAGGCCGGGCAGCGCGCCGAGATCCGGGGCGATGCGTTGCCCAGGATGGTCTCCGGCCGCGTCGCGCAAGTCGGACTGAAAATCACCAAGAACGATATTCTGAAGACCGATCCGGCCGCCTATGCCGATGCGCGGGTCGTCGAAGTCAAGATTCAGCTCGACGAGAACAAGGAGGCCGCGGCGGTGATCCATGCTCAGGTGGATGTCCAGATCTTTCCCTGATGCCTCTGCTGCCTTCCTTCAAGTCGGTCCACTTTCCCCTGGCTTGGTATCAGTTGGCCGGAGAGAAGTTGCGCCTGGCCGCCGCGATCGCCGGCATTGCCTTTGCCGTCATCATGATGATGATGCAACTCGGCTTTCACGATGCGCTGTTCGACAGCACCACCTTGTTGCATCAAGGCTTGAATGGCGAGTTGACGATGGTCAGCCGCCAGTACGAATGCGCCATTGCCACCAAGAGCTTTACCCGCCGCCGTCTCCAGCAGGCGCTAGCCTTGCCGGAAGTCAAATCAGTCTCCGGTGTGTATCTCGGCCTCGGCAAGTGGAAAAACCCCGAGACCATGCGCGACCGGGATATCTTCGTGATTGCCTTTAATCCGACGGAGGAAGCGGTTCGGCTGCCCGGCGTGGCGGAGCATCTGGAGGAGATGAAGCTCGAAAACTGTCTGCTTTTCGATCTGGCTTCGCGTCCGGAGTACGGGCCGGTGGCGCGTATCGTCGGATCGGGAGAATCGCTCGAGACGGAGATCAACTCGCGCAAATTTCGCGTGCGCGGCCTCTTTCGGATGGGCACCTCCTTTGCGGCCGACGGCAATGTCATCATGAGCGATTCGAACTTTCTCCGCCTGTTTCCCCACCGCTCCGCGGGCACGATCGAACTCGGGCTCATTCAGTTGCAGCCCGGCGCAAACCCGGCCGCGGTTCGCGATCGATTGCAGGCTCAACTTCCCCAGGACGTGACGATCCTCACCCGCGAGGAGTATCTGAAGCTGGAACACGCTTACTGGGCCCAGCGCACGCCCATCGGGTTCGTCATCACGGCGGGCTTGTTGGTGGGATTCGTCGTCGGGTCGGTCATCGTGTATCAGATACTTTATACCGATGTGATCGACCACCTGAAGGAGTACGCCACTCTGAAGGCCATCGGTTACACGGATCGATTCCTCTACACCGTCGTGCTTCAGCAATCGGTCTTTTTGTCCATCTTTGGCTTCCTGCCGGGTTGTCTCGCGGCGGCGGGGATCTTCTACCTCACCCGCCGGGTCACGCTCCTCCCCGCGTATCTGACCTTGGACCGCGCCGTGCTCGTGTTCCTGCTCACGCTCACCATGTGCAGCCTCGCGGGGATTTTTGCCATGCGCAAACTCAAGTCGGCCGACCCCGCGGATGTTTTTTAGCGCACGCCGAGGTCTCCGATTCCGGTCTTCCCACCCGGATTGGATCCCCGCGAAACGGCGCGCGGCGTTTTACTCCTTTCCCTGCGGGCGGGGGGAGCGGTATAATCGGCACGCATTAGTATGAGCCAGCGGGTTCGAAATAGCTCCACCACCACGGTAAGTGTGAAACAAGCAGCGGCGCCGGCGGGACCGGTTTTCAAGAAATTGATGGCGGCCAATCGAGGCGAGATCGCCATCCGGATTTTCCGGGCGGCGACCGAACTCGGTTTGCGCACCGTGGCCGTCTATGCCCAGGAAGACCGCCTGGGCGGGCATCGATTCAAGGCGGATGAAGCCTATCGCGTGGGCGAGGGCAAGGGTCCCGTCGGCGCGTACCTCGATATTCCGAGCATCATTTCGATGGCCAAGGAACGGGGCGTGGACATGATCCATCCCGGGTACGGTTTTCTTTCGGAGAATGCCGAGTTGGCTCAGGCGTGCCTGGATGTCGGCATCACCTTCGTCGGCCCGCGTCCCGAGGTGCTGCGGCTGATGGGGGATAAGGTCGCCGCGCGCGCGCTGGCGGACAAAGCCGGGGTGCCCACGCTGCCCGGCACGGAGGATCCGGTCACGGACCGTGGCGAAGCGCTCAAGATCGCCAAGTCCATCGGTTTTCCGTTGATCATTAAAGCCGCGTTTGGCGGAGGCGGCCGCGGCATGCGGGTGGTCACGAAGGCGGCCGATCTCGCCAACTTGCTCGACGAGGCGCAGGGCGAGGCGGGGCGCGCTTTCGGCAATCCGGCGGTGTTCCTGGAAAAGTACATTCCGCGCGCCAAGCACATCGAAGTGCAGGTGCTCGGCGATCGCCACGGGAACATCATGCATTTGCACGAGCGCGACTGCTCCGTGCAACGGCGGCACCAGAAGGTGGTGGAGATTGCCCCGTCCGTGGATCTTGATCCCGCGGTCGTGCGGGAGCTGTGCGAAGCGGCGGTCAAGATCGCGGCAGAGGTTCATTACGACAACGCGGGAACGGTCGAATTCCTCCTCGATCTCGACACGAACCAGTGGTTCTTCATCGAGATGAACCCGCGCATTCAGGTCGAGCACACCGTGACGGAAGTGATCACCGGGATCGACCTCGTGCGCTGCCAGATCCTGGTTGCTCAAGGCAAGTCGCTGCACGGGCCGGAGATCGATCTGCCACCGCAGGACAAGGTGCCGCGTATGGGGTATGCGGTGCAGTGCCGCGTGACGAGCGAAGATCCCGAGAACAAGTTCGTGCCCAATTACGGGCGCATTCTGACGTATCGTTCCGCGGCGGGTTTTGGCATTCGATTGGATGGCGGCATGGCGGAAGCCGGCAGCGTCATCACGCCCTTTTACGATTCGCTATTGGTCAAAGTGACGGCGTCCGGGCGCGATTTCAACATGGCGCTGCAACGGATGGACCGCGCCCTCCGCGAATTCCGGATTCGCGGCGTGAAGACGAACATTCCCTTTCTGGAAAACGTCATCACGAACGATGTCTTCCGCTCGGGCAAGGCGACCACCACCCTGATCGACACGACGCCGGAGCTATTTGCGTTCAAGCCGCGCCGCGATCGCGCGACCAAGCTCCTGAATTTCCTCGGCGACGTGACCATCAACGGGAATCCCCAGACCAAGGGGTTCACCTTCAAGGTGCCGCCCCAAAAGCCGGTCGTTCCGACCTACGACCACAAGACCGTCCCCCCGCCCGGCACGCGCCAGTTGCTGCTGGAGCTCGGGCCGAAGAAGTTCGCCGATTGGGCGCTCAAGCAGAAGCGGTTGCTGGTCACCGACACCACCTTCCGCGACGCGCATCAGTCGCTGATGGCCACGCGCGTGCGCACGTTCGATATGGTCGCCGCCGCGGATGCTCTCGCCCGCCGCACCTCGCAACTCTTCAGCGTCGAGATGTGGGGCGGCGCGACCTTCGACACCGCGATGCGATTTCTCCACGAAGACCCTTGGGTGCGCTTGCGGGTGCTGCGGCAGAAGATTCCGAATATCTGCTTCCAGATGCTGTTCCGCGGCTCGAACGCGGTCGGCTATTCGAACTACCCGGACAACGTCGTCGCGGGCTTCGTCAAACACGCGGCGGCGCAGGGCATCGATGTATTCCGCATTTTCGATTCGCTCAATTATCTGCCGAATCTCACGGTGGCGATGGAAGCCGTGCAGCAGACGCACGCCATTTGCGAAGCGGCGATTTGCTACACCGGGGACATTCTCGATCCCAAGCGCACGAAGTACTCGCTGAAGTACTACGTCAAGCTCGCCAGGGAACTCGAGAAAATGGGCGCGCATTTCCTGGCCATCAAGGACATGGCGGGCCTGTGCCGGCCTTACGCGGCGTATCAGTTGGTCAAGGCGCTCAAGGAAGAGATCGGGCTTCCCATTCATTTCCACACGCACGACACCAGCGGCATCAATGCCGCCTCGATTCTTCAGGCGTCCGACGCGAAGGTCGATGTTGTTGACTTGGCCATCGCTTCGATGTCCGGCTCGACCAGCCAGCCGAATCTGAATTCGATCGTGGCCGCGCTCCAGAATACCGCGCGCGATACGATGCTCGACCTCTCCGCGCTGAACGAGTTCTCCGATTATTGGGAGCAGGTCCGCGCGCTGTACGCGCCGTTCGACACAGCTCCGAAAGCGGGCTCCGCGGAGGTCTACCTGCACGAGATGCCCGGCGGGCAGTATACGAACCTCAAGGAGCAGGCCGCGAGCATGGGTCTCGGCCATCGCTGGCCCGAGATCGCCCGCACCTACGCCGAGGTGAATCAGCTTTTCGGTGACATCGTAAAGGTCACCCCCAGCAGCAAAGTCGTC
>CAYZKY010000220.1:0-7880 GCA_964478815.1 uncultured Verrucomicrobiota bacterium
TGTCCGCCGTCTTCGGCTGCTGGACCTCCGTGAGCCGCAAGTCCGTGCTGCCCGTCTTCGAACAAGCGAACGGTTTGCTCTTCTACCCCGTCCAGTATGAGGGCGAAGAGTTGTCGCAAAACATCTTCTACACGGCCGAAGCCGTAAACCAGCAGGCCGTTCCCGCGGTCGACTACATGCTGGCCGAAGGCAAAAAGAAGTTCTACCTGCTCGGTTCGGATTACGTCTATCCGCGCACCACGAACAAAATCCTCAAGCAGTACCTGAAGCTCAAAGGCATTCCGGATTCTGACATCGAGGAAATCTACACGCCGTTCGGCCACACCGATTATCAAACGATCGTCGCTTCCATCAAGAAGTTCGTCGCGTCCGGCAATGCCTGCGTCATCAGCACGCTCAACGGCGATACCAACGTTCCGTTCTTCAAGGAGTTCGCCAACGCCGGTCTCACCTCCGAGAACTGCCCGGTCGTCTCCTTCTCGATCTCGGAAGACGAGTTCCGCGGCCTCCCGGCGAAGGATCTGGTCGGCCACCTCGGCTGCTGGACTTACTTCATGTCCCTCCGCACCCCGGAGAACGCCAAGTTCGTGAAGGACTTCCAGGACTGGATCAAGAACCCGAAAGTCACCGGTGCGGATTACAGGGTCACGGGCGTGGACGGCAAAGGCCGCGTCACCTGCAGCCCGATGAACCTTTCCCGCATGGGCGTTTACCTCTGGAAGCAAGCCGTCGAAAAGGCCGGCTCGTTCGAGGTGGACAAGGTGCGCACCGCCCTCATCGGCCAGAAGTTCAAGGGCCCGGCCGGCGAAGTGACGATGCAGGCCAATCACCACCTGGTGAACAACGTTTACATCGGCGAAACGCTCGCCAACGGCCAGTTCAAGATCATCAAGTCTTTTACGGGTGTCGCTGGGGAGCCGTTTAGCGAGAAGTTTCTTCCTAAGTAATCGGCCAGCAATTAGGAACTGGCCGACTCCTGCGTGCAGGGGGGGCGGGGCTCCACTCCGCCTCCCTTTTCTAATCTCCCATCATGATTCGCCGATTGTTATTGATCCTCCTGGCCGCCGCGCCTGCCGCTTTCGGAGCCGAGAGCTCCGGAGTCCGGGCCAAACTCGTCGAAGCGTTGCTGTCCGACAAGTCCTCCCGCCAGATGGAGATCGTCAAGAGCTTTGCCGAGGCGAACGAGCCCATCGTTCAGCAGGTGCTCACGGCCTGGCGCGGCGGATCGGTCTATCTTTACGAAACGAACGAAACGCGCATCCCCATCCTGCTGGATGCCCAACAGGACAGCGAGGGCCGCGCGCAGGCCCTGCAAGTGAGCGACGGCGCCGTCTTGAAAGACGGGGCGGGAACGGCGTTGCGTTTCGCCGCCGATGAATTGACTCCGGCCGACACGGATTCGAAGCTCCGCCGCACGATCAAGACCACGCTCGATATCTTCGCCGTCGGCAACCCGAATCCGAAAATGCGGCGGGACGCGATCACCAAGCTCGGTCAGGAACAGAACCCCGAGTATCTCCCGTATCTCGAACCCCGCCTGCCGCGCGAGCAGGTCGAGGAAGTCCAGAAGGCGCTGCGCGAGGCGATCGCCGTCACCAAGGTCAAGTCGACGAACGAAGCCACCCGGCTCGAAGCCATCGCGACGTTGCGCGAAATGAAGTCGATCAATGCCCTGGCGCTCCTGCAACAATTGGCCGTGGATGCCAAGGCGAATCCCGCCGCCTACGGCGAACCAACCATCAACCTCGTCCGTAGCACGGTCTACGATATCGAGATGTATATGTGGGTCGGCAACCTGTTCGGCACGGCCTTTCGCGGCCTGAGTCTCTCCGCCGTGCTGCTGGTCGCGTCGCTCGGGCTGGCCATCACGTTCGGGCTCATGCGCGTCATCAATATGGCCCACGGCGAGATCATGATGATCGGAGCCTACTCGGCCTATGTGACGCAGAACATTTTTCGCGGATGGTTCGGCGGCGCCGGCCTCGGGATGGAGCTATATTTCATTGCCGCGTTGCTCGTCTCCTTTATCACCGCCGGCGCGGTGGGCTTGATTCTTGAGCGCGGCGTGATCCGCTTCCTTTACAGCCGCCCGCTCGAGTCGCTGCTCGCCACCTGGGGAGTCAGTCTGGTGTTGCAGCAGGTCTTCCGTCACACCTTCGGCGCGGCCAATGTCCAGGTGAATTCCCCCGACTGGCTGAGCGGAAGCTTTGTCGTCAAGGATGTGCTCCTCGCCTACAACCGGATCTTCGTCATCGCGTTCGCGGTCTTCGTTGTCTGGCTGACCTATTGCCTCCTCACCAAGACCTCGCTGGGATTGCAGATTCGCGCGGTCATGCAGAACGGCTCCATGGCCTCGGCCCTCGGCGTCCGGACGGATCGCGTGAACATGATGACCTTCGCCTTTGGTTCCGGACTGGCCGGCATGGCCGGGTGTTGCCTCTCGCAGATCGGGAATGTCGGCCCGAGCCTCGGGCAGAACTACATCATCGATTGCTTCATGGTGGTGGTGCTCGGGGGCGTGGGGAACCTGGTCGGCACCGTTTCCGCGTCGTTCGGGATCGGTGTCTCGGACCAGATCTTGCAGCCTTGGCTGGGCGCGGTGCTGGGGAAGATCACCGTGCTCGCGGCGATTATTCTCTTTCTCCAATGGCGTCCCGCCGGGTTGTTCGTCACACGCAGCCGCAGCTTGGAAGGGTAATGATGGACAAGGCGTTTGGTCGAAACGAGTGGATCGGCATCGGGCTGGCGGCGGTGATCGGGCTCGGCGTCTTGCCCGCCCTGAACGCCTTCGTTCCGCCGGAGCATTTTCTCCACGTCAGCAATTTCAGCATCACCGTTTACGGCAAGTATCTTTGCTACGCGGTGCTGGCGCTCAGCGTCAACCTCCTCTGGGGCTACACCGGCTTGTTGAGTCTCGGGCAGGCTCTCTTCTTCTCGCTCGGCGGATACGCCTTGGGCATGCACCTCATGCTGATGATCGGCCGCCTCGGCCAGTACAAGGCGGACATTCCCGACTTCATGGTCTTTCTCGAGTTTCCCAAGCGGTTCCCGGAAACCGGCGGTTTGCCGCCCCACTGGATTCCATTCCAGAACTTCTGGTTCGCCTCGGCGGCCGCCATCTGGGTGCCGGGCCTGGTCGCGTTGGTCTTCGGCTGGCTGGCCTTCCGCTCCCGCATCAAGGGGGTTTACTTTTCCATCCTCAGCCAGGCGCTGACCTATGCGGCGTGCCTGATGTTCTTCCGCAACGATTTCACCTTCGGCGGGAACAACGGCCTCACCGATTTCAAGTTTATCCTGGGCCAGGAAATCAATTCCCCCGGCACCAAGCGCTACCTCTACATGGCGTCGGTCGTGCTGCTGCTCGGGACCTACATGCTTTGCAAGTGGCTCACGACGACGAAGTTCGGCCTCGTGCAGCGCGCCATCCGGGATAGCGAGAACCGCGTGCTGTTCTCCGGTTACTCGACCGCCAATTTCAAGCTCTTCGTCTTCGTCCTGTCGGCCGTCATCGCCGGGCTGGGCGGCGCGCTCTTCGTGCCCCAGGTCGGGATCATCAATCCGAGCGAGATGTCGCCGGAAAAGTCGCTCGAGGCCGTGGTGTGGTGCGCGGTCGGCGGGCGCGGGACCTTGGTGGGCCCGATTATCGGTGCCGTCGGGGTCAATGCCTTGAAGAGCTACGCCACCCGGGCCTTCCCGGAGCAGTGGCTCTACCTCCTGGGCGGGCTCTTCATCGTGGTGGTGCTCTTCATGCCGAAAGGGATTGTCGGCGTGCCGGAGCAGCTCAAAAACCTGAAACGCCGCTGGAGCCGGACCCCGATCCCGGCCGAGGCCCCGGTCTCCGCCGTCACCACGTTTGAAACCCGCCCCTGATTCCCATTGGAATATGATGCAGACGGATAAAGAATTTGTCCTGACGCTCGAAGGAGTGAACAAATCCTTCGAGGGCTTCAAGGCCATCTCCGATCTCAATTTCTACATGGATATCGGCGAGCTGCGCGTGATCATTGGCCCGAACGGCGCGGGCAAGAGCACCATGCTCGACCTGATCACCGGCCGCACCCGGCCGGATACGGGCACCATCGAATTCGAGAAGGATACCGACCTGACCAGCCTCAACGAGTTCCAGATCAACCGGATCGGCATCGGCCGCAAATTTCAAACGCCTTCGGTCTACATCGAGCACTCGGTTGAGGAGAACGTTCTGCTCTCGCTCGAAGGCAGCCGCGGCGTGTGGCAGGCCCTGATCTCGCGCCGGACTTCCGAAGAGAGCGACAAGATCGAGGCCGTGCTCAAAACGATCGGCCTCTCGAACCGGCGGAAGACCAAGGCGGGATCCCTCTCTCACGGGCAGAAGCAATGGCTCGAGATCGGCATGCTGCTCGCCCAGAACCCGAAGCTTTTGCTGGTGGATGAACCCGCCGCCGGCATGACCGACGAAGAGACCATCAAGACCGGCGAGCTGCTCCTCAGCCTCGCCGGCAAGCACAGCATTGTTGTCATCGAGCACGATATGACCTTCGTCCGGCAGATCGCGAGCAAGGTGACGGTCCTGCACCAAGGGCATGTCCTGACCGAAGGAACGGTCGACCAGGTGCAGTCCGACGAACGGGTGGTCGAAGTGTATCTCGGCCGCAAAAAGAAGGGAGCCCATTGAGACTCGCCATCAAAGACCTGACCGTGGCCTACGACGGCTCGCGCATTTTGCGTTCGGTCAATCTCAACGTGCCGGAGCACAGCCTCGTTTGCCTCATGGGCCGCAACGGCGTGGGGAAGACCACCACGTTGAAGGCGATCACGGGCCTGGTGCGCGCCGAGCAGGGGAGCATCACGCTCGATGGCGCGGAACTCGGGAAATCCCGTCCCGACGCGCGCGCGCGCCAGGGCTTGGGCTACGTGCCGCAGGGCCGCGACATCTTTCCGAACTTGACCGTTTGGGAGAATCTGAAGATCAGCCTGGTCGTGCATGGGGCCAAGGCCAACGGGCAGGTGGATCGTGTGCTCGAACTTTTCCCGGTGCTCAAGGAGATGCTCACCCGCAAAGGCGGGGTGCTGAGCGGCGGGCAGCAGCAGCAACTGGCCATCGCCCGCGCCTTGCTGACCGACCCGAAGATTTTGATTCTCGATGAACCGACCGAGGGCATTCAGCCGAACATCATCGATCAGATCGGCGATACGCTGCTCAAGATCAAGAAGGAGGGGAAAATCAGCATTCTGCTCGTCGAACAATATCTCGACTTCTGCCTCGCGGTTGCGGACAGTTTCTACGTCATGGATCGAGGCGCGATCGTGGTCGAAGGCCCCATCGCCAACCTCGACGATGGAATTGTTCGGAAATACCTGACTGTATGAGACGCTTTTTGAATGTGGGTTGGATAACGGTCTGCTTGTTGGCTCTGGCGCCGGCCCTTCGGGCTCATCCCGGGCATGGCCTGCTGGAGGAGGGAGTGTCCCACGCGGTGGCCAGTCCGTTTCACCTGGCGTGCCTGGCGCTGCTGGGGCTGATCCTGTTCGGGGCCGGGCAGGTCGCCCTTCGCCACCAGAAAGTCCTTCGCCTGGCCAGCGTCACGGCATTGTCCGCCGCGGCGGTGCTCTGGGTGTTGGCCGCCGGCTGATGGCTCTAAGCGCGCCAGCCGAAGGAACGGCCGCGCTGCGCGTCGCCTCCGTCGCGGGGCGCAGCCGGGTGGTCCGCTGCTGGTCGCGCACTCCGCTCCGTCTTCTCACTCCCGGCCGCGCGCGCGACAGCGTCTGGGCCTACACCAGCTCTTTCGGCGGCGGCATGGTCGCGGGGGATCGGACGGCCCTGCAGGTCGAGGTGGACGCCGGGGCGCGGTGTTTTCTGGGCAGCCAATCCTCCTCCAAGATTTATCGGAACCCCGCCGGTTTGCCCTGCGCCCACTCGCTCGAAGCCAAAGTCGGCGAGGGGGCTCTCTTGGTCGTCGCGCCGGACCCGGTGCAATGCTTCGCCGATTCCTCGTACGACCAAACTCAGCGATTCGATCTGGCTCTCCGTGCCAGTCTGGTGCTGGTCGATGGGTTCAGTGGGGGTCGGACCGCGCGCGGCGAGCAATGGCAGTTCAATTCCTACGCCAGCCGAAATGAGGTCTGGCGCGATGGCCAGTTGGTCTGGCTGGACCCGCTCCGTCTCGACCGGACGGATGGACCGCCGCGTTCGGAATTCGTGACGGGCCGGTTTCACTGCTTCGCCACGGTCCTGCTCCTCGGGCCGCAAATCGCTTCCTCCGCCAAGGCCATCCTCGATGATCTCGCCGAGGCACCTCTGGCGCGCGGGGCTTCGCTGATGATCGCCGGCAGTCCGCTGCGCGAGGGAGCGATCCTGCGCTTGGCCGCCACCTCCGTGGAAGCGGCCGCGCGCGCCATCCAGGCCCGCCTTGCTTTCCTGCGCGGACTGCTTTCGGACAACCCCTGGGAACGCAAATGGTAGCCTATGCACCTTATGCACCGGGTGTGATTGAAACTGGCGGTCATCGCTACTCCATCACTCGCCTCCCACCCCATGGGGGCCGGCGGGAATTCCGCCAGGACTTGGACTGCGCCAGTCCTCTGGCGCTTTGGGGGGATCGGAGGAACGGGGGATCGGAGGATCGAAGAGGGCGAACCCCGTTGACCGCCCCGCCCGTCGTGCTCCCCCTCGCCTGCGCCGTAGACTCCCCAACTAACGCTTTTCTTCCTTCCTCCCCTCTCTGTGGGCTCTGTGCGCTCTGTGCCCTCTGTGTTGAAATGGGCGCCCCTCTGACCGCCACTTCCGATCACACCCATTATGCACCTTTCGCCTCGCGAAATCGATAAACTGCTCCTCCACAACGCGGGTTTTCTCGCGCAGAAACGGTTGGCGCGCGGCCTTTGCCTGAACCATCCGGAATCGGTGGCGCTGATCGCCACGCAGCTTCTCGAGTTCATCCGCGATGGCCGCAGCGTGGCCGAGCTGATGGACGTGGGCCGCCGCTTTCTCGGGCGGAACCAGGTCATGCCGGGCGTGCCGGAAATGATCGCCGAAGTGCAGGTCGAAGGGACATTTCCGGACGGCTCGAAGCTGGTCACGGTGCATCATCCGATCGCGGCCGAGCACGGCGATCTGGCGCTGGCCCTTTACGGCAGCTTTCTGCCGGTGCCCGATCTCGCGAAATTCATCACCCCGCCGGAGGAGCCGGAGCCGGGGGCTTGCGCGGCGGGCGAGGGCGAGATCGAGCTGAACTCCGGCCGCGATGCCATCTCGCTGGCGGTGACGAATCTCGGCGACCGCCCGGTGCAGGTCGGGAGCCACTACCACTTCATCGAAACGAACGCGTCGCTCCGCTTCGACCGCGCCAGGGCCTACGGGCGCCGGCTGGATATTCCGGCGGGAACGGCGGTTCGGTTCGAACCGGGAGAAACGAAAACCATTTCGCTCGTGCCGATTGCCGGAACGAAAATTATTCGCGGCGGTAATAATCTGGCCAGCGGCCCTGTCTCGAAGGAGGGGCTCGCGGCCGCGATGAAGAACGTCCACGCCCGCCAGTTCGCCCACCAGGATTCCTGATTATGCCGCATAAAATGCAACGTCGGCATTATGCCGAGATGTTCGGGCCGACCACGGGCGACCGCGTCCGCCTCGGCGACACCACCCTGATTCTGGAGGTCGAGCGGGACTTCACCACCTACGGCGACGAATGCAAATTCGGCGGCGGCAAGGTCATCCGCGAAGGCATGGGCCAGGCCGCGGGCGTCGCGGCGGAGGATGCGCTCGATTGCGTGATTACCAACGCGCTCATCGTCGATTGGACCGGGATCGTGAAAGCCGACGTCGGCATCAAGGACGGCCGCATCGCCGGGCTCGGCAAGGCCGGCAATCCCGCCGTCATGGCCGGAGTGACGCCGGGGCT
>CAYZKY010000221.1:0-7820 GCA_964478815.1 uncultured Verrucomicrobiota bacterium
GGTGATCACCGAATCCAGCGAAAACACCACATCCAGCAGCAGAATCTGGATGATCACGCTCCGGAAGCTCGGCGCCATCCGGTTCGTCATGCTCCCGTCCTCCCCCTCCAATTTGGCGTGAATCTCGTGCGTCGATTTCCCGAGCAGGAACAGTCCGCCCAGCAGCAGGATCAAATCGCGCCCCGACACCGGATGCTGGCCCACCCGGAACAACTCCCCCGTCAGACCCGCCACCCACGAAATGCCCAGCAACAACAGCACCCGCGTGATCAACGCCAATGAAAGCCCCAGCTTCCGCGCCCGCGCCTGCTGCTCCTTGGGCAATTTGGCCGCCAGAATCGAAATAAACACCACGTTATCGATCCCCAGCACGATCTCGAGAAGCGTCAGGGTCAACAAGGCTATCCACATCTCCGGGCTGGCGAAATCCATGCCCGCTGCTTAAGCCAACTCCCTCGCCAACGCAAGTCCCGCCTGCCTCGGTCCGGCGGCCGCTCGATCCCGTGCGCCGGCCTGTTGCGTTCAGAACCGTGGAGTGACTGTCCATTCCCGAGAAACTCCCTTGTCAACCGCCCGCGTGCTCAACAGACTCCCGGTTGGAGCCCGACATGAATAAGCGACATCGTTTCACCCGGCGAAACTTCCTCAAAACATCCTTCGCCGCCTTTGCCACCCTCAACATCGTCCCCCGCCGGCTGCTGGGGGGTGCCGGCTACGTCGCCCCCAGCGAGATGCTCACCCGCGCCGTCATCGGCACCGGCGGCATGGGCCTGGGCCACGTCAAAAGCATCAACACCGCCTGCAAGCTCCTCGCCGTGTGCGATGTCGACCAGCACCACCTCGATGCCGCGGTGAAGGAAGGCGGGCCCGATTGCAAAGGTTACCGCGATTTCCGCGAAGTGCTCGCCCGCCAGGACATTGATATCGTCCATATCCCCACCCCGCCCCACTGGCACGCCATCATGGCCATCGAGGCCGCCAAGGCCGGCAAGGATATCTGGTGCGAAAAGCCGATGACCCGCACCGTCGGCGAAGGCGAAGCCGTGGTCGCCGCCGTCGAAAAGCATCAACGCATCTTCCGCCTCAACACCTGGTTCCGCTTCCAGGACGGCTTCTACGGCATGGGCACGCCCGTCCAGCCCATCAAGAAAGCGGTGCAAAACGGTCTCTTGGGCTGGCCGCTCAAAGTCACGCTCAATGCCAGCACCGGCTTCGATTGGAAATTCTATTGGGTCGGCCGCACCGACCTCACCCCGCAGCCCGTCCCCGCGAATCTCGATTACGAATTCTGG
The DNA here is from genome assembly GCA_964478815.1 of uncultured Verrucomicrobiota bacterium. Lineage (GTDB taxonomy): Bacteria > Verrucomicrobiota > Verrucomicrobiia > Limisphaerales > SXQI01 > DASVNK01. The sequence continues at coordinate 1,293 of CAYZKY010000221.1, forward strand.
CTCGGCCCCGCCCCCTTCAAGCCCTACCACCCCCACCGCGTCCACGGCACCTTCCGCGGCTACTGGGACTACGATGGCGGCGGCCTCGGCGATATGGGCCAGCATTACCTCGATCCCGTGCAATACATTCTCGGCAAGGACGACGAAAGCCCCATCGAGATCGAAGCCGATGCCCCGAAGCAGGATCGCGACGCCGTCGGCACCTTCCGCGTCATCCGCCTCAAATATAAAGACGGCTGCGAAATCGTCATCGACGGCGAAGACCGCTACAAGGAGGCCGCCTTCATCGAAGGCCCCCACGGCAAGCTCATGAAAGGTTTCAAGTCCAACATCCCGGACTTCGAGAAGAAACTCGCCGAACTCAAGGAGCCCGAACCCCAGCTCACCGACTTCGTCCAGGCCGTCAAAACGCGCAAGAAGTTCGCCCTCAACGAACGCAACGGCCACCGCTCCTGCACCCTCGTCAACCTCGCCAAGACCGCCCTGCAAACCGGCCGCGTCCTCCGCTTCAACCCCCAAACCCAGCGCTTCCTCGACGACCCCGACGCCAACACCTACCTCCACCAACCCATGCGTGGACCTTGGAAAACCTGAAGGCCGTTCAAGATGGCTTCCTTTCGAAGTTCCACCGGTGATCGAAGGGCGCATTGTTACCCTTCGCTCAAATAGCGGCAAGGATCACTCCGTGATCGCCGAGTAATGACAACTACGACCTATGAGCCGCCCCCCATCTCTTGCTGCTGACCTTGCAGCCGCAAAGCAGCGCGGCGGAAAGGAACTACTCAAATGGGGCAGCATTGCCACGATCTTTACCGCCTCGTTCATTGGCCTTTTGAAATACTTCGAAGGGCCGATAATTACTGTGGGGAGTGTCCTAGGAATCTGCCTGAGCGCCTTCCTTGCGGCGCTCATGGTCTTCAAAAGTTGGATATGTCGTTACGTTCTCCCTGGCGTGCTTAGCGTTGTATTTATCGGCTTCATCGCATGGAGACATGGGAATCTCGAACGCTCGACCGCCGCGCAAGCAGTGGCGCAAGCGGCTCTATCTGCTTCACAAACGCCGCTTCCAGTTTCGTTGACTTTTTCTGAGAACATCAGCGAAATTGAAATCCATACTGGGGGTGTGACTGCGCGTATCGCTGCCGGGATGCTGCGCACGAACAAGTTCGATCCTATCGGCGGCCTGCCCATCTTTCTCTACTTGCAAGGAGACCAGCTCTGCGTGGAAGGAGAGATCAATGTGCCGACCGGCGAAAGTATGGTCCTTTCAAATGGAGTGCTGAGCTTTCGCCCGCCTCGATTCGATTGGAATAAGGACGAGGCGGGTATCGAAGTGGTAAACGAGCACCGCGAAGTCGTTTTCAGCTTTGATCGTCGCACGCCAAGTTTAGCTGCCCTTCGAGGCTGGTTTAAGGGGCAGGCAGTTTCATTCTACCTGGCTGATGATGCATACTTCGGGTTGCCAAACGGCGCCCCGTCTCTCGCTGAAGCTTTGCGCGTGAGAAATGCTTCTGCCCAAAAAGCCGCGGAGCTGTTACCAGGGATTGAGCACCGGGATGTACTTCCCATCAAGCCAATTTTCAAATACCCCTCCACGCGCTACCTTGGTGTGCGCGCCGATCCATGAGCAGTTGTTTGCCATTTACTTCCCAACGCCAAACTTGCACTGAACGATTAAGATAGTTTGACTCACATGATTGCCAAATGGTCGGAAGCCCGGTTGCAGTCTTTAATCGACGACAAGGTCGAGGAAGGTCCTGAGTTGGAATTCAAGGGTGGCCGAGCCATTGGGCGGAGCCCAGATCAAAAGTTCAAAATCACCAGGACGATTTCGGCTCTCGCGAACGCCAGCGGAGGCACTGTGATTTATGGGCTTTCCGAGGGGGAAGGCGCACAAAAGCATTTGGCAATTGAGCGGACTCCCGTGGAGCGAACGGAGTTTTCGAAGGAATGGCTGGCGCAGATCGTCAAACAAATCCGCCCAAGGATTGAGGGCGTCGACATCATCGCGGTTGACTCCGATAAGGAACCCGGAAAAGTCTATTACGTGGTGGTAGTCCCCCAGTCCACCACCGCGCATCAGGCGCTGGATCATCGCTACTACAAGCGATTCAATTTTGAGGCTCAGTCGATGGAGGACTATGAGATTCGCGACGTCATGAACCGCCAGAAAGTCCCCTCGGTGAAGGTGGAGATCCGAATCGAAGCCACCGAGGGCGGCTCGGGTCGTCTCCGGTGTCGGGTTATCAATCTCAGTCCAGTTTTCGCTCAACATTGCGCCGTTCGCCTTCGTGTGCCCACTCGGTTGCCCCAGCTTCTGCCCCGGTTTCCTTCCCTCGAACCTGAGCGCGGCGAAGATGGTTTTGCTGCTTGGGAGCTGCGCTCGGATACAGGTGTATTTCTCGGGCCGAGCGCACTTTTTCCGCATGGAGATCGGCTGTTCGATTTCGATTTCTCGTTTGACCGCGAAAGTGAAAGCGATGCGCCTGCAAAAGAAGAAGTCTCTTCATTGCCCCACGTTTGGTACCAGGCTTTTGCAGATGGTATGCCGCCCCTTCAAAGGCAGGTGGAGCTAAGCGAGGTCTGCCAATACGATCTGCCTCCACCTGCAACAAGCGAATGGCACACGATCCATGCCTGAGGGGGGAAGGTCTGAAAGCGGTCTCGAGTCCAGTTGCTTTCGCGGTCGCTCATATTCAGAGCCTGTCTGAAAATTCCGGCACGGACTGCGGCGAGGGATCTTGACTGCGGCCGAGGCGGCACGCCCGGCGCATCCCCGCAGCGGGCTGTAACGGTCGGGCCAACGAAGGCCCCAGCCGAAAGACCCGGCCTCGCCGGAATCTTCATGTCATCTCTTACACTTCCCTCATTCCCTCAAGCCGCAGCCGTGACTTCGACGAGCAGCCGTTTTTCGCGCGCATCGCTCACGATTTTCTCGAGTTTTTGTGCGGTTTCATCCTTGATCCATTCCTCGCCGCACTGGGCACAAATCGTGGCTTCGACATTGCGAACGACGACGACACCGGTGCCCAGATCGGCGCTGAATGTGGTCTTGCCTGGAACCTTCTGGCCCCCGCACATCGGACAGATCGCAGAACTGTCGGCGCTCATTTCCTTTTCGTCTTGTAATCGGCTTCAAAAATATCCAGCGAGGGTTCGTACGCGGTGATGATAAAGACCGTTCCGCTTTCTGAATCCCACGAAGCTGCTACATGCAATGGCTTCGCATAAGCATAACCGGGCGCAAAGCACCCCATCGGAGGGGGCCGGTTCTCTCTGAAAATTCCGGCAGGGCCGACGGCGAGAGATTTTGACTGCGGCCGAGGCGGCCCGCACGGCGCATCCCCGCAATACAGGGCTGTCACGGTCGTGCCAGCAAAGGCCCCTGCCCCCGCGAAGACGACCTCCCTGTCGCTCAACAAACCCGGCCCGCCTTGCCCAACAAAAAGTCCAGCCCGCAGCTTCAGCGGGCCGGACTTGCTTTGATAATGTTTTGTCCGATTCGGGCGTTCGCCCAGCCCGGTTACGCGCGCGCCGCGCTCCCGCGGCCGTGGCGCAGCATCCCCAGCCCCGCCAGCCCCAGGGACAGCATCAGCCAGGTCGCCGAAGTCTCCGGCACCGGCGTGGTTCCATCCGAGGTGAAGCAGAAATCATCCAGGGCAAAGGCAAAGGTGCCGTCGCCATTTCCATCGATCACTACGGAAGCGATGTCCGCCGAAGAACTGCTAAATCCGATGAACCGCAGATCAACTCCCCCGCCGGCGGCGAAGTTTCCCACGTAATCCGGCCCGCTCGTAAACTTGATCACGACATCAAAATCGTCGCCCATCAGGGAATTATAAACAAACCCAAAACCCGCTGCGGGGCTGTCGAATGTCACCGTCAGCTCCCGATCCGGATCGCCACCGTAAAACCCATCGAGAAACCCGCCGGCATACCCGCCGCCCGCGTCGATATTGAAGAAAAAGCTGGTCCCGATCGGCGTGGAATAGGTCGCTCCCGGCTCGATGTCTCCCGGCGCAATGCCGATTCCCGGCAAATCCGTGAACTGGTTCAGCACTCCCGTGGAAATCGGGAAGTGGTCCGTGTCCGTGAAATCCTCCTTCGTGATATTCGGCCCGACCGCGACGCTGAATGCGCCGGCGTCCGTGTACGTCGTGATCGCCGCGGAGGCTTGAATTACGCTGGCGGCAAGCGCCCCAGCCCCGATCAGTAGTTGGTATGGTTTCATGTTGGTGAGCAAACTTACATCCAAATTGCGAGCATTATTCACGCCAAAAATGTTAGACCATTCGTAAAGCATTTGCTGATAAACACTTACATAAAAATATTCCATATACACTCGCTTCAGCTTTCCATTGTGGTTCGCAAAATAATAATTCGCAAATACTTTTGCTACAACATGTTACAATGATAACTGCGGAAAACTGAGCGAGAGCGGAATTGTAAATTGCTCTTACAGATTTCACATAAACGAGCCGCTCCAAAAGGCCTGCCACTGGCTCTTCGTGCTCGTCCCAACCTCAAAACCGCCTCAGCCATTGCCTTGCCTGAGCGCCAGCGCGCCACCGATCGCTTCAAAATCGCCCAACCGGGTCGAATCGGTTGCGTGTGAATCCTTCTGTCTATTCTGCCAGGCGCGCCGGCGCGGCGCGAACTCTCTCGCCGACGATAACAGCGCAATTCCCAAAAGATTTTTACCCCACTAATCGACCGCGAATTCCATCCGCGCCGCGATGTCGTCGGGGATTTCCAAAGGGGCGGTAGTGGGTCAGTTTGAAAATCTCTGGGCTCCCTGTCGCCCTGCGGCAACGATTCAGTCGTTGTGGTGTTTCTCATTTGGCGCTACAGTTGGGGTGCAATGGGTATTGACACCCCACTGCCAGCTTGGTATCAAGCCGCCCCATTCAAGGCCGTGGCTTGAGCAAGCACGATAAAACAAGAGAAAAGATACTCAGCGGCACGTCTGATGCTAATATCGGCTTTGATGATGCGTGCGCCATGTTGGCGCACGTAGGTTTTCGTGAAAGAATCAGAGGAAGTCACCGTATTTTCACGATAGATGGGATCGAGGAAATCCTCAACTTGCAGCCTCATGGCAGCCAAATGAAGCGGTACCAAGTCAAACAGTTGAGGGCAGTTCTAGCCAGGATGCCAAAATGAAACCCGAATACTCCGTTCATATCTTCTGGAGCGATGATGATCAAGCGTATCTGGCTGACATCCAAGAGCTTCCGGGATGCGTTTCGGATGGTGCAACTCCCGAAGAGGCGCTCCAAAATGCTAGAGAAATGGCCAAAGAGTGGATCGAAACGGCGAAGGCTGACAACAGGCCAGTACCCCCTCCGCGCACTCTCGGTGACATCGAAAAAGGTCATGTTGTGTTCCAAGAGCACATGAAGCAGTTCATGTCAGATTCCATCCAGCAAGCCGTGAGCGAGATTATCGGAAAACTGCAAGAGCAAGAAGAACAGCCTTTGACTCGCAGCATGACAATCTTTGGATTTAATCGTTGCGGTATCACCCTCACGGCAAAAGGCCAACTATCTCCTCAAAACTCCAAACGTGGTCTGACACCCCTGCTTCCATCGCAGGGGTGACCCGCAAGGTCTGGTGAACGCGAGCGAAATCGTATTACATGAAGTAAAGGGCTACGGCGTGTTCGTGATTCTCCAGTTTCTTCGAGAAGCCGTTCGGTAATCTGGTGAAGCGGCGCATGCTCATCCGCATCGTGAGGTTCTGCCGTTCGGTAATGCTGGTCGAATGTGCTTCGCTTCCGGTTTCCCCGAAATGACCGTCTTGCGCGCGCCCATGCACTGAGCGGGGCTGTAGCGCACTTCCGCAGGCACTCCGTTGCCGTTCTGGTTCCCGCAGAGCTTGACCAATATGGCGTAGTCGATCTGGCTGCCAAATGCGCTCTCCGTTGGCTTCCAGATACTCCTTATGGCCGTCCGTGGTCATCTGGACGCGGTTAACGAGCCATGGGGCCAAATCGTGCATGTTGCCGGAACGGCGCGCCCTGTAGCCACACGCCTTCGCTCACCGATCCCCGCCTGGCCTCGCTTCCCAAATCCATGGCGAAAAAACCAGACCTCCTCTTGCGCATCCGCCTCCCCTGCGACATCTTGACCCCATGATCGCGAACCCAAACTCGCGGTCGCTCGGATCGATTCCGAACAAGAGGCGTGAAACCTTCGCCCCTCCTGTTCCGATTCTCCGCCGCGCGACCCCGCCCCATCGCCGTGTCGCTTCCTCCCGGAAGAGCCCCGGCAGGGTGTCCCATGCCCTCACCACCAGCCCCGTCCCCCTCCCAGCAGCCAGAAAGTCTACATTCCGGTGCGAAGCCCCGGAGTGCCCAAACCCATCGCTTCCCGTCCCGCCTCCTCTCGGTGTTCTCCGTGTCCTCGGCGATCTCGGTGTTAAACTCAGCGCCCCCCTCCCGGCGCTCCCCATCCTGCCACCGCCCAGCCCGGGCGCCCACCCTCACGAAACCCGCGTAAATAGGACTTCCTGCGCCCAAAATGACCC
>CAYZKY010000222.1:0-7593 GCA_964478815.1 uncultured Verrucomicrobiota bacterium
AGCAGATCATGTGGATCGGCTATCCCGAACTCCCCCCCGGCTCCCCGCCCTACCAGTGGGACCCCGTCCACCGCCGCTGGGAAGTCCCCGCCGCGGCCTAGCGGAGGAATGATGAAGGAGAAGAATTAGATGCAGGCGGAAGTCTCCTGCTGATAGGTTATGAACATGTTGATTAAGCGACTGAAAGTGAAGCGATTGCTCTCGTTCGGGCCGGAGGGGATCGATCTGGAGATGCGGGGCTTGAATGTGCTGATCGGGCCGAACGGCTCGGGAAAATCGAATTTGCTGGAGGTGTTGTCGCTGCTGAAGGCGGCGCCGACGAATCTGCCGGAGCCGGTGAAAGCGACGGGGGGGATTCTGGAATGGTTGTGGAAGGACGCGGCGGCGAAAAACGGGCCTCAACGGCCTGACTCCCGAGCGGCGAACGGGGCGGGCTCCAACGGCGACGCACGCCGGAAGGGGGCACGGATCGACCCGCGGGAAGCCTCGGTGGAAGCGGTAATCGAGTATCCGGACCGGCGGGGGAATGGGTTAGTTCATGAGGTTCGGATGACAGAGCAGCGCTATCGATTCGAATTGACGGATGAGTCGATCATGGACGACAGGCCGGAGAAGGGGCCCGGACGGAATTTTGCTTATTATCTGTTCCGGCGAGGGGAGCCGGTGCTGAATATTTACAATCCGCACGGCAAGCCGCGGAATGTAACGCGGCGCGAACTGAAGCGGACGAGCCTGAAGCCGGAGCATTCGATTTTATCGCAGATCCGGGATCCGGAGCAGTATCCGCAATTGGCCTGGCTGCAGCAGCGGTATGACGCGATCCGGCTGTTCCGGAATTGGCCGTTCGGTCCCGGGGCGGGATGGCGCATGCCGCAGAGCGCGTTGAACCGGAGCGATTTTCTGAGCGACGGGGGGGAGAATCTGGTGCTGGTGCTGAACCATTTGCTGCCGGATCAGCGGGAGGAGTTTATTGGGGCGCTCGCGCGGTTGTACGAGGGGGTCGAGGGGATCGAAACGGTAACGCGGGAGGGGTATGTGCATCTGGAGGTGCGGGAGCGGGGGAACCGGAAGATTCCGGCGGCACGTCTTTCGGACGGAACGCTGCGGTATATGTGCTTGCTGGCGATTTTGCTGCATCCGGAGCCGCCGCCGTTGGTCGCGATCGAGGAGCCGGAACTGGGTCTGCACCCGGACGTAATTCCGTACGTGGCGGAGTTGCTGAAGGGGGCGGCGGAGCGGACGCAACTGGTGGTGACGACGCATTCGGAGGTGCTGGTGGATGCCCTGAGCGAGGAGCCGGAGAGCGTGGTGGTGTGTTCGAAGGAAAATGGGGAGTCGCGATTCGAGCGGCTGAGCGCGGAGGACTTGGAAGTGTGGCTGAAAAATTACTCCCTGGGACAGGTGTGGAGCCGAGGGGGGATTGGAGGGAATCGCTGGTGAAATTTACGCTTTTCATTGAAGGAGGCGGAGAGGTTCGGCGGCAACATGCCTTGTTCCGGAGTGGCTGGGCGAGCTTCTTCGGCAAAGCCGGGCTCGCCGGACGACGCATGCCGACCGTGGAGGCCGGTGGGGCGCGGAGCACGACCTTCGAGCTTTTCAAGCATGCGATACGGACGCGCAAGCCGGGCGAAATACCGCTGTTGCTGGTAGACAGTGAGGATTTGGTCCCATTGGAGGACCGCCCGTCGTGGGAACACCTGAGGACGCGGCGCGAAGATCGATGGGATAAGCCAGAGGGCGCGGGTGATGACGACGCCTACCTGATGATTTGCTGCATGGAGACGTGGCTGGTGGCGGATCGAAAGACGCTCAAGGATTTCTTCGGCCAGAACTGGAGAGACAAGGCATTGCCTGAATGGCCTGCGCCGGAAAAAATCTCGAAACAGCAGGTGTGGGATGCCTTGAAAAAAGCCACGGCGGGCTGCGCAAGGAAGCATTACGCCAAGGGCAAGGTCTCGTTCGAGTTGCTCGGCAAGATCGATCCGGCAGAAGTGGAGAAACGGTGTCCAGCGGCGAGGAGGTTGCTGGAGAGATTGCAGTTGGCGTGATTCTCGGTGTCCTGAAGGGGGGAGCCGAGGGGGAGGATTGGCGCGATCTGGCAAGGGATTTCGCCGATGGACGATTGCTGGCGGGCTGGATGGGGCTATTTTGTGGGTTAGAATGGCCAAGCTGATTGTCTCCAGGTGGTGTCGCGATTGGGTCCGGGGGGTCCGGTGGGGGATCGGATTGCTCGTGTTGGCGGGCAGCGTGGGGCCGGGGCAGGCGCAGTTGGATTTTCGGACGATCACGCTGGAGGTGGATCCATCGGTTTCGTATGTGGAGGTGGGTTACTTTCCGCCGACCTACACCCCGGGGAAGACGAACCGGTTCCGGCTGGTGACGAGCGGGGTGGCGTATGGGGACAAGGTGCGGTTGCGGACGGTGGGAACGTTCGCGGTGCCGACGGGGGTGAATGCGGAGGGGAAGACGCAATGGGGGCCGGAGGAACCGCAGCCGGTGGTGGCCTTTCTGTCGGGGGGGATCAATCATCCGAATCAATATTACATCGCGTCTCCGCCGAGGGACTCGGGGCTGCCGGAGTATGTGACGCCGCCGATCGAACGGAGTGGGCGATCGATCCCGACGGATTCGGCGAAGGATTTCTTGATCACGCCGGAGGGGGTGACGGTGTGCATCCCGATTCTGGGGAATTTTCTGGGGATGTTGAACGCGGCGCCGGGGACGGCGACGCGGGATGAGGATGGGGATTTCGCCGTGGAGATCATTCCGCTGGAAAAGACGCGGCCGGATTTCGAGGCGGTGCTGAGCCGGACGAATGTGACGGTGGGCGACGTGATCGGCGCGACGCTGACGGTGACGAATATCGGCAATGTGCCGGCCTACGGCCTAAGGATGGGGGATAGCCTGGGGCGGGAGGTGACGTACGATTCGAATATGGTGGCGACGGTTTCGGGGCCGGCGCCGAGCGGGATCGCGAGTCTGGCACCGGGGAATTCGGCGGAGATATTGTATTCGTTTCAAGCGATCGGGCCGGGGACGAATCTGTGGGTGTTTCGGATGGGTCACATGATTTGCAGCGGCAACGAGTTTTTCGCGTCGATGGCGAATCTGGCGCAGCCGCTGGTGATCGAGCCGGTGATCGATTTGACGATGCGGGAGCCGGGTCTGGAGAGTTTCACGGAGGAGAGCCTGGAGGCCGGGATGGGGAATCCGAACGCGCCGCTGGCGTTCGTGGCGGAGGCGGAGGCGCTGGGGGATCTGCCGGAGTTCGAGGGGAAGGGATTGATCGCGGATGGGGTGACGCGGCTCTTGCTGCGGGCGGAGGTGCGGCCGGACAAGCTGGAGCGGTTCCCGAACGGAGTGACGGTGCGCGCGACGGCGAAGATGGTGTGGGGGGAGATCGATGGAACGCCGATCGAGGATCGGCTGGAGGTGCTGGGGGAGGCCGGGTGGGCGGCGGATGGGGAATTGACGTTGACGAAGGATAAACCGACGGGGTTCGTGGCGCTGGGGGCGATCAACTCCGATGAATTGAGGCCGGCCGGGGGCGATGTGGAGGTGGTGATCCTGATCGATCTGCAGGACGACGAGGGCCTGGCGCTGGGGAGAATCCGGGTGCCGGTGCGGCGGCCGCCGATTGCGTTGATTCACGGGTATAACACGGATGGGAATTGGGGCGCGGATTTCATCAAGGAACTCACGAAGACGCGGGATGCGACCTTCGTGCGGACGGCGCGATACGGGCAGGGGGAGACGACGAGCACAGTGACGGGCTGGGATGCGTCGATCAACACGTTGTGGCCGTTGACGAACTTGGTGTTGCTGGCGCAGCGGGCGATCGAGGAGGCGATGGAGCCGGTGCGGGGCCAATGGCTGTTCACCCGGCACGATGTGGTGGCGCACAGCCAGGGAGGGCTGTTGACGCGGATGCTTTGTTCGCGGAATGCGAATCAGCACATCGATAAGCCGTTCCGCAATGAGGAGAACTATTTTCGAGGGCGGTTTCATCGCGTCGTGACGGTCGGTTCGCCGCACAATGGGACGCGGCTGTTGCGCTATATCCTGAGGCTGAATCAGAACGAGGGCGGGTCGGTTCCGAATTGGGTGGGCTACGGGATGGTGGAAAGCAATATCGCGCAGGAGAAGTTCGATCCGTGGGGGCCGCAGATTCGCGCGTTGAACGATCCGAGCCCGAGCTCGTATTGGGCGCCGGATTCGACCGCGCCGTTTCACCTGGTGCGGACGTTGATTCTGGGCGGGAGGAATTTCACCGCGAGCGCTTCGGAATGTCCCGGATTTTATGCGCTGATGCTGACGACGCCGGAGGATGGGCAGATCGTGGTCGGAGAGGGTTCGGATGGGGTGGTCGATTTCTCGAGCATGGTCGCGGTTGGGCCGGGGCAGTCGGCGCCGACGAATAGTTATACCGTTCCGCGGGAGAACGAGATTTCCCATGCGTATATGGAGGCGCCCAAGATCGGCGAGATTTTTGGGGCGACGAGCGGGCAGGCGATCTCGCCGGTGGTGGCGCGGCATGTGATCGGGGCGCTGAATCAGGACACGAACGTGCCGGCGGCGGATCGGGTGTTCGGATCTTTCCAGGTGCCGCCGTTGCTGGATGACGCGATCCGGGATGGGATCGATCAGTTTGCCTTTCAATTTAATTTCGACATCGTCCAGATGAAGATTGACCAGGGCGAGCTGCTGCGGGGCCTGGCGGTGGGAGGCGACTTGGAGGGGCTGTCGCTGCGGCAGGATTTCAAGTTGCGGGTGCGGCAGCCGGAGGGGCGGCCGGTGGCGGGGCAGGTGCTGTGGGTGGCGGAGCTGCACGGCACGAACGGGATCAGCGGGAAGGGGTTGCAGATTCTGCAACCGACGCAGAATCCGCTGGAACTGACGTTGCGGCTGGCGGCGCAGACCTACGGGGACGTGGTGTTGCAGGGCATGTACGAGACGGCGACGGGCCAGCGGGTGATCTTCGAATCGGCCAAGGTCGGCACGGTGTCGCCGCCGGGGGTGACGGCCGTGGACTTCGAGGTGCTGCCGGGGAACGAGGCGCGGCATCCGGCGGGGTTGGCGGTGCCGATCCAGGTATGGACACGGTGGAGCGACGGGCGGGTTTCACGCCGGTTTATCGATGCGGCGAATTTTACGGTGACGTCATCGGCACCTGGGGTCGTGGAGGTTACGAATCCATTGGCGTGGCGGACGCGGGCGCTCGGGGAAGCGACGATGACGGTGAGTTTCGAAGGAAAGACCAAAGCGGTACGCTGGGTGGTGTTCGATCCGAACGCGGCCGCGGTTACGCGGGTGGCGCTGGCGATCGACAAGGCTAGTCCGGCTGGGGTCGCCGTGTCGTGGCCGGCGGGCTCGGGCGGATTTCAGGTGCAGATCAGCGATGCGCTGGGCTCGGCCGCGAACTGGCGGAATGCGACGGAGACCCCGGTGGCGATGGGAGATCGAATGGTGCTGACATTGCCGGCCAGCGAAACGGCACGGTTTTATCGGTTGCAGAAGCAGCCGTAGGGACTCGCGGATAAGGGGGAGGGCCTGCCACGGTTGCTCCAGCGCGAGTAGCCGACTTTGGAGCGGAGCGGAGCGTTCAGACGCCAGCTCGCGGCGAGAATCTGGCAAACTCACTCCGGCTTGCCGGGCAGGTTGCCTGATGGCCGGGAGGCTTGCCCTCCGGGGTGGGGGCCTGTTGACCGTTCGCAAGCAGTCCAGTATTTTCTCCCGATGACGGCCGTCCAGATTATCCGTGAGATCGACTCCCTGCCGCCACTCGAACTGGCGAAGGTCGTGCGCCATGCGAAGGAACTCGACCAACGTCGTCCGCTCCCGGGCGCGGAACTGACCGAACTGGCCCAGCGCATGGTGGATGCCCCCGACCCTGCCGAAGCCGACCGACTTCAAGAGGCTCTGGTGAAAGGCTTTTACGGCGAGCGATAGCCGTCATGCCGAAGATTCGCCGTCACACGTTGCCCCGTGCACTCATCCAGCATCTCGCGCGGCGCATCCGGCAACGCGAGGTCAGACTCGATCAAATGGGCTTGTTCGGCGATTGGTGCGACACCCATCCAGAAGTCCCCGAGGGCGAATGGTTCAAACGCTTCCCTGGCCTGATCGTGTGCGGCGAGGGTGAGTTGGTAAAAACCTTCCTTCTTCCCGGGCAGTTGCCCCATGGCGTGGAAGTCGTCTGACTTGGGAGCCGGCAATGCGGTGGCGGAGGAAGGCGAGGCGTGGTGCTGGTGCGGCGGAACGTTCAGTCGCTATAGTTCGCGGCGAGAATCGGGCCAGCTCACTCCAGCTTGCCGAGCATGATGGGGGGTGAGCATCCGATGGTTCCGCCGTTGTTGACCCGGCGCGCTGCACAGGGCATCGTCATCGCATGTCTCAAGCAACGACGACGTTCAAAACCAAAGTCCCTGACATCCGGCTCAGGAAAGCCAATGCCGTGCTGCAGAAACTCGGGCTGAGCGCGGGCGAGGCGTTCAACCTGATGCTCGCGCAGATCGAGATTCAAAAGCGTTTGCCGTTTGCCGTGTCACTGCAGCCGGAGCCGCTGCTCGATGCGGACGAACAAGCCGAAGAATGGACCAAGGTCTATGGCGCGTATTGAACCCGCCGTGGGCGAGGTGTGGTTCGCAGAACTCGGCATGGTGGAAAAGAGCCGTCCCGTGCTGGTGCTTGCCCCTGACGAACCACGCAATGCGCGCGCGCTTGTGATCGTGGCTCCACTGACTTCCCGGATTCGCGGTCAACGGGGCGAGGTGTATTTGGGCAAGCCACGGTGGCTGCCCAAGGAGTCGGCAGTCAATGTGCAGGGTCTCGCCAGCTTCGATGCCGGCAAGCTTGCCCGACGCCTGGGCCATCTCACTACCGACCAAATGCATGCCGTCAAGGCGGCGCTTCGAGATTTGCTCGGCCTCTGAAGAAGTCAATCCGGCCACGGGACATTGAGCGGAATGGGCGGCTGATTCTTCCATTCGCCAAGGCGCTCTAGTTCGGAAAGCTCGGCGTGGTCATTCAGGGCGGTGAGGAGGGCGGTGAGGAATTCCGCGGGGTGCTCGCCGAGTTTGGGTTTCAAAAACTTGATGAAGTAGGCGATGTCCCACGGGACGGCCACGTCGGTGGCCACGGGAAGTTCCGGGCCGGTGAGGAGAGTTTTGAGCTGACCGAGGAAGGGCGCGTCCAGTTGCGATTCGAGCAGGGCGATGAGGTGGCGGAGGAAGGCGATGCGGGGCGTGATGTTGGCGTAGGGCGGAGCGTTCAGACGCCAGTTCGCGGCGAGAATCTGGCGGGCTTCCTCCAGCTTGCCGAGCATGATGAGGGTGAGCACCAAATCGTTGCGGCGATGGATGAAGACAACTAAGCCGTAACCATGCAGTTGGACTAAAGCCACCGTTTGTGGGTTGATTGTTTTTTGTGAAGAAAACCGATCAATCCGCGGGCTCCGGCCCGAATCACCAAACGGTGGCCTCGCCCATTCAATTCGAAAGCGCGGGCAAGTCCATTCAAATCGACTTTACCGAGCAGAAGCGAATTGAATCAAAATATTTGTTACCCGGGCGGGTGGCTGGAGGGAGAGGAAAC
>CAYZKY010000223.1:0-7534 GCA_964478815.1 uncultured Verrucomicrobiota bacterium
GTCCGATCCGGACCGCTCAGAAGACTCGGAAAAAATTAGATGCGTTGGCCCTGGATCGGCAGCGGGGACTGAAGTGGCAGCCGCCGAACCCGCACCACCCCAACCCCTCCGTCCTCCAGCTTGGGCCCGCCCTCCCAAAGAGCGCAAGGCTCCCGCAAATATCTCGCATCTCTATTGGCCTGATCTCCAGCCACTTGCACACAAAAGTCTACATTTTAATCGAAATATATTTGCTGGAATTGAAAATCCGTGCGATTTTATCGATCAGAACACAATGTAGTCTCATTGCCATGAACACACCGCCGACGCTCTTCTGCCTGGATTTCCCTCCAGACCCGGCTCGGGCGAACTGCGCTTTCCGCCAATGGCTGAACCATCCCACCGGCAGAACGCAGAACCGCAACCGCCTCCCGTTCAGCAACGAACCCACCCTGCTGGGTCGTGTCCGCACCTTGTCACCCGAAAACAGTGCTTCCTCATCCTCTTTGTTCCATGCGCTCGGCCATTGGATATCGCCTGCGTTCGACCCTGAAACGAGCCTGAAACGCCTTGAAACAACCCTGAAATGGCTTGAAACGCGCTTGAAACGAAGCTGAAATAAATGTAGAAACCCTGAAACGTTTCAAGGATTTTGAAATGTCGACCTCGATTTATCAACGACTTACGCAAATCGGACCCTTGAAACGTGAAAAAAATTGCAGCGCACTATGAAAAATACCCCTCCCCCTCTCCTCCGCAGCCCGGTCGAATCGTCTCGCCAAGTGCGCCCAAACGGGGATGCGCCACCCATGATCGCCGACCGCCACCGTTCCCGTCGGGGAAACCAGGCGTCCTCCCCTGCCCTTCCCCGCGCCAACCCTCGCCCGTCCGTTGCGATCCCAGCCGGATCGGCTGATCGAGCAGTTCTGATTCGGTTGGAAGCCCTTGTCCTATAAAACTATGGCTTCCGCACGGGATTTGCCTTGACCGGAAGGGTTTGCCAAGCGGTAGATTACGGGAATAGTGGATTGCCTGTTGCATGTTCGCACAGATTAAATCGTTGTTCTCCAACGACATAGGGATCGATTTGGGGACCGCTAACTCGCTCGTTTACGTGCGGGATCAGGGGATTGTCCTCCGAGAGCCTTCGGTGGTGGCGATCCAGGCGGGGACGACCAACGTGCTCGCGGTCGGGGAAGAGGCGAAGCGGATGCTGGGCCGCACACCCGGCAATATCGTGGCGATCCGCCCGATGAAGGATGGGGTGATCGCGGATTTCGAGATCACGGAGGCGATGCTCCGGCATTTTATTCAGAAGGTGCATAACCGCAAGCTGATCGCCCCTCGAGTGGTGGTGGCGGTGCCTTCGGGAATTACGGAAGTGGAGAAGCGGGCGGTGAAAGATTCCGCCACCCACGCCGGGGCGCGGGAAGTTTACCTGATCGAGCAGCCGATGGCGTCGGCCATCGGGGTGGGGTTGCCGGTGCATGAACCGGCGGGGAACATGATCGTGGATATCGGTGGCGGCACCTGCGAAATCGCGATCATTTCGCTGGCCGGCATCGTGTTTAGCCGCAGCCTGCGGGTGGGCGGCGATGAATTTGACGAAACGATCGTCGCGCACATGAAGCGCGCGTACAACTTAATGATTGGCGAACGGACCGCGGAAGAAATCAAGATCCGCGTCGGTTCGGCTTACCCTCTGGAACAAGAATTGACGATGGAGGTCAAAGGGCGCGATTTGAGCGCGGGGCTTCCGAAAACGATTACGATCCGATCCGAAGAAATAAGAGAAGCGTTAAAGGAACCCCTCACGAGCATCCTGGAATCGATCCGCATCACGCTGGAGCGATGTCCGCCGGAACTGTCGGCGGATTTGATCGAGCGTGGCATTGTCATGGCCGGCGGCGGCGCGTTGGTGCGCGGCATCGACCGGCTGGTGGCGGATGAGACGGGATTGCCGGTTCACATCGCCGACGATCCGCTCACCGCGGTCGCGGAGGGAACCGGGCGGGTGTTGCAGGAGCTTTCCTTCCTTCGCCGGGTCGCGAGTTCCAGCCGGACATAAAGCCAGCCGCGTTCGCCCGAAATGAACATTCGGGTGACAACATGTTAAAGAGGCCGCACTACGCCGCACTGGGCGCAGTGGTGCTGCTGGCGCTGATTTTGCTGAATCTGCCGCCGCAGACCTCCAGCCGCCTGAAGCTGTGGGTGGGGACGGTGTTCCTGCCGATGTTCGGCCTGGCCGGCTCGGCGCAGCGGGCCGGCGAAGCGGCGGGGCAGCGGGTTCTTTCGAAGGCCACTCTCATCCGGCAAGTCGAGGATCTGCGCGCCACCAACGAGTTGTTGCGCATCGAAGCCATGCAATGGCGGGAAGCCGCGCGGGAGAACGAGGTCCTGCGCGCGGCGGTGGGCTGGCAGAAGCAATCCCCCTGGAAAACCCGGCTGGCCAAGGTGGTGGCGCGCGATCCCGCGAATTGGTGGCGCTCGATTCAGATCGACCTCGGCAGCGAGGATGGGCTGGCGAGGAATCTGCCGGTCGTCACGGGAGCGGGGCTGGTCGGGCGGGTCGAGGAAGTGGGCGCTCATTACGCGCGCGTGCTGCTGGTGGGGGATCCGAATTGCCAGGTATCGGCCCTCGTGGAGAATGCGACGCGGGACAACGGGATTATCGGGCCGGGCGAAGGAAGCGTGCTGGATCAATCGATCGTCGAGATCACTTATGTCTCGCGGCAAAGCCGGATTGAGACGGGACAGCGCGTGGTCACGAGCGGGTTGGGCGGGGTGTTTCCCAGAGGGATTCCGATCGGGACGGTGTTGGAGGTGGCCAGCGCGAACCACGGCTTATACCTGGAGGCGCGCGTGAAACTGTTGGCGGACTTGCGCCAATTGGAGGAGGTCTTCGTTCTCGTGCCATGAGCCTCCCCAATCGACCAACCAACGGCTGGATTCTGGGGGTCTTCCTGATCTTCGGACAGGCGGCGATTTTCCTGCAGGCGCGGTTCATGCCGATGCGCGACTGGCTGGGGGTGCAGTTCGACCTGGCTCCGGCGTTAATCGTCTACGCGGCGGCGCGGTTCGATTTCGGCGCGGCGATGGTGGCGGTGATGGCGCTGGGGTT
The DNA here is from genome assembly GCA_964478815.1 of uncultured Verrucomicrobiota bacterium. GTDB lineage: Bacteria > Verrucomicrobiota > Verrucomicrobiia > Limisphaerales > SXQI01 > DASVNK01. The sequence goes on from CAYZKY010000223.1 coordinate 3,101, forward strand.
GCTGATGGACGCGCTGTCGGCGAATCCGCTGGGCGTGAGCCTGCTGGCCTACGCCATCGTCTGCGGGATCACGCTCTACTTCCGGGAGCTGCTGCTGCCGGAAAGCCGGACCGCGCAATTGCTGCTGGGCGCGGCCGCCACGGCGGCCTGCGAAGGCGTGGCGGTGTTGATCTTGTATCTCGCGGGAGCCCAACCACTGCTCGGGGTGGGATCGGTTTATCACCTGATACTCGTGAGTCTCATTGGAGGGCTGGCGACGACCATTTGGTTCTGGTTGTTCGAGGTATTGGACGATGCGTTGCGGTACAAGGAAATGTCGGAGTCGAGTTTCCGCACGGATCGGGAGATGGCGCGGGGGAGGCGGTAGGCGATGCTGGTGCTAAGTCCTATCAAGCAAGGAGATCGGCGGCTGCGCTGGCTGGCGTGGGGGTGCCTGGCCGGGATGCTCCTGCTGCTGGCGGGGCTCTGGTACGTGCAGGTGGTCTCGCGGCACAAATATCAATCGAGCCTGCGGGCGCAGTCCTTTCGCAATGTGCGCCTGCCGGCGAGCCGGGGATTGATCCTCGACCGGCATGGCCAGGTGCTGGCGGACAACCAGCCGCGGTTCAACGTGAATCTCTATTTGGAGGATCTGCGGAAGAATTTTGTCTTCGAATATACGAACCGGGTGAAACGGGAGTTTGTGCTGGCGAAGGGCCGCCAGCCGACCCGCGCCGAACGGGCGGTGCTGGGGGCGCAGGCGCGTTATCAGGTGGTGAGCAATATCGCGTGGCAGGTCAGTTCGGCCTTGTTGCCGCAACCGCTGGTGTTGAATCCGGAAGCCTTTCACAAGCATTACCGGGATCAATTGGCCATGCCGCTCCCGATCTTGAAATCGCTGGACGCGGCGCAGATCGCGGCCTTTTCCGAACGCGCGATCGACCTGCCCGGAGTAGCGCTGGAGGTGGAGCCGTACCGGTTCTATCCGCATACCAACCTGGCGGCCCATGTGCTCGGCTACGTGCAGCGGGAGCAACCGGCGGAGGATGACGAGGAGGAGCTGCTTTTCCGGTATCGATTGCCGGATTACTCGGGACGGCTGGGGGTCGAAGGAGCCTTCGACACGGATCTGCGCGGGCGGGCCGGAGCGCGGGCGATCCTGGTGAACAACATCGGGTACCGGCAGAGCGAGGAGACCTGGCTGCCGGCCGATCCGGGGCGGAATGTCGTGCTGACGATCGACCTGGAGTTGCAGAAGGCCGCGGAGCGGGCCTTGGTGGGAAGCGATCCAGACACGCGCGGCGCGGTGGTGGTGCTGGATACCCGGTCCGGCGAGATTCTGGCGATGGCGTCCTCGCCCGCCTACACGCCGAATATGTTCGTGCGGCCGTCGGATTACACGAAGGAGGACTGGGCGCGGATGGGGGACGAGGTGCTGACGCCGCAGTACAACCGCGCCGTGCAGGGCGCGTACCCCCCGGGATCGATCGCCAAGATTCTGGTGGGGCTGGCCTGTTTCGAGGCGGGGATCATGGGGCCGGAGGATACGGTGACCCATCCGGGCTATTACATGCTCGGGCGGCGGCGGATCGAGGATCTGGCTCCGGCAGGTTCGTACGCGTTCAAGGAAGCGTTCAAATACTCCTGCAATTCCTATTTTATCGAATTCGGGCTGCGCGCCGGACCGCAAAAGTTGATCGAGATGGGGAACCAGTTCGGACTCGGAGAACGAACCGGGGTGGTGCAACCGGGCCAGGAAAGCGGCGGGTATTTCCCCAAGCCCGGCGCATTGGAAAAGAAGGATGGAACGCGCTGGATGGATGGAGACACGGCGAATTTGTGCATCGGCCAGGGTGAGATCGTCGTGACGCCGCTGCAAATGGCGTTGATGACGGCGGCGGTGGCGAATGGCGGGTCCTTGATGAAACCGCGGCTGGCCCTGCGGCTGGAGGATCGGCGGCCCTTCGGAGAGCCGGAGACCCTGCCCGGGGCGGTGATCGAACGGAAGCTGGACATCGACCCGCGTTATCTCGAATGGACACGCCGAGCCATGCTGGCGGACGTGGAGGAGACTGGCGGGACGGGGCGGCCGGCCTTCGTGCCTGGCCTGGGAATTTCAGGCAAGACGGGAACCGCGCAGGTCAAGCGGCCGCGCGGGATGGATCACATCACCTGGTTCGTGTCGTTCGCGCCGTATGTTTCTCCGCGATATGCGGTCGTCGTGATGGTGGAAAGCGGCAGCTCCGGCGGGGGAACGTGCGCGCCGAAAGCGCGGCAGATCTATCAGGCGATTCAACGGCTGGAGGCGAAGCGCCCCGAGCAGCAGGCGGCGGCGGGGACGGACGGAGCGCAGGGAGGGCGGGGCTGATGTACGCGGCGGTGCGGCATCCTGAATCGCGGATCGACTGGCTGACCCTGCTGCCGCTGGCGGGGCTGATGATGCTCGGAGCAGCCTTCATTTTCAGCGCGTCGACGGCGAGCAATCCGGACAGCACGTTCTGGGTCAAACAAGTGCTATTTTACGGAGCGGGCCTCACGGCGGGCGCGATCCTTTGTTTTGTGCCGTACGAATCGTTGTCGCGGTTCGCGGTGGTCGGATACTGGCTCTCGATCCTGCTGCTCGTGGCCGTGATCTTCTTCGGGACCACGGTCTACGGGGCCAGGCGATGGATCGATCTGGGATTCTTCCGGTTTCAACCGTCGGAGTTCGCCAAGCTGGCCTTCATCTTCATGATGGGCTCGTACTTGAGCCGGTCGCAGGAGGAATTGACCGATCCGGGAGTGTTCCTGCGGGGCATAGGCCTGGCCCTGGTGCCCTTCCTGCTGATCCTGAAAGAGCCGGACCTGGGATCGGCGCTGGTCTTTCTGCCGATTTGCTTCGTGATGATGTTCGTGGCCGGGGTGCCGCTGGTCTTCCTGCGGCGCTTGATCGGCGGCATGGCGCTGTTGGTGGCCTTGATCCTGGTGGACATTCTCTTTGCGCCGCCAAGCTGGCAGATCAAGCTGGAGGAGTATCAGCGCCACCGGTTGCTGGTGTATTTCGGAAGAGATTTCGCGCCGCGAAATGCCACGCCTGCGGAGCGGCAACGGGCGCGCGAGCTCGAACGGCAGAAGTCGTACAATGTCGAGCAGGCGCTCATCTCGGTCGGTTCGGGAGGATTGACCGGGAAAGGCTGGCGGCAGGGCACGCAGAACGCGCTGGGGTATCTGCCGCAAGCGGTGGCGCACAACGATTTTATCTTCTCGGTGATTGCCGAGGAGAAGGGGTTCTTAGGCAGTGTGACGGTGCTCTTTTTGTATTCCACGATCTTTTTCGGCGGAATCAAGATTGCCGCGCGGGCGCGCGATCGCCTCGGCAAACTGTTGGCAGTGGGGGTCGTCACCATGCTCTTTAGTCATGTATTCATAAATATTGGGATGAACATACGCTTGATGCCTGTTACGGGCATACCACTGCCGCTGTTAAGTTACGGCGGATCTTCGGTGCTGTGCTCGCTGATCGCGATAGGTATTCTGCAAAACGTCCACATCTATCGAAGATCGTACTAGATCGTACTAGCCATGAGTGATCGAAATTTTTCCCGCCGCCGCCGGGGCGGCATGCGTTTCCGGCCCACTTCCGGAATCAGTTCGCCAAAGGCGGCGCAAGCCCGTTCGGAGGCGATCTCCGGGACGCCGGGCGAGCCGGTGTTCGACGGCGCCAGCCATTCGGAGGAGATCGAAAAGGCGGAGGCGACGGCGGCCGGAGCCGCGGCGCCACAGCGGGCCGATCCGGAGCCGGCCCGGACGCCCGGCGCGGATGCCGAACACGCCGAAAGCGCCGAGCAATACGAGCCGGAGCCGATGGAGCCGACAGAGGGGGAAGCGTTCGAGCCCGTGCCCGTGCCTGACCAACCGCAGGGACTCCTCGAAACGATCCGCCTCGCCGCGGAGAAAATCGCGCGCAAAGTGCAGCGACTGGTCAAGCCGGTGCACCGGACGCACAAGGAGGTCATCATCAACGCCGAGTCCCTCGAAACACGCGTGGGCGTGCTCGAGGACGGCAAGCTCGAGGAATTCACCATCGAGCGCACCACCGATGAACGCCTGGTGGGAAGCATCTTCAAAGGGCGCGTCAAGAATCTCGAAGACGCGCTGAAAGCAGCGTTCGTGGATATCGGCTTCGAGAAGAATGCCTTCCTGCACTACTGGGACATCGTCCCGGCGCCGTTCGACAGCGGCGTGGAAGTGGTCGAACGCGAGGGCCGCCGCCGCGAGAAACCGCGCATCACCCAAAAGGACATTCCCCGGCTCTATCCGCCCGGCAGCGAAATCATCGTGCAAGTCACGAAGGGGCCGATCGGCACCAAGGGACCGCGGGTGACAACGAATCTGGCCTTGCCGGGTCGCTATCTGGTCTTGTTGCCGAACTCGGATCAGAGCGGCATCTCGCGCAAGATCGAGCATCCCGAAGAG
>CAYZKY010000224.1:0-3738 GCA_964478815.1 uncultured Verrucomicrobiota bacterium
CGCCCGAACGGGACAGGCGAGGCGCCCGTCCTACCCAAAATGAGAATTGCTGGTTAAATAGGAGGGGCGGAAAGGCGCGTGGGATGAGGCAAAGATTGGTCAATAATGAGTCAAGTGTAAGTCAAGTGAGGTAGCCGCGGTGTTTAGGGGAGGGCGACGCGGAGGCGGAGGAGGAGGAGGGGGTGGGTGCGGAGGGAGGGGGGGATTTGCCAGGTGAGGAGGAGGCGGCCGCCGGGGAGGGGGAGGGTGGAGAGGAGGGTGAGGTGGGCGGTGGCATCGTGCCAGGTGGCGAGGTCGGTGGTGTAGTCGAAGCCGAGGCGGAGATCGAGGGCGGCGGGGGAGACGGTGTAGTGGAGGTGGAGGATGGGGAGGCTGCCGGGGAGGGCGGGGAGGATTTCGATCCGCGGCGGGATGGAGGGAAGGCCGAAGGCGTAGTCGAGGAGATCGGACTGGCCGTTCTGATCGGTATCGGCATGGGGATCGCCGGTGAAGCCGGGGGCGGGTTCGGGGAGGCCGGGGGTGCCGCCGGGGCGGGTGCTGGCGCGCCAATTGGCGGGGAGAGCGTGGCTGGGGTTGGTCTCGGGGGCGAGGAGGACGAGGCTGGAACCGGTGCCGGCGGCGGCGGGCCAAGGCGGCACATCGTTGTAGACGAATTCGCGGATGGTGTCGTTGGTGGCGTCTTCGAGCTTGAGGCGTTCGCCGCCGTTGGCGAGGGCGGTATCGGCGGCGAAGGTTCCGGCGACGGGGAGGCCGGGGCCGTAGGCGGCGGTGAAGGCGGGGAGATCGCGGACGACGAGGACGCGGGCGCCGGGGGCGAGATTAGTGAGAGCGCTGCCGGTGAAATCGAACTGGATGCCTTCGGTAAAGCGGAGACCGGTGAGGTTGAGGGTGAGGTTGGTGCTGATGTTGAGGAGTTCAATGTACTCGGCGAGGCCATCGACGGCGGGTTCGTACATGATTTCGGAGATGACGAGATAGCGCTGGGCGTCGGTGGGTTGGGCGAGATAAGTGGCGGTGGTGTTGGTGGCGCCGGCGGGTTCGAGGAGGTAGAGGGGTTCGCCGAAGCTGGAGAGGTGGCCCTGGTAGGGGCCCTGGATGAAGCGGCCTTCGCCGCCCTTGGGGGATTGGGCGCGGGCGCGGAAGGCGGCGGGATTGGGCGTGAGATAGAGGGACGTGTTCGGGGGAAGGACGGTGCCGGGGTGGAGGGTGTGGCGGATGGCGCCTTCGATGCGCCAATCGGAGAGGTCGACGGCGATGGTGTTGGTATTGTGGAGCTGGATGTACTCTTCGTCCTGATTGCCGGAGGGAGGGCTGGCGAGGATGTCGCGGATCTGGAGGCGGGGTTCGAGCGTGGAGGCGGCAACGAGGCGGCCGGCGTGAAGCTCGGGGACAATGATCATGTCGCTGCTGGAGAGGGTGTCGTTCAGGCCGTGGATGGCGAGGATATTGCGGCCGGGGCGGAGGAGATTGGTGCGCGTGGTGATGTCGAAGGTATTGAAGGCGTTGGGATTGGCTTCGTGGGAGGCGGTGGCGGCGGAGTTCCACTGGAGGGTGGCGGGGGCGTAGAGGGAGGTGACGACCGTGCCGTTGAGGTAAGCGACGAAGCCGTCGTCGTATTTCAGGCGAAGCTCGAGACGTTCGATGGATTGGACGGCGGCTTGATCTGCCAAGTCGAAGGCGAGGCGGAGGTAGACGGAATTGTTGTTCTGCATGGCTGCTCCGACATCGGTGCCGATGAGGGATTGGTAGCCGGAGGTGCGTTCGTAGCCGACGCCGGTCGTGCCGCTGCGCCAGGCGGCGGTGTTGAAAGGTTCATTCGCAGGGAGGCCGGTCCAGGTGAGGGCGAGATTGCCATGGGCGGGGACAAGGACGTGGACGGGCGCGCCCGCGGCGAGCAGCGGCGTGAATTGGAAGCTGGCGTCGCCGCCGGTTTGAGGAAGCGGGATTTCGCCGCCGCGGCCGACGATCTGGGTGTTGTAGATGTAGCGGCGGCGGGCGGGGAGATATTGGTTTTTGAAACGCGTGATGGCTTCGGCCATCGATTCGACGGCGGCATTGGAATTCGTGTAACGCACGACGGAGCCGCCCTGGAGCCAGGAGCCCCATTTTTCGAAATCGCGCTGGGCGTCGGAGGGGATGATGGAGGGGGGATCGATGAGGGCGGATTGTTCGTTGAGGCGGCGTTCGTAAAAGAGGGCGGATTCGGGAGTGCCGGCGGCGGGGAGCGGCTGGAGGAAGCGATCGGTGAGCGTGCGGATCCGGCGCATGAGCATGGCGCGGATGGCGGGGTTGGCAAAGAGGTGGGAGACGAGGCGAATGGAGGTGCCGGTGACGACGAAGCCATCGGTGTAGAGGGCGTTATCGAAGTAGGTGTTCGCTTCGTTCCAGACGCGGCCGTGGGAGAGATCGAGATCCCAGGGGAGGATGGACCATTCGCCGGAGCGGCCGGTATCGCGGTAGATGTACCAATTTTTGCTATGCATATCGATATTCCGGATGACGGAATTGGCGGCGAGCATGGTGACGCAGGCGGGGATATCGATATTATCGTAGAGGTAATTGGCAAGAGCGGTGCCGGTGAGGTCGAGGCCGTTGATGAGATCCCGGAGGTCGTTGTTGTTTTCGGTGCGGCGGGTTTTCTTTTCGACGCCGGAGGTGGCGGTGTTGCCGGCGTCGCGGTTGAGGAGATTGGCGTAGACTTTGTAGAGAGCGCCATCGGGGTTGAGGCCGGCGCGTTCGAGGTAGGTTTCGTCGGCATCCTCGACGAAGTCGGCGGTGGAGAAGAACTGGCCGTTTTGCTGGACGCGGACAGTGAAGGCGAAGTGGGCGGCGACGCCGGAGGCGCGCATGATCTCGTAGGCGAGGACGTGGCGGACCTTGGCTTTATCGGCCCAATTGGAGAGGAGGTCGATATCGGCGACGCGGGGTGCGGTGCGGCTCCAGCGGAAGCGCTGAGTGCGGTTGAAATCGATGTTGTGGCTCTTCTTGGGAAAGGAGGCGGAGGACTGGCCGTGGAGATTGAAGAGGACGTTGTCGTAGAACTCGCCGTCGTAGTAGAGAGCGCCGCGCGAACCGGTCTCGGTGCCGGCGCCGTTGGGATTGGCGGTGAACCAGTGGAGGACGGGGAGGAGACTCTGGATGCGGGCATCGTGGGCGACGGTGCCGAAGTACTGGTGGGAATCGACGAGCGAACGGTAGGGCGGTTCTTTGGTTTCGGTGCCCTGGGTGTCGGTGGCGGTGAAGCGCCAGCGGGTCATTTCGCCGGGGGCGAAGGCGGAGGCGGGAAGGGTGGCGGTGTAGAGGCCGTCACCGGCGAGGAGGTCGCCACCGGTGCCGTCATCGGTCATGGCGAGGGTGACTTCGGCGGCGTACATGCGGCGGTAGTGGAGGCGGACGGCGGCGACGGGGCTGTTGGAGCGGTGGACGTAAACGGAGACGGCGAGCGGGCCGGTGATGGGCTGGAGGGGGTTGGGATCGTAGGCGACGAGCAAGGGGCCGGCGCGGGAGCCGGTGCCGTTGGGCGCGCCGGGGGTGGGGGTGGAGAAATAAGTCCAGGTGGAACCGCTGAGGCCGAAGGATTGGTTCTCGATCTGGGGCGGGTAGTAGGGGGCGTAGGCGCTGAGGATGGTGGCGCGATCGGGAGCGACGAGGGCGAGGTACTCGCCATCCGCGGCGAGGGAGAAATCGGTGTGGAGGGGGCGGGCGGGATCGGTGCGGTCTTTGGCGGAGGCGAAGACG
>CAYZKY010000224.1:3748-7523 GCA_964478815.1 uncultured Verrucomicrobiota bacterium
TGGGCGCTGGGGGGGGGGGGGGGGCGGGGGGGCGGGGGGGGTGCTGGGGCGGGGGGGCTGCTGGTGCGGGAGCCGCGGGGGGGGAGGATGACGGCGGGGAAAGTCCATTTGTCGAGGTTGGCGGGGTTATCGGTGAGGTGGTACCCGGCGAGGGGGATGGGGTCGAGGCCGGGGTTGTGAAGCTCGATCCAGTCGGAGTAAGCGCCGTCGTCGTCGGCGAGGCGGGTTTCGTTATCGGCGCTGAATTCGGTGATGATGGGGGCCGCGTGGAGGGAGGGGTGCAGGGACGCGCTGAGGGCGAGGAGGAAGGACGCCAAGAGGGCAACGGCGAACGCGCGGGCAAGGCCGCGAAGGGGGGAGGAGGCGAGGGGATGGAGACTAGGGCGAAGGCTGAATTCCGGCACGCCAATGGGTAATGCGGGGCGGGGGGGAAATCAAGGGGCGGAGTGGTGTGTGTGGCGGGTTTTTGGGACGGAGTTTTGACACAGAGCGCGCAGAGGGCGCAGAGATCACGGAGGGAAAAACTTGGGTTAGGGGCGGCCGGGAAGCGGACGGTCCTGGCGCAGTTCGCGTTGCCAAGAGGCGGGGTCCGGGATGACGGAGCGGAGTCCTCCAAGTTCGCGGAGTTTTCGGAGGGCAGCCCGACGGCGGGCGAGGATTTCGGGCGTGGCCGTAAGACGGAGGGCTTCAGGGCGGGGTGGTCCGCGCGGAGTGGGTGGCTTGACTCAGGGGGGCAATTACGGGGCGGTGTGCCCGGGAGGGTTCGAGGGGGCGGCGCCCGTCTTGGCGGCGCGGCTGATGGAGACTGGCTTTTGACGCCAGGAACCGTTGCGTTCCACGAAGGTTCGCTCGTGGCGGTCTGAAGTGCCGTCGGCATGTTCAAAGTCCAGCACGAGGCGGGCGACACCGGGGGCTGGGGTTTCGCGGCGGACGATGCGGTAGCCGAGTTCGCCGCCGATGCCTTCGCCGAGATGGATGTTGCAGCAATCGCCATTCGGGTCGCCGAAATCATCGGGCACATCCCAGAGCAGCTTGGTGCGCTGGTGGTCATCCATGAGGAACTCATCGCGATGGCGCATGAAGAACTGGAAGCTTTCAAAGGCGGCCTCGGGCGTGCCGAAGCCAGCGTTCGCCATCGAACCGAAGGTGCGGTAGTCGGGAAAGGAGGAGGGCCTGGGCCCGCTGTGGACCAACGCCCAATCGTCCTCGACGGCCCGGCCCTTCGCGGAGGATGCGGCCGGGGCGGAGGTGGACGCGAGCGCGCGGGCCAGTTCGGCACGGAGGGCGGTGGCTTCCGCGCGCAGACGGAGCAATTCGGAGGAGGGGCGATTGGAATCGAGCGGGGGCGGCGCAGATTCGGTTACCGCAGGAGCGATCTGGCTTCGGCGTGTTTCGATCTGGGCGCGGATGCCGGCGAGTTCACGGCGCTGCCCGAGCAGCAGCGCGACGCTGAGGATGAGGAGCGCCATGGCGGCGATGCTGGCGAGCGTTTTCATCAGCGGAGGAGGAGTTTCCAGCCACCGCCAGTCTGGGCGACGGTGAGGCGGTTGGTGGAGGTGGCACCCTCCCGCACGGCTTCGAAGGCGATCTGGCGGCGGTGTTCATCGATGGGTTCGAAGCCCAGAAGGCGAATGGTTTCGTAGCCGTGCATTTCGGCCTTGAGCGCCGCGGCGATTTGATCCTGCAGCTCGGGGTGGCCGACCCACTCGGCGTGTTCCTTCGGGCTCATCAGCACCAGCTCGACCCAGGAGGCAGGGTCGCCGCGGAGCTGGGCATCGAGGACGGATTGGAGCAAGGCTTCGGGCGAGTCGGTTCCGGCATAGACGAGATCGGCCGCAGGGACCGAGCGCCCAAGTGATAGCAGGAGGGGGCCGGGTTGGCGGGCGTGGCCTGCACCTTGGGGAGGAGGCACGGGAACCGCAGAGGAAAGCTGGGCGCGCATGGCGGAGATGTGCGAGCGAAGCTGGCCGATCTCGGCGGATTCGCCGCGCGGAGCGGCCGGAGCCGCGACGGGCGCAGGGAGTGGCGCAGGGAGTTGAGCAAGCTCCGTCCGGTGAGCGGCGATGGACCGTTGCTGCACGACGGCGGTGACGGCGATGAGGGCGGCCGATCCCGCCAGGAACGCGGTTTGGGTCTTGGTCATAATCAAGGGGAGAAGCGTTTTGGCCGGGAGCGCGACGAGGAGAGCGGGGGAGGCCGCGCAGGCGGCGGCGAGGGCGGCCGGTGCGGCTTGGATGGAGTGGGTGGCAAGCAAGCTGGCGAGGCCGGCGGCGGTGAGCGTGGCGGCACGGGGCGCGAGAAAGGCATGGAGCCGGCCGAGGGCGCGGGTGAGACGTTTCTGGGCGGCGGCCTCGGAAAGGCCAAGCGCGGCCGCGATTTCCCGAGCGGGCTTCTTTTCGAAGTAGCGCAGGAGGAGCGCGGATCGATCGGCTTCGGGAAGGCGGGCGAGCGCCTCGTCGAGGAATGGGGCGATGCGGTCCCAATCGGCGGCGTCGCGGTTCAGTTCCTGCATGCGGGCGGCCTCCTGTTCGCGGGCGCGGCGGCGGATTTCGGTGCGGACGGTTTGCGCCGCAATGTTGCGCGTGGTGACGTGCAGCCACGCGGCCAGGACGGTTCCCCGCTCGACGCGATTCGCGACGTGGGCGGCGTCGCGGGCAAGGGCGGCAAAGACTTGCTGGGAGATCTCCTCAGCGAGGTGCGGGCGCGCGGCAATGCGGAGAGCCGTGGAGTAGACCAAGTCGAGATGGCGGCGCACGAGTTCCGCCAGAGCCGCCTCCGAACGGCCCCGGGCGGCGTCACACAGTAATTCGAGATCGCTCCGCTGCATTCACAGGATAGTAGCCGCGGGTGGCGAAACCGGACACTGGCATGTCCTTAACGCGGCGAGCGAGGGCGGAGGAGGCAGAGCGAGAGGAGGGCGAAGGGGAAGAGCAGGAGGCCGCCGGTTTCGGGGACGGTGGGGATATCGATTTCGAAGGGGCCGAAGAGGACGACGAAGCCGTAATCGATGGGAGGGCCGATGTATTGGGGCAGGGCGACGGGCTGGCCGGCGGCATCGAACGGGCGGGCGACGACGAGGGGCTCGAAGCCGGCGATGGTGAAGGGAATGGCGAAATTGGACGCGGGATCGAAGGAGGTTCCCAGGGGAACGAAAACATCGGGAGTGCCGGGGTCGAGATTGGCTTCGTAGGTGACGGAATGGATGGCGGGGTGGGTGACGGGGAGGCGGGTTTGGAAGCTGAGGGTTTGGAATTCGAGCAGGCAGACCGGATCGGCGAAGTCATGGGCGGTATGAGCCTGGCCATCGGCCATCGGGGCGAACATCGCGTATTCCTTTTCCGGATCCGGGGGAATTTCCGGGGCAGGCAAAATTTTCTCCCAGAGCAGGTCCAGCGCCGCTTGCATGCCGGCGTCCTCGACCTGTTCCGTCCGTTTCATGTCGTCTAACATCTCCTGAAGAAGTTCGACGGCCTCTTCCTGTTCCTCGAGGCTCATGTCGGGGAATCGCTTGTCGATATCTGCCGACTTTTCCAGTATGGATTTATATACTCTGTCACTGGTCTTTCGCAGCTCTTGGACAACCGCAAGGTACTCCGCGAACGGGTCTGGGATCACGTCGGCGGAAAGGCGGAGGGAGGAGAGAGCAAGGGTGAGGCTTAACCAGATCAAGAAGGGGGCTTTCATAACGGTATCAATAATTCTATTTAGCCAATCACGGCAGATTAAGGCAAGCGGAAATCGACGGGTGGGATCGAGTGGCTCGGAGGCGATTTCG
>CAYZKY010000225.1:0-7503 GCA_964478815.1 uncultured Verrucomicrobiota bacterium
TGATCTACGTCAATCCCGAAGGCCCCAACGGCAATCCCGATCCGGTCGCGGCGGCGCGCGACATCCGCGAGACCTTCGCGCGCATGGCGATGGACGACGAGGAGACCGTGGCGCTGATCGCCGGCGGCCACACCTTCGGCAAGACGCACGGCGCCGGCCCGGCGACTCATGTGGGGGTTGATTGCGAAGCCGGCGATATCGCGGAGCAGGGCTTGGGCTGGAGGAATACGTTCGGCACCGGTCATGCGGGCGATGCGATCACCAGCGGGCTCGAAGTCACCTGGACCACGACGCCCACCAAGTGGAGCATGAACTTTTTCGAGAACCTTTTCGGCTACGAATGGGAACTCACCAAGAGCCCCGCGGGCGCGAACCAATGGAGGCCGAAAAACGGCGCGGGCGCAGGAACAGTTCCGCACGCGCATGATCCTTCCAAGCGCATCGCGCCTTCGATGTTGACCACCGATCTCGCCCTGCGGTTCGACCCGGTCTACGAAAAGATCTCCCGGCGTTTCCTCGCGAATCCCGGCCAGTTCGCCGACGCCTTCGCCCGGGCGTGGTTCAAGCTGACCCACCGCGACATGGGCCCGCGCGCGCGCTATCTCGGCCCGGAAGTTCCGGCGGAGGAACTGATCTGGCAGGATCCGATCCCGGCGGTGAATCACCCGTTGGTCGATGCCAGGGACATCGCGTCGCTCAAAGGCCAGATCCTGGCCTCGGGCCTGCCGGTCGCGCAACTGGTCTCGACCGCGTGGGCGTCGGCCTCCACGTTCCGGGGCTCCGACAAGCGTGGCGGCGCAAACGGCGCCCGGATTCGGTTGGCGCCCCAGAAAGACTGGGAAGTCAACCAACCCGGCCAGCTCGACCGGGCGCTCGCGGTTCTGTCGGGCATCGAGAGCGCCTTCAATGGCGCGGCGGCAGGCGGCAAGAAGGTTTCGCTGGCGGATCTGATCGTTCTGGGAGGATGCGCCGCCATCGAGCAGGCCGCGAAAAAGGCCGGCCACGACGTGACCGTGCCGTTCACGCCGGGGCGAATGGACGCCACGCAGGCGCAGACCGATGCGGAATCCTTCGCGGTGCTCGAACCCGTCGCGGATGGTTTCCGCAACTACCTCAAGCATGCCTACAAGATTCCGTCCGAAACGCTGCTGGTCGACAAGGCGCAGTTGTTGATGCTCACCGCTCCCGAAATGACGGCGCTGGTGGGGGGAATGCGCGTGCTGGGCACTAACTACGGCCAGACCCGGCATGGCGTGCTCACCCAGCGGCCGGAGACCCTGACGAACGACTTCTTCGTGAACCTGCTCGACATGCGCACGGAGTGGAAAGCGGCCGCGAAGGAAGAACAGGTGTTTGAAGGCCGCGATCGGAAGACGGGCGAACTCAAGTGGACCGCCACGCGCGTCGACCTTATCTTCGGCTCGAATTCCATTCTCCGGGCCCTGGCGGAAGTCTATGGGAGTGCGGACGCGGAACAGAAGTTCGTCCAGGATTTTGTCGCGGCCTGGAGCAAGGTCATGAACCTGGATCGTTTCGAACCTGCGTAGGCGCTGAGATTGTTCCCACCGGACTGGCGCGGCCAGCTCGCGCCAGTTCCGCTGGGCCGGGTTTTTCTCGTTGCGCCATGCCGGGGCGTCGGGAAAGGTTTTCCCCACCTCGAACGATGACGACACGATCGAATCTCGCGCAGTGGTTCAGCATCGGATGCGCCGGCCTGTGCTTGGACGGCGCTGTCCTGGCCCAGAACGGCGACCGGGCTGGCGAAATCCAGGCCCCGCCGCCGGTGCATTGGGCGATTCCGCCCGCTCCGTTTCTTTCCCCGGAGCAAGCGCTCGCCTCCTTTCGCATTGTCCCTGGATTCAAGGTCGAACTCGTGGCCAGCGAACCGCTCATCGAGGCGCCGGTCTCCATGGAGTTCGACCCCGACGGCCGGCTCTACGTTCTCGAAATGCGCGGGTTCATGCGCACCGTCGACGGTCAGGGGGAGGACCAACCCACCGGCCGCATCAGCCGTCTGGACGATACCGATGGCGACGGACGCATGGATAAGTCCACCATCTTCGCCGAAGGACTGGTTCTGCCGCGCGCGATGGCGCTCGTCCGCGATGGCCTGCTCGTCGCGGAGCCCCCGAAGCTTTGGTATTTTCAAGACGCGGACGGCGACGGCAAAGCCGAGCAAAAAATCGAAGTCAGCGCCGACTACGGCAATCAGGCCAATCCGGAACACACGGCCAACAGTCTCACCTGGGGCCGCGATAACTGGATCTACAGCGCGAACCACACCACCCGCTATCGCCAGGTGGACGGTTATTGGGAAAAACAGACCACTTTCTTCCGTGGTCAATGGGGCCTGACCCAGGATGATTACGGCCGGCTCTTTTTCAATTCCAACAGCGATCCGCTCCGCGCCGATCTGGTCCCCGCGCAGTACTTCATGCGGAATCCCGCCTTCAAAACGCCCCTCGGTGGCAACGTCCAAGTCGTCAAGAACCTGGAAGTGTGGCCCGCGCGCATGAATCCCGGCGTAAACCGCGGTTATCAGAAGGGCCAGTTGCGCGACGACGGCAGCTTGCGGACCTTTACCGGTGCCTGCGGCCCTTGCATTTATCGCGGCGAGCTTTTCCCATCGCGATTCTACGGTGCAGGCTTTATCTGCGAACCGACCGGCAACCTGGTGCGGTGCAACATGCTCTCCGAGGAACAGGGCCTGATCACTGGCTCGAATGCTTTTTCGGGCCTCGAATTCCTCGCCTCCCTCGATGAACGGTTCCGCCCCGTCAATCTGCACAACGGCCCCGACGGAGCCCTCTACGTCGTGGACATGTATCGCGGCGTGATTCAGCACAAGATTTACCTCACGTCCTACCTCCGCCATCAGGCCCTGAGCCGCGACTTGGATAAGCCGGTCGATGCGGGCCGGATCTACCGCATCGTTCCGGAGGGCGCGAAGCGGAGCACTCCGCTCAAACTGGCCCGGCTCAGCTCGCAGGAGCTTGTCCGCCAGTTCGAGACCGGCAACGGTTGGGCGCGCGATACGGCGCAACGCCTCCTCGTCGAACGGCAGGACTCCACCGCCACCCCGCACCTGCTGGAGCTGATCCGGGCCGGGCGCTTTCCCTCGGCGGTCTACGCGTTCGCCGTCCTCCAGGGGATGGGCGAATCCTCGACCGACGCCGCGCTCGCCGGCCTCGCGTCCACCGATGGCAAGGTCCGCGCCGCCGCCATTCGCTACGGCGAGGCCTTCCTCCGCACGGAAGGCATTAACCCCGTCTCGCGCAAGATGCTGGCCGCCACCGCCGACCCCAGCTTCGACGCGCGGCTCCAGCTCGCTTTTTCTCTGGGCGAATCCCGTTCCCCCGAGGCCGAACTGGCTCTCCTGACGCTCGTCGAACGGGATGTCGAAAGCCCGCTCATCCGCAGCGCGGCCGTCTCCGGACTGGCCGGACGAGAACTCGAAGTGCTCGCCAAAATGCTGGCCCGCCCCGCCTGGTCGGAAAAATCCGATGGCCGCGAGAAACTGCTCCGCGATCTCGCCCGTTGCGTCGCCGAAGGCCGCCAGCCCGCCCAGATCGAGCGCTTGCTCGAGTTGTTCCTCGCTGGCGGTCCCGCCTGGCGCCAGCGTCCCCTCGTCGAAGGCTTCCTGGATCTCATCCCACCCGCCGGCAAAGGCCGGACGCCGCCTCCGCCCAAACCGATCCGATTCGCGGCAGCTCCCAAGGCGTACGAAGGGCTGCGCGCCGCGACCGAGCCCGCCATTCAGGGCAACTTCGCGAAGGTCGACAGCCTCCTCGTCTGGCCCGGCAAACCCGGTTATGTCGAAGCCGAAGTCAAACCGCTGACCCTGGAAGAGAAGGCCCGTTTCGAAGTGGGCAAGGAACTTTACACGGCCATTTGCGGTGCCTGTCATCAGCCGACCGGCCAGGGACTGGATGGCCTCGCCCCGCCCCTGGTCGATGCCGACTGGGTCACCGGTTCTCCGGCTCGCGTCGCCCGCATGATCCTGCAAGGCGTGCGCGGCCCGCTCAACGTCAAGGGGAAGACCTGGTCCCTCGAAATGCCCCCGCTCTACGTCCTCGATGACGAACAGATCGCCGCCATCATGACCTACGTCCGACGCGAGTGGGGCCACACCGCCTCTCCGGTCGATCCCGCCTTCGTCGCCAAAGTCCGCGCGGAAACTTCGGATCGCGAAGAAGCTTGGACCGAAGCCGAGCTGCTGAAAGTGCCGTAAAGCGCCCGGGCGCGGAACGCCCCCGGATTCGCTCTGGCCGTCGCGCAACGGGCCTTTCCCCATCGCGGGGCCTCGCCGGGGCTGGCTCCCGGCCGGGCGGTGCCTCTCGCCCGGAAATCCCCCTCGCAAAAAAAGATTCGGTAAAACCGTTGACTCAGTCTGGATCGGCCCATAAAAGTGTCGGGGTTTTTTCGGCAGCTCGTAACGGTTGCCCGCCAGAGAGAGAATGAATAGTCCATCCGCCACGCACGCCAGTAAAGGTCTTGAAGGGATTGTCGCCGCCGAGACGCGGTTGAGCGATGTGCGAGGCGAAGCGGGAGTCCTCATTTACGCCGGTTACGACATCAACGAACTGGCCGGTGCCGTCTGTTTCGAGGAAATCGTCCACCTTCTTCACGAAAACCGCCTGCCGAATCGCGCCGAACTCGCGAGGCTCAAGCAGGACCTCGCCAGCGAACGCGTCTTGCCGGCCGAAGTCGTGCAACTCCTGCGCAGCCTTCCGAAATCCACGCCTCCCATGCAGGCCCTCCGCACGGGCGTCTCCGCTCTGGGCTGCTTCGATCTGGAAGCCGATGACGTCGCCCTCGAATCGGTCAAAAAGAAGGCGCTGCGGTTGATCGCCCGCGTGCCGCTGATCGTCGCCGCCTTTCATCGCATTCGGAATGGCCAGCCGGTTTTGGATTCGGACCCCAGCCTGAGCGAGGCCGCCAACTTCCTCTACCTGATTTCGGGGCAGAAACCCTCTCCCGAAGCCGAAAAAACCCTCGATCTCTGCTATGTCCTCCATGCCGACCACGGCATGAATGCCTCCACCTTCAGCGCCCGTGTGACCATCGCCACGCTCAGCGACATCTACTCCGCCATCACCACCGCCATCGGCACGCTGAAAGGCCCGCTGCACGGCGGCGCGAATGAAGGCGTCATTAAAATGCTCCAGGAGATCGGTTCGCCGGATCGCGTCGATGCCTATGTCGAAAATGCCCTCGCGCAGAAGCAGAAGATCATGGGCATCGGCCACCGCATTTACAAAGTGCTCGATCCCCGCGCGCCGCATTTGCGGGAGATGGCTCAGAAACTGAGCGTGAAACTGGGCGAGCCCAAGTGGATTCAGATGAGCGACCGCATCGCCCAGATGATGTTCGAGCGCAAGCATCTGAATGCCAACGTCGATTTCTACTCCGCCACCGTTTACTATTCCCTGGGCATCCCGACCGATCTGTTCACCCCCATCTTCGCCATCGCGCGGACCGCGGGGTGGACCGCGCATGTGCGCGAGCAGCTCGCCAATAACCGGCTCATCCGCCCGCAAAGCGAATACACCGGCCCGGTCGGCCTCAAGGTGGCTCCCCTCGATCAGCGTTAGTTTCCCTTTGTGAATATTCACGAGTTTCAAGCCAAGCAACTGCTCCGGCAGCACGGCGTCGCCGTGCCGCAAGGCGTCGTTTGCACCTCCGATGCCGAAGTCCGCGCCACCGTCGATCAACTCTTCGCGAGCGGAGCCGGAGCCGTCGTCGTCAAGAGCCAGATCCACGCCGGCGGCCGTGGCAAGGGCACATTCAAAAGCGGCTTCAAAGGCGGCGTCAAAGTCTGCAAATCGGCGGCCGAAGCGCAGGACGCCGCCCGTGGCATGCTCGGGCAGGTCCTCGTCACGAAACAGACCGGTCCGGAAGGCCGCACCGTCAGCAAGGTGTTGGTCGAACCCGGCGCGAAAATCCTCAAGGAGTACTACGTCGCCGTCCTGCTGGATCGGGCGAATTCCCGCCCCCTCATCATGGCCAGCGCCGAGGGTGGCGTCGATATCGAGGAAGTCGCCGCCCACACCCCGGAGAAGATCATCAAGGAGTGGATCGATCCTGCCATCGGAATGTTCCCGTTCCAGGGCAAAAAAATAGCAGCCGCGCTCGGTCTGCGCGGCGATCTGCTCAATCAGGCCACCAAGCTCTTTGTCGGTTTATACAAAACCTGGTGGGAATCGGACGCTTCGATGGTCGAGATCAATCCGCTCGGCGTCGTCGAAAAAGATGGCAAGCAGCTCTTGCAGGTCGTCGATGCCAAGATCGGGCTCGATGACAATGCGCTCTACCGCCACCCGGATCTCCAGGCCATGCGCGATCTCGGCGAGGAAGCCCCGCTCGAGATCGAGGCCAGCAAGTTCAGCCTGAACTATATCAAGCTGGACGGAAACATCGCCTGCCTGGTCAATGGAGCCGGCCTCGCCATGTCCACCATGGACATCATCCAGCATTTCGGCGGCAGCCCCGCCAACTTCCTCGACGTGGGCGGCGGAGCCACGAAGGAACAGGTCACCGCCGCCTTCAAGATCATCCTGAGCGATCCCAATGTGAAGGGCATCCTCGTCAACATTTTCGGCGGCATCATGCAATGCGACGTCATTGCGACCGGCGTCGTCGCGGCTGCCCGCGAGACTCACCTGAATATCCCGCTCGTCGTTCGGCTGGAAGGCAACAACGTCGCGCTCGGCAAAAAAATCCTGGCCGATTCGGGCCTTAAACTCATTAGCGCGGATTCCATGTCGGACGCCGCTCAGAAAATCGTCGCCGCCGTGGGCCAATAGTCGTATGTCGATTTTAGTGACTCCGCAAACGCGCGTCCTCGTGCAGGGCATCACCGGCAGCTTCGGTGCGCGCCACACCCAGCTCAGCCTCGACTACGGCAGCCAGATCGTCGCCGGCGTCACCCCCGGCAAGGGCGGCCAAAAGTTCGAGGGCAGGGTGCCGATCTTCGACACGGTGATCGAAGCCGCCCGCGAAACCGGCGCCACCGCCACCGCCATCTTCGTCCCTCCCCCCTTCGCGGCGGACGCCATCCTCGAAGCCGTCGATGCCGGTCTCGCCCTCGTCGTCTGCATCACCGAAGGCATCCCGGTCAACGACATGGTTCGCGTGAAGCGCGGCATGCAAGGCAGCCGGACCCGCTTGATCGGCCCCAATTGCCCCGGCATTGTCACTCCTGGCGAAGGCCAGGATTCGCAGGGCGGCTGCCGCATCGGCATCTCCCCCGGCTACATCCACAAAAAGGGGAACATCGGCGTCGTGTCGCGCAGCGGCACGCTCACCTACGAAGCCGTCTGGCAGCTCACCTGCCGCGGGGTCGGCCAATCCACCTGCGTCGGCATCGGCGGCGATCCGGTCAACGGCACCTCCCATCTCGACGTCATCAAAATGTTCAATGATGACCCCGAAACGAAGGGGATCATCATGATCGGCGAAATCGGCGGCGCGGCTGAAGAAGAAGCTGCCGAATGGATCAAG
>CAYZKY010000226.1:0-7490 GCA_964478815.1 uncultured Verrucomicrobiota bacterium
TTCAGCTACGCCGACCTGTACCTGCACGATACCTACTACGTCATCGCCCACTTCCATTACATCGTGGCGCCGGGAACGATCTTCGCGATGTTCGCGGGGATATATCATTGGTTCCCGAAAATGACGGGCCGGTTCATGAGCGAATTCTGGGGCAAAGTGCATTTCTGGACGTCGCTCGTTTTCATGAACCTGATCTTCCAGCCGATGTTCGCGCAGGGGATGGCGGGAATGATCCGGCGCATGGCGGATGGCGGCGTGAACTATTCCGCCGCGACGAACGGCAATATCGGCGGCGCGCTGACCGAGCCGATCATGTATGCCAACAAGACGATCTCGATGGCGGCGTGGATGCTCGCTTTGGCGCAGATTCCATTCATCATCAACCTCTTCTGGAGCATGAAAAAGGGCCGGAAGATCCAGAGCGACAATCCGTGGGACGCGACGACCATCGAATGGCAGACGCCGACCCCGCCTCCGCACGGTAATTTTGCCGATCCGGTCATCGTCCACCGCGGGCCCTACGAATATAGCGTGCCCGGTCATGCGCGGGATTTCACCCCGCAGAACTGCACGGAAGCCGCGGCCAAAAAAGCTTAACCGAACTCATGGATATCCCATTTACAACCAAGCCGCGCGAGGATACCGGGCTGTACAACGCCAAGGTCGGCATCTGGCTGTTCCTCGCGTCGGAAGTGATGCTCTTCGGCGCCTTGTTCTCGAGCTACATCCTGCTGCGAGTCAGCGCCGCGCCCGGCACCTGGCCGGTTCATTTGTTGAATGTGCCGCTGGGCACGCTGAATACGCTAGTGCTGATCTGCTCCAGCGTGACGGTCGTCATGGCCTGGGCGTCGCTCAAGATGAACCGGGTGGATCGCTTCAAGATTTACCAGGGGCTGACGGTGCTGTGCGCCTTGATCTTCCTGGTCATCAAGAGTTTCGAGTATTACGACAAGTTCACGCATTACGAAGTCCGCACGAAGGATGGCACGATTTACGATGGCCACCTGGTGGAACGCACGCCGGAGCACATCACGCTCCATCTGAGCCCCAAGAAGGGCAAGATTCCGCCGCCCACGCCGCCCGCCAGCGGCGCTCCCGCCTCGGCGGAGCAGGGGCACGCTACTTCGGCGGGCGCGGCGCATGACGACCACGCTCACGAAGAGGTGAAGATTCCGCTCTCGGATGTCCAGCCGCGCGGGAAGGGCCTCTGGATCGAAAACTACGGTCCCTGGCACAACACCTACATGGCGATTTATTTCACGCTGACGGGCCTGCACGCCTTGCATGTGCTCGGCGGCGCGCTCGTGATCGCGTATTTCTGGATACCCGGTCTGGCCATGTGGAAGACCGACCCGGAGCGTTTTACCAACCGCATCGAAGTGTCCGGCTTGTTCTGGCATTTCGTCGATCTCGTGTGGATCTTCCTCTTTCCAGTGCTCTATTTGCTGTAAAACCCTATGTCGCAACACCAGAGTTCAACCGCCGCCTCGCACGATTCGCACGGTCATGGCGCGCACGATGTCAGCAAGTCCGTGCGGAAATACATGCTCATCTTCGGGGCGCTGCTGATCGGCACCATCGTCACGGTGCTCGCGTCGTATGTTAATTTCGGCAGCCACACCGCGAACGTGGTGGTGGCGCTGGTGATCGCCACGATCAAGGCGGGGCTCGTCGCGGGTTATTTCATGCACTTGCTCGACGAGCGGAAGCTGATTTTCGGAGTGCTCGCGGCGACGACGTTTTTCTTCGCCGCGCTGATGTATATTACCTTGTGGTCGATGCAGCCGCTCAACTTCATTCACCTCAAGCCATAAGATGTCGCTCAAAGCCATCCATATTATTTTCATCATCGCCTCGAGCCTGCTCTCGATCTTCTTTTCGGTCTGGAGCTTTTATGCCTACTTCGGGCCGGAGGGCACTCCGTTGCACCTGCTCTTTGGGGTGCTCTCGATCGCCGCGCTGGGTGGCTTGGGCTGGTACGGCAAGTACTTCCTGAACAAACTTAAGCACATCAGTTACCTATGAAGCCGACATTTCCCAAGCTCATCGTGCCGCTGGCGCTGCTCGCCCTGGCGGTCGGCCAGTCCCCGGCGGCGCGGGCCTGCACGGCCTGCTTCGGCCAATCGAACGACCGGCTGGCGCAGGGCATGAACATGGGAATCTTCGCGCTGTTGCTGGTCATCGGCTGCGTGCTGGCGGGGGTCGCTTCCTTTTTTGTTTTTGTCGCGCGGCGTTCGGCTGCCACCGTGGCTCAGGAGCCCGCCTCGACTGAACCTTCAACTTCGGAATAATCGCCCATGGAAAAACTTCTCGGATTGCCAGATCTCGCCTCGGTGCATGGCCGGCATGTCGATGATTTCATCATCTACGTGCATTACCTGATGGGGGTCTTGTTCGTCGGCTGGCTGGCTTATTTCTTTTACGCGCTCTTCCGGTTCCACCGCAACCGCAACCCGAAGGCCAGCTACGCCGGCGTCCAGAACCACGCCTCCAGCGTCATTGAGATCCTGGTGGTCGCCGTTGAAGCCGTTTTGCTGGTCGGCCTGTCGATCCCGCTGTGGGCCAAGTTCGCCGACGATTTTCCGAAGGATGCCACGCAGGTGCGGGTCGTGGCCGAGCAGTTTGCCTGGAACGGCATTTATCCCGGGCCGGATGGGGTCTTCGGCAAGCAGGACTTTCATCTCGTCTCGAGCACGAACGCCTACGGCTGGGATTACACCGACGCCGCCGTGAAGGACAATTTCTCCGGCGCGCTGAACACCATCGTGGTGCCGAACGACAAACCGGTCATCGCCATGATTACGTCGAAGGACGTAATCCATTCCTTCAAAGTCAATTCGATGCGCATTACCCAGGATGCGATTCCCGGCATGTCGATCCCGATCTGGTTCGAGCCGGACAAGAACATTTGCAAGACCAACATGACCTTCATCATTAACTGCGCCCAGTTGTGCGGGAATTCGCACTCGGCGATGCGCGGGTTTTTGCAGGTCGTCACGCGGGCCGATTTCGACGCCTTCCAGTCCGAGAAGAGCAAGTCGGCGGCCGCCGCCGCGGGCGGCTTCGAGTAGAGCCGGCCGCGCGTGCGAGAAAATCCCGCTGCGGGTTCGGGCCGCGGCCGTCCGCCACTCCCATCCATGTCGAATCGCTCCCCAGGGTTGCATCGGATCGTCTGGGCGGCGATCGTGGCGGTGCTGGTCGCCATCACCGTCCTATTCGGGCTGACGCTTTCGCGGAAGTCCAACCTGCCCGTGATCAGCCAGGTCGGTTCGTTCACCCTGACCAATCAGCTTTCCGAGGTTGTGTCCGCCTCCGACCTGGCCGGCCAGGTATGGGTCGCCGACATCGTCTTCACGCGCTGCGCGGGGCCCTGTCCCCGGATGACGGACGAAATGTCGAAGTTGCAGCAAACCTTTGCCGGCACGCCGCTGCGGTTCGTGACCCTGACCACGGACCCGGATTACGACACGCCGGAGGTTCTGGCCGCCTATGGCCAGAAATTCTCCGCCGAGCCGGATCGCTGGTGGTTCCTGACCGGGGCGAAATCCGAGATCGCGCGCTTGGCGGTGGAGGGTTTAAAACTGACGGCGTTGGAGAAGGAAGAAAATGATCGGCTCAACGGGGCCGACCTGTTCATCCACAGCACCATCTTTGTCGTAGTCGACAAGCGGGGCCGGGTGCGCGGCGTGTTCGAGAGTCTGGAACCCGGGTTTCACGAATCGATCGGTTCCGCGATCCGGGCGCTCTTAAAGGAATCATGAGCCTCACCGATCTGCCCGCGATCAATGCCTGCCTCAACGGCACGAGCACGGTCTTGCTCGCGTTCGGGTACTATTTCATCAAGCACAAACGCCAGATCGCGCATCGAAACTGCATGATCGGCGCGCTCGCCACCTCGACGCTGTTCCTGATCAGTTACGTGATTTATCACAGCTACGCGGGGCGGACGGTCTTCCGCGATCCGGCGTGGTTCCGCCCGATCTATCTGGTCATTCTCCTCACGCACACCGTGCTGGCCGTGGCGATCGTGCCGATGGTGCTAATGACGGTGGTGCGAGCCTTTCGCGAGCGATTCGAGGCGCACCGCGCCATCGCGCGCTGGACCTGGCCGATCTGGATGTACGTCTCCGTGACGGGGGTGCTCATCTATTTCTTGCTCTACCAGCTTTTTCCGCAAAAGTAGCCCGCGACCGCCGATCCCGCCGGTGTTCTCGAACGGATGGCCGGGCGGCGCGTGTGAACCGATCGCAACTCATCAAGGCCGCTCTCCTGCTCCTGCTCGCCGGCTTGGTCTTCTGGCTGGTGCGCGCTCCGGAAGTGCGCCGTCTGGTGCAAGCCGCCCTGGAACGAGTTCAAGCTGCCGGGTCCTGGGGGCCAGCTCTATTCATTGCGGCCTACATCGTGGCCTGCGTGGCGTTTCTGCCCGCGGTGTTGCTGACCTTGGGGGCGGGAATCCTGTTCGGGCTGTTCTGGGGGACGCTCTGGGTCACGCTCGGCGCGACGCTCGGAGCCTCGTGCGCCTTTCTCATCAGCCGGTACCTGGCCCGGTCCTGGGTCGAACGCCGGCTGGCGGGACACCTCAAATTTCGCCTGCTCAGCCGGGCCGTCGAACGGGATGGCTGGAAGGTGGTGCTCCTGTTGCGGCTGTCGCCGATGTTCCCGTTTGTCGCGCTCAATTATCTCTTCGGGTTGACGCGCGTTCCGCTCCCCCAGTTTTTCTTCGCCACCTTGGTGGGGATCGTCCCCGCGGTGGGATTGTTCGTTTACCTGGGGGTTCTGCTCGGGGATCTGACGCAATTAACGCAACAGCCTTCGCTGGCCGCGCGCCACGGCTGGCTAATCCCGGCCTTCGGACTGCTGTCGGCTCTCATCGTGACGATCCTGCTGGGACGCTTCGCCCGGCGTGCCTTGCAGGAATCGATCGGCGTCGAGAAGCGATGAGGCTGGGAGGGGGAAGGCCGCCGGACGTGGACGGGATTCCGTGGCGCGGCCCCCTGCGAAAGCGAAGCGGCCATCCCCGCGAGGGAATGGCCGCCGCTGAATAAGAGTTATCCGTGAGGATCAGCTCAGTTTCCGACGCAGGCCGCTCAAGCCGATCGCGGCGAGGCCCAGCAGGGCTGCGGTCGAGCCGGCATCGGGGACCTTCTTCGTGTCCGGGCGAAGGATGTGCCAATCGATGGTTCCATCCGAAGGTCCGGCCGCTGGGTCGGCGGCGAGGAATCCGGTGTTATAGCCGTAGATCTCGCCGTCCTGCGGGTGATTTCCGTCTTTGGCGTAAAAGTCGCCCCACACCGGTGCGCGATTCGAATCGAAGACCAGCGTCACGGCCGTTCCGCCGCCGCCGTCGAGCTTCACGCCATAGATCGCTCCCGGCAGGCCAGGATTGCTATTGCCCGGATCGCCCGGGTCATAGGTCTTGATCTCCCCGCCGCCCGGGTTGATGTACTCGATATCGACATCCGTCACTCCTGGCGAGAGTTCAATGATGATGTGGCTCAGGCCATCGCCGCCTTGGGTCCCCGGCGGCTTGTTCGCCGTCCAGACATATTGGTAACGCCACCAGCCGGCGGCCAGTCCGGCCGCGCTGTCGGTGACGGTCCACGAGAGAGAAGCGCTGTCGTTCGCCCAGTTCGAGGGCAGGGGATCGGTGGTGATCCCACCGCCGCTGTACGTCAGCAGGCCGGTGTATGAAACGGCCATGGTGGCGGGGGCTGCCGCCAGCATGGTCAAACCGACCGCTGCCGCGATTACTTTCTTCACAACAATCCTTTGTGTTTGGTTCGTTAGCATCTGTTCGGATCGTGACCCAGCGGCTTATGGCCGAATGGCTCTATACCGAAACCGGCGTTGCGATCCAATCGCGCCACCGACCTGTTCAAGGTTATCAAACTAACGCCACTTCATGAGCAATTGGCGCACCAAAATTTTCCGAATCGCGACAAAATTGCGCATCAGGGATTTACCCAAACGCGCCAAAGGCAAACCCTGATCGACTGTCAATTTTTCTTACACTTTTAGAAAGTTCTCGGGCTGAGATGTTGGGCGCTTTAGCGACAGACAGAATAGTGCTTAAAAGACCGTCTATAAAGCCCTGTCACTACTCGCAAACACAAGGGCTGAAAGTCTCATTTGGGGTAGCGCGGGCACCCTCGCCTGTCCCGTTCGCCCCCCGCGCGTGCTTCCCTAGGGAGAGCCTGCTTCCGGCAGCCGCCCTCTCCCGCGCATCCGCGAACTCCAACGGACTTCCATCCTTCAGCCCAGGTTGCTTCCCTGCGGCTCTTTATTGCGCGACGATGCGGAAGTCATCGATCAGGACAGCGGTGTCGGCCACGGTCTGATTGCGGATGCTCAATGGGGCGGTGGGGCCCGTGGCGGTGAACGACCCCGTGATCGTATAGTAGGGGTTGGTGCCGCCCACCGCCGGGCTGGCGGTGAAGGGAACAAAAGCTCCGCCGTTGAGCGACCAGGAGGTGGAGGGCGGAAGAGTGGCGGCTCGCGCATTGGCTCGGAAGCTTACCTGATAGGCCACGCCCGGGATCAATCCGGTCATGGTCGTGGAGAGGATTTGCCCGGCATCACCACCGCTCTGGATGAAAGCGAAAATGTTTACTCCCGCCGCATTTCCTCCCAATCCCTTCGCGCCTTCGCGTCTTCGCGTGAGCCCTTTCCCGGCGGGGCGATTTCCATGACGCGATCCAGGATTTCCAGCGCGCGGCGTTGCTGCGAGCGCAGGCTCAGCCGGCCCGCGATGGCGTTGATCTGGCGTTTCACTGGCCGCCTCCATTCTGGTTCACGCGAAGGCGCGAAGACGCGAAGTCCTGGTGCTGGTTCACGATGCGTTTGCAGCCCTCCTTGAACGTCGCCGCGCCAAAGTTGATCAGCAGGCCCAGCGGCATTTTGAGAAGGCGCAGATAGGTCAGAACTTGCTTGGCATGGACTGCGGCCAGATTCTCCACGGACTTCAATTCGACCAGCACCAGGCCTTCGACCATCAGGTCCGCCCGGAACCCCTCATCGAATTTCATTCCCAGCAGCTCCACCGGCACCGGAACCTGCCGTCTCACCCGGAGCCCTCGTTCCGTCAGCATTCTGGCCAGAACCACCTCGTAAACCGTCTCCAGGAGGCCGGGCCCCGCCTCCACATGCAGCCGATAGGCGCAATCGACAATGATCGCGGAGACCTCTTCCACATTGGGTGCCATCCTTCGCGCCTTCGCGTCTTCGCGTGCCTCAATCATACCAACTCCAGTTGCCCCAACTTCGGGGCCGGGGGCGGGGCCTTCGGCAGGTCCTCCAGCAGGATGCGCGCCTCCCGCCGGGGCCGGTTCTCCTTCCCGATCCAGGTCAGCTCCCGTGTTTGCTTTCTCCTCACGCCTCCCCGGTCGTAGGAGTCTGTTGAAAAACTACCACCGTCCAGTTTGCGAGCGCGGTCGGTGCGATGGCGAGGCGGCCCGACTGAGCATATCCCTTGTGATCTGTAAAGGAGGGCC
>CAYZKY010000227.1:0-7452 GCA_964478815.1 uncultured Verrucomicrobiota bacterium
GGGGGTATGTCAAAGACTGTCTGACCCCTGAAGAAAGTGAAAAAAGTTTTTGGGGAGGTTTTTGGCATGGTTCTTGAATTTCGGGAGCGGGGAAGTTCACCACGGAGGCACGGAGGCACAGATCGGAAGAGCACATGGCACATGGCACATGGCGCGGAGAACGCGGATCGGGATGAACGGGATTACGCGGCTGTCAGTAGGGAGGGCAGCCATCGACGCGAGTGACGCTGGATCGTCTTTTGGCTGAGATCGAGAGCGCCATTGTTGGGATAAGAGTATTGCAACAATGGCAGCACCCGTGCTATCATGGTGAAGGTGAGCAAGCGGGTAGTGGTGGATAGCAGTGTTTTCGTTTCCGCGCTGCGAAGCGCGGAAGGCGCCTCCCGACAAGTATTGCGGCTTTGCCTGGAGGGAGCAGTGGAGCCCCTCATGGGGCAAAAGCTGTTTTCGGAGTATTTGGATGTGATGGGGCGATCCGAGTTGTTCGCCCGCAGCCCGTTGAACGAAGAGGAACGCCGCGCGGTCTTCGAGGGTTTGCTGGCGGTTTGTCAGTGGACGCAGGTGTTTTACCTTTGGCGTCCTAATTTGCCGGATGAAGGGGATAATCACTTGATAGAGCTGGCCGTCGCGGGCGGAGCGGAGAGCGTGGTGACGTTCAACCTGAGCGATTTTCGGGGTGAGCTGCATTTTCCGGGAATCCGAATTGTGACGCCCGCGCAGTTCTTAAATACGATGAGGTGAATTATGGCGACGATGACGATTCGCATGCCCGACCAGAAGCATCAGCGGCTGAAGGAGCTGGCGGAGCGGCGGGGGCTGAGCCTGAACAAGCTGATCGAAGAATGGTCGACGGCCGCGCTGGCGGAACACGACGCGGAAATCCGTTTTCGGCTGATGGCGTCGAGAGGGAATCCAAAGAAGGCGCTGGAACTGCTGGATAGGCTGGATGCAAAGTTTGCCAAGCGTGCCTCAGTGAAAGCCAATGGATAGAAATCACATCATTCAGGAAATCCACCGAACGGCCAAAGCCAATGGCGGGAAAGTCCTTGGCTGGAGACGTTTTCAGACGGTGGCCGGAATCCGATATCACGACGGGTGTGGACGTTTCTGGGCACGCTGGGGGGATGCCGTGCAAGAGGTCGAAGCGGCGGGAGCCGCGGTGTTTGCGGGAAAGGTCGACCGCGAGTCTGTCGATTTGCGCTGATTGCCCGGGCAAGGGCTTGACAACGAACACCTACACTTCAATCACGCGTGTATGCGTTGGGATTGGCTGATAAGCAGGACGATCTGCATATCGATATCCTTAAAGGGCTGGGCATGCCGGAACGGCGTCCGGAGGATCTCGACAAGGCGCACCTCACGGATGATCTCAAGGCGCTGAAAGAACTGCTAAAGGAAGTGAAGGAGTTGCTGAAAAGCGTTAAGTAGTAGACGCAAATCTGGTGATGGCACCTGAGCGCTAACTTGCGTTGGCGGATCAACATGCGCTTCGGCTTGGCAAAGGGGGCGGGGGGACGCAGGCTGGACGCATGGACAGCAAGATCGAGCGATGTTTTGGGGGAGCGGATGCGGCGTATTGCGCGTATCACGATGAGGAGTGGGGTG
Source organism: uncultured Verrucomicrobiota bacterium (assembly GCA_964478815.1). Lineage (GTDB taxonomy): Bacteria > Verrucomicrobiota > Verrucomicrobiia > Limisphaerales > SXQI01 > DASVNK01. The sequence goes on from CAYZKY010000227.1 coordinate 1,606, forward strand.
TGCCCAATCATGACGACCGGCATTTGTTCGAGATGCTGATTCTGGAGGGGGCGCAGGCGGGGCTGAGCTGGTCGACGATTTTGCACAAGCGGGCGAATTATCAGCGGGCGTTCGACCATTTCGAGGCGCGGAAGGTGGCGAAGTACGGGGAGGCGAAAGTGGCCAAACTGCTGGCGGATGCGGGGATCGTGCGGAACCGGCTGAAAATCGCCTCGGCGATTCGGAACGCGCAGGCGGTGCTGAAGATTCAGGAGGAGTTCGGCAGCCTGGATCGATATTTGTGGAACTTCGTGGGGGGCCGCCCCCGGCAGAACTCCTGGAAGGTTTTCAAGGAGGTGCCGCCGCGCACGGCGGAATCGGATGCGATGAGCAAGGATCTGCGGGCGCGGGGGTGCAACTTTGTGGGGTCGACGATTTGCTACGCCTTCATGCAGGCGGTGGGAATGGTGAACGACCACCTGACCGGTTGCCCCCGGCATCGGGCGGTGGCGAAACTGAAGTAAGGGCCTGTCCTGAGAGTCGGAAGGGGTGGGGCCTACTGTTGGGTTGCGGGAGTTCGTTGCAGAAATGGAGCCCGGAATTCTGCCGTCCCTACGGGACTAAGGCACTGGCCCCCTGGACCCACCGATGAATCGGTGGGCAATTTTCGAACGTCCCTGCGGGACTAAGAAAGGTGGGCTATGGATTTTGAAAAAAACTGTAACGCCCCAGTATTTTTTCGAGTGGTCTACATCCCGGTTTTGGAATCGGGATTGAACCAGGCGTCGTTCGGACCGACGGGATTGGCGGCGGCGGGCCAGATGTTTTTCCCGGCGTAATCGGGCGAGAACCATTTGACCATCTTGAGCGTGAAGGCCGCGCCGCTCAGGTTGCCGAGGGTGGCGATGCCGCCGGCGTTGTCGGCCTGATCGCGGGCATTGCGGGCGGCGCCGTGGCGCTGGGAGATGCCTTCGTGCGGGGTGTTGCCCAGGTCGTTGAAGAGGAAGGCGCTTTCGTCCTCATTGCCTTCCCAGAGGAGTATGCCGGTGGGGCGGAGCTGGGCGAGCTTGAACTTGGAGAAGGGCCGGCTGAGGGGCTGATCGGCGTAGGAGATGAGGGCGCCGTTCCAGATGTAGCTGGTGATCTTGATGGAGCGCATGCGGAAGCGGGCCTTTTTGACGCCGACGGCGCGGTCGCGCACGTCCTTGGGGCAATTGACGGCTTTGGTATCGGCCAGATAGGGCGCGAGCTGGCCGGTCTTGAAGTAGTTGAGCTGGTTGGAGATGGCGGTGAGGCTGTCCGCGCCGGCGAGGTCGGGAAGGCCGGGGCCGTGGCCCCAGCAGGCGCGGGCGCGGGCTCCTTCGGGGCCGCCCCAGCAGGGGTAAGGGAGGTAATCGTCGTTATCGAGGCTGAACATCTGGGCGCTGAGGAGGACCTGGCGGATGTTGTTCAGGTCGGTGGTGAGTTGCGCGCGGTCCTTCGCTTTGGAGAGGGCGGGCAGGAGCATGCCGGCGAGAATGGCGATGATCGCGATGACGACCAGCAATTCAATGAGGGTAAACGCGGTCTGGCCCAGTCGCGGTGCGAATCGTTGCGGGATCATGCGCGAGGATGAGCCCGGCGAATGGCGATTGTCAAGCGGGCTGTGGCGGCGCGGCGGGCGGATCCTGGCATTGCCCCCGAGCGACGCTGGCGCGTGGTTAGGTGTTCCGCGTTTACGCGGTTCGGCGCGGAAAAACGATCGGGCCGCGTAAACGCGGAACCCCAAACGGAGGCAGTGTCGAGATGCGCGCTTGGGCGGCGGGCGAGACGCCCGCCGCGGACAGCCGGGACGGCTATCCTCCCCGGCCGGGTGCGTCAGACCTTGGCGAGGGTTTTCGGCTCGGGCTTGGCGTCCGGTTTGGCCGGGGCGTCGGGGTCGTTCTTGTAGTGGCTCGCGTAGTAGCGGTTTTGGTAATAGTAGTATTGGTAGTAGTAGGAGTCCTTGCCTTCGAAATCGATGTCGTTGATGACGCCGCCGATGACGTAAATGCCGGCGTTCTGGATGCGCTGGACGGACTTGCGGGCGTGTTCGCGGCGGATCTTGTTGAACTTGGCCACGTAGATCACGCCGTCGGACATGGCGGAGATGACGAGCGGATCGCTGACGGCGGAGACGGGCGGGCAATCGAGCACCACGCGGTCGTAGCGGTCGCGGGCTCTGCGCAGGAATTCGAGCATGCGGGCGGAGCCGACCAGTTCGGACGGGTTTTGCGGAATGGCGCCGCAGCAGACGACATCGAGATTCGGCACTTCGGTTTTGTGGACGAAATCGTCGAAGTTATCGGTTTCCCTGGTGAGAAAGGCGGAGAGGCCCACCGGGCTGTGCAGTTGGTAGGCCTTGTGCACGGAGGGCCGGCGGAGGTCGGCATCGACCAGGAGGGTGCGGCTGCCCGTTTGGGCATGGACAATGGCGAGATTGGAGGCGACGAGCGACTTCCCTTCCGAGGGAATCGTGCTGGTGACCGAGATGACGCGGAATTTGTCCGCGCGATGGGCGAGCATGACGGCGGCGCGAATGGTGCGGAAGCCTTCGGCGGCATTCGATTGCGGGTGGAGATGGACCTGCAAGTCGCGCTCGACGACGCTGTTCGTCTTGATGTTGGGGATGTAGCCCAGGAAGGGCACACGGAGGAAATTCTCGACGTCCTCCTGGCTCTTGATCGAGTCGTCCAGATAACTGACGAAGAAGGCGAGGCCCAGGGAGAGGCCGGTGGCGGCGACGCAGCCGAGCAGGAACATGATCATCATGCGGGGCTTGACCGGCCGGCTCGGTTCCACGGCGGGGTCGACCACGCGCATGTTGTTGCTGGTGAGGCGGCCCATCAGCTCGGTTTCCTTGAGGCGCATGATGACGTTGTTATGGATGGCCTTGTTGTTCTCGGCCTCGCGGCGCATGTTGTCGTAGTCGATCCGGGCGGAGACGAGTTCCAATTGTTTTTCCAGCTCGCGGGTGAGCATGCCTTCCAGTTCGTTCTGCTGCTTTTTCTGGAGCGTGGCGTTGTTCTTGAGCACGAGGAGCTGGTTTTCGCACTCCTGGGCGAGGCTGCGGTGGAGCGCCTCGATCTTGTTCCGCGCGGCGATGACGGTGGGGTACTTGTCGCGGTAGCGCTTGAGGAGCGCGGCGAGGTTGGCCTCTTCGACGGCGATCTCCTGCTGCAGCCGCTGCACGGCCTGATTCTGGGCGATGCTGGGAATGGTATCGATCGGCTCGCCGTTGTTGACCATGAACTCGATTTCCGCGACCTCGCGCGCGTTCTGGGCGGCTTCGGTGCGGGCGCGGTCGAGGTTGGCCTGGGTCTGAATGAGCGATTGGCGGAGAATATCCTCCCCGTCGGCGAAGGAGAGGCCGCTGTGGGATTTCCGGTATTCGAACAAGTCCTCCTCGGCCCGGCTCACCAGATCACGGGCATCGCGCACTTGTTCCTGAAGCCAATCCACGGCGTCGGTGGTGGAACTGAGCTTCTGCTCGATGTTCCGCTTGATGAAATTGGTCGCCAGGGTGTTGGCGATGAGCTGGGCCGTCTTGGGGTTGGAATGCTGAACGCGCACATAGACCAGCCGGCTCATGCGGACCGGCGCGATGACGATGTCGCCCGCGAGCGCCAGGACCGGATCGGCTTGTTTGGCGTAGCGGGCATCCTTGTCGAGATTCAGATCGCGGATGACCGTCTCGAGGAGCGAACGGCTCTCGAGGTTCTTATACTGCGTCTGCAAATAATCCTGCTCCCGGGAGTCCATCGAGACGACGTCCTTGACCTGGAGGGGGTTGACCCCCTCGCGGTCGATCTGCATGCGGACTTCCGCTTCGTAAATCTTGGTGGCGCGGAAGAGGTAGATGGCCGTCAGGAGCATCACGGTCAGGAACGTGGTGATGACGAGCCACCGGCGCTCCATGATGATGTGCCAGTACTGGCGCACGTTGATCGCGGTCTCGAGAAAGACCCGCGTGGGCTGAGGGGCCGCCGCCTGGTTGGAAATATCGGTTTGCATAGGGCGTTCCTGCTTCCGTTAAAAGACTTTGTCGCCGACCTCGATGATATCGCCGGGGGCGATCTTGAGGGCGTCGGCGTCGCCCAGCTTCTTGAGCATGTCGAGCGTGTAGGCGCGTTCGAACTTGCCCGGGCGGGTGAACTTGATCTTGTCCTGATTGGCGCGGGGCGTCATGCCGCCGGCGCGGAAGATCGCGCCGAGGATGGTGAGGTCCTGCTCGCCGGTGAGGGCGATGGCGCCGGGGCGGTAGACGGCGCCATTAACGAACACTTCGCGCACGCGGTAGTGCTTCAGTTCGACCGTGACCTGGGGGTTGACGAGGAAGTCCTTGTCGAGCCGCTCGGTGATGATGTCCTTGACCTCCTCGGCGGTCTTGCCGCCGACCTCGACCGTGCCGATGAGGTAATAGTTGATGGTGCCCGTCGCGGTGACGCGGCATTCCTTGGTCAGATCCTTCTCGCCGAGGACATCGATCACGATGATATCCTGCGCGCTGATCTTGTAGTCCGTCTCGATGGGCTCGGCCGCCTGGGCCAGCCACTGGCCTGCTCCGAGCAGCAGAGCCGTCATCCAAAGCAAGGTTCGTTTCATCATATCATCCTGGTTCAATAACCTACCCGCATTCCGAGCGTCACCCGGTTCACCTGGTAATCGGTGATCCTCCCCAGATTGGATTCCAACTGAAGGTGATCGTAAGCCAGAAAACCGTGCAGCCAAAGCTTAAAGTCGTAGAGCAATTGCGCGCCGGCCTCGAAGACCTTGTCTTCGCGGGACGTGGGATAGGCCGGGTTCTTTTCGTAGCTCGCGAGCGAGTAGCTTCCCCGCAGCACCGCGTGCATCCGTCCGTCGCTCCCGATCTCCTGCTGGAATAACAACCCGAGCACGTCCGCCGTGTAATCGCTGCGCGCGAACTCCGCCGAAACACGCTGGCGGCGGGAGTAACTGCCCGTCAGCCGCGTGCGCTCCGTGAAGCGCGCCGAAACGCTGGCTTCGACGACCGGGATGTCCCCGCCGGGGCTGTCGTCCGAGAAGGTGCGGCTTTCATAGCCGGCCTTGACGGTCCCGGAAATTTTCTCGGTGAAATTGCCGCGCGCGCCCACGAACCCGCCCACGAAATTCGCGTCGGGCATGGAGGCAAGGGTCGCTTCGTTCCGGTCGCTCTGCGTCTGGCCGAGGTAGATCTCGCCGAAGAGAGAGCTTTGCGAGAAGGCAGCGTATTCAAACCCGATCGTGCCGCTCAAGGTTCGAGCGTCGTAGAGCCGCACGCCCTTCTGGTAGTCGTGCGCGAGGTGGGTGCCTTCCAGATAAACGGAACTTTTCTCGGTGGCGGCGTAGGTCAGGCGGTACTCGTCCAGATAGGTCGTGCGGTCGATCTTCGAGCCCGACAGCGTGACGGATCCTCCGAGCACGCTCGAGAGCCAGTCGATCTCGTCTTTGCCCACAAGGGTGAACCGGTTCATCTGCACCCGGCCGCCGAAGCGGAGGTGGTGTTGATTCGCGTCCAGCTCCGAATGATCGGCATAGGTGAGACGGTCGTACGTGTAGCTCAGCCGCAGGAAGTTATGTTCCTGGACGCCATACTGCGCGATCAGCCCGGGGCTGACCGCCATTACGAAGTCGTCCTGCTTGCCGCGATTTTGGTAACGGACGTTGTCGTCGTACGTCTCGGAGACGCCCAATTGCGGACGGAGGGAGAAGGATCCCCGGTTAAAGAGCAGCACATCGGAAGCCTCGAAACCCCAAGCGGTAGCGCCGGCGAGCATAAGCCCCCCCCCCCCGCCGCCCCTCATTCCATCTCCGCGGCGCCGGCCGTCGCTTCTGGTTGTTCGACGTCCA
>CAYZKY010000228.1:0-4066 GCA_964478815.1 uncultured Verrucomicrobiota bacterium
GCAGAGGAGGTATGTCAAATACTGTCCTACCCCTAAAGATTTTTTGAGAATTTTTGGGGTTGGTTATGGGCGGCGTAAGTGGTTGGGAATGCGGTTGATTGAGCAGATTATAGAATGCGGTGAATTATGAGAATGAATTTAAGTGGGTGAAATTGGGCTTTTGGGGGAAAATGAGGGTGGATTTTGGTGAATAATCGGGGCGCGTTGAGGCGGGAGGGGGGGCGGACAGATCAGAGGGAAATCGTGCCGAGCGGAAGTGCTGGCGCGAGAACGAGGAATGGCAAGAAAATTGATTCGATGCCCCCGTAGGTGCGGCCGAAGACGTGGGGAACAGGCCAAAGATAAGCAAGCACGCACACCCATGCGCAAACCAGAGCAATGGTGCTGGTCCGTGCCGGTCCGTCTGTGCCGTTGGTGTTCAAGTTGAAATAGTATGTGATGCCGCCTGATAGTCCAAGTTTAGCGAGGGCGCGACACCGTTCGTTTCAGCGCATTGTTAACGCTGCCAAAGTGTGTTTGTGGTGGAACGGGTTATTGCCTCAGAATTTTTCCCAGGGGTCTGCCTTTGGCGAGTTCGTCGATGAGTTTGTCGAGGCAGCGGATTTGGCGCATGAGGGGGTCTTCGATGTCTTCGATGCGGACGCCGCAGACGGTGCCTTTGATGAGGGCGCTATTGGGGTGGAGGCGCGGGGCTTGGGCGAAGAAGGTTTCGAAGTCGGTTTCCTGTTCGATTTGCCGGCGGAGTCCCGCAGCGTCGTAGCCGGTGAGCCAGCAGATGATTTGATCCACCTCGGCCTGGGTGCGGTTCTTGCGTTCCGCTTTTTGGACGTAGAGCGGATAGACTTTGGCAAACTTCATCGCGTAAACGCGATTTTGATTCTTGGTCATGGGTGGTTCCTCGGGTGGATCGGGTTCATGACGGAGGTTGTATTTTCAGCCTCTCTGAAAATGGCGCTGCCCGTAACCGTGGGGCGTTTGGTGCGGGGCGATGCCGGGCGCATCTCGACACCGCCCCGAGCCACGCTGACGTTTCATTTGGAAATCCGCATTTGCGCGGCTTGGTCTGGAAAAATGCCCGAACCGCCTGAAGGCGGGACTCCAAACAGGGGCAGCGTCCAGATGCGCCCGGCGGTGGCACTGGCGGCCGGCAATGGTGGGATTTCATTGGGCTCCGAGGCCAGCGGGCGGGACGCCCGCCGGAGCACGCGGGGACGCGTGCGCCCCCCAGAGGGAAGTTGACCCAGCGGTTTGAATCGCACGCACTTTGGCCAACGGACCGGACATCGCGACGGGCTCTATGGGGCGATCGTCAGTTCGGCGATGGCGTAGGCTTCGCCGAATTCGGAGGATTCGCGGCGGGCGGAGAGGCGGAGGGTGTGGGGCTTGCCGACCTGCACGTCGAGCTTGGTGTTCTCGGTGTAAACGGTCAGCTCCCGGGTCGGCTGGAGGGTGACGGCGGCCATGGTGAATCCCACATTCCAAATGGGCCGGTCGACGATGATGACGGTGTCGGGCATGCGCTGGAGCTTGACGGAGGCGGTGGCGAACCCGCCCTGGGGGGCATTATCGCAGGCGAGTTCGGTGGCAAGATTCACCTTCACGAAGTCCGCGGGCACCAGCAAATCGACCTCCTGAGAGACTTGAGGAACTGAGAGGCTGGAAATGATGAGGCGGTAGGTGATGTGGGGCTCGGAGAGGAAGAGGACGCGAAAGTCCCGTTCGACATCGGTTTGCTCGCCGCCGGAGGGTCCCGGGGGTTTGGTGCAGGCGTGGTCTTTGCACTTCTCGCCCGGGTGCAGCTCGCAGAGCTCGACGTCCGAGGCTTGGGGCGAGGGGGGCGCGGGGGTGCCGATGGCGGAGATGTCGACCGAGTTGCCGGAGGCTTCGACGAAACCGAATCTTTCCTGCCAGCCCTGGTTGAGATCGGAGGTGCGGATGGCGTCGATTTCGGGGGTGGCGATAAGGCAGCATCGTTCTTCGCGGCTGAGAATGGTCAAGGGGCGGATGACCTGGCGCAACGCGCCCCAAAGGATGCCGTAGCGGGGGGCCGGGGCGGCCGGTTTGGCCGGGAGCTTGAGGGTGAAGGTGGATTCCTGGCCATCGGTGGAGAATGGGGTGGTTTGGCCTGAACCCGAGAGGGCGCCGGTCCATTGGACGCCGTCGAGGAGTTTGCCATCGGGGCCGACGACTTTGACGGAGTATTGGTCGGGCACTGTGCTGCCGCCGAGACGGGAGCGGAGGGTGAAGCGGTAGGTGCCGTCGGCGGCGGCGACGAGTTGGGGCTCGACGATTTCGGGGCCGAAGGTGGCGTTGGTGGAGAGGACGCCGGGGGTGTGCTCGGCCATGAAGAATTCATGGGCGATGGCGCCGGGCGAGGCGGGGAGCGGGATGGACAGGCCGGGGGTGACGGTGGTGTTCAGGCGGGCCGCGACGGATTGGCTGGCGCGCAGCTCGGCGAGGGAGGCGGCGCGGTAGATCAGGAGGGTGCCGAGCGCGGCCTGGCCATCGACGCGGAGATGGAGTTTCCCTTCGCGGTTTTCGAGCGCGAGGGTGAGGCCGTTCGCGGAGGCGTGGATATCGGAGTCGGATACGGCAGGGGTGGCGGCGGGCGCGGGGAAGGGCAGCAGGAGTGAAGTTAGGGCCAGGGCGAGGAGCGCGGCGCGGGCGGGGCGGTGGGGCGGGAAGGGGCGCGGGTTACGTGAGTTGGCGAGGTGGTGTGACATGCGGTTGTGTGATGCGATTGGCGAAAAATTTCGCAAGATCGAAAGGCTTCGGCAAGCGCGGTGAAGGAAAATCAAACGGGGGAATCGGGAGTGGTGGGAGCGGCGAGACGTGGAGGGACGCGGAACGTGGAGGACTACGGGCATCGGGCCGTTTGGACAGGGACGTTGGACGGGGACGAAGGGGAAGACCGCGGATGGCACGGATTTCGCGGATGGAAGGAGGGGGGGCGGAAGCGGAGTTTGGAACGGATCGAGAAATGCTGGGTCGATTAAGGACGGGGGGGCGGGTCACTTTTTGGTTTTGGATTTTGTTTTTGGGGCGGGTTTGGGTGTGGTTCTGGATTTAGGGGCGGGTGCGGGTTTGGCGGCGGCTGGGGGTTTGGGTTTGATGGTGGTGATTTTGTAGACCTCGCCGTTTTTGTCGTAGGTGGTCCATTGGCCGGCTTGCTCGCCGTTCTCGAAGTGGCCGGAGCGGAGCTTGGTGCCGTCGAGCCGGAACCATTCCCAGTAGCCGACGCAGAGGTCGCCGATCATTTGGCCTTTGGCCCAGATGGTGCCGCTTTTGTGATACTGGATGTGTTCCCTGGTGGGTGATTTTTTGGCGGGCATGGTGGAGCTGAGGGTGGGGGATGATGCGCGGGGAGGCAAGTTCGGGGAATGGCGGGCCGCCACAGGCGGCAGAGCGCGGTTGGCCATCTGTCGCGGCAGCGCCTAGTGAGGCAACGGTTCAGAGCGTCTTAATCAGCCGGTCGTAGTCGGCGTGCGAGCCGATGAAAAACCATAGGGCCGTGTCGCCGGTCCGAACGCAGACCGCGCGCCAGTTGAGACCGATGCGGGCGGAGAAGATCGGCTTGGTCGCGTGGATCTGCTTGAATTGGAGACTGGCGTGCCAAGGGTCGCGCATCCAGGTGCGGTAAGCCTCGAATGCCTGCTTCTGGACATGGGGCGGAAGGTCTGACAGCAGCTTTCGGAACCGTTTAGTGGTTCGGGAAATCACGCGGCAAATCCATGAGTTGAGTCTGCCCTGCCTCGAACTCGCGAAGGGCCTCGTCGGCCAGGGAGGAAAGCTGGTCCTGAGTGGCCGCGAACGTTTCTGTCCAACGCCGCTCTGAATCCAGCTCGGCGAGCAGGAGCGACGCGAAGGCGTCCTGCTCCGGGCCGGGGAGCCTGGCGGCGGCGGCAAAGGCGCGTTCAAGAAGCTGCGTCATGGCCTGAATGTATTCGGAGCATCGTTCTGGAGCAAGCGCAGGGAGCCGTCTGACGATCCAAGCTCAGCAACTCCGTTGGCCATTTGGCCTTTGGCCCAGATGGTGCCGCTTTTGTGATACTGGATGTGTTCCCTG
>CAYZKY010000228.1:4166-7441 GCA_964478815.1 uncultured Verrucomicrobiota bacterium
GTGGGTGATTTTTTGGCGGGCATGGTGGGTCTGAGGGTGGGGGATGATGCGCGGTGAGGCAAGTTCAGCGAAAGAGTGAGGCGCACGGATGGCAAGTGCTTATGTTCAGCCGCCAGTGCGAGGGCCGGGTTCGCCGCAGCGCATGGCTAGGCCGCGCGAGTGTCATCGCGCGGCCTCCATCTCCGCCCTCGACCGAAAGCGGATGTCCGAAAATGGCTGCGCGGAAATGAACTGCTCAATCAGTGCGTCATCCTTGCCGTTCAGGTGAATGTCGCTCTCATGACAGAACAAAACCTGAAGCTTCTCATCCGGTGTGGTGAATGAGAAGTCGCCGTGGCCTGGGATCACAATTCCGCGGTCGATGGAGTCGCGAATGAATCGGTCGATCCAGCGCATGCCCACTCGCATCGGTAAATACTGAAGGTCGGTGTGAATCTCAGTACCGAAACCGTAGTAAGCAGTCACGATGCAGTCACCCAGCAAGCTGCGGAAAACATCTGGGAGCGCCTCCATCGCCTGCCGCACCCGCTCTGCTGTGAGGATGTCCGAATAAAACTTGTCAGTTGAATTTAGCATGGCTTAGTCGACCGGCCCAACGACTCAACCTCAGATACCCTGCCCGCGGGACGCGTGTCCTCCCTCTCGAAAGGCGCAGCGTGATAGCCCACCACGGAAGATCCAGCGCGCGAGACAAAAGCCGCACGAGGCAAGGCACAGTAGCAGCGGTGCCAGGATGATTAGGGCGAGATCGCTCGCCCCACCGTGGAGGTGATAGAGCGTCTGAACGTATCTCGTGAAGGTGTCTGGGCTCATATGTCACGTATGGCCTATCGATGAGGCTTCATTTTCCAAGGTCTATATACATTGTTTTTCAAGATGCAGCGTGGATCTTATCTGAATATGCTCACAACTCCGATAATGGCGAAAACGAGAACAGTGACGATCAACAGAAGGGCCATAAGGCACCCCAATCTCCACTTCAGGACTCCGGCCTGCTCAGGCGGTGGTGAGGACTGGGACGAGCCCACTTCGTGCGCGGTGAAGAGTCCGTAATGCTCCAATACTGCGTGAACTGCGTCCACTGAACTTACCATAGGTTCGGTTTGCCCCTTCTTCAGTGAGCCGGCCGCCCCATCGTGCCAAAACGCATCGCGCTCCCAGGGTTCTTCTTCTCCCTCCACTCGATTCCAGGTGCCTTCATCGGCGCAGCCGTACCACAATGCGCGCAACTCCTTGCCTGCGCGCCAATGATGATAGATGAACGACTCCGCCGTGGACTGATACATGACCCAAATAACGTCTGTCTCGAGCATGGCTGATAATTCCAAGAGCCGCTCCGGTGGCTCAAAATCATCATCCGAGAGCACACCGCCGATGAAATTGTCCGTTACCTCGATCCGCGCCTTGGGATACAGGCTGACGATGGCCTCGCGTGTCGCGTCGTCTGTTGCCCGCTTCCGAACGAAGAACGCGTTGTACGTGCTCATAGCCCGAACGCCGTTTAATCGCGTTTGGAGACGGCGGGTTTGGGGTATTGGGTGCGGAGGGGTTGGGGGAGGGCGTCGTGGAATTTTTGGGGGGAGGAGGCGAGGGCGCGGCCGGGGTAGGATTTGGCAGCGGTTTCTTGGTCGGTGCGGGAGAGGAGGAGGGCGCTATCGATGCCGTCGAAGACCCAGATGCGGTGGGGTTGTTCGATGTAGACGAACCAGCCTTCGGCGCGGAGGGCATTCTCGGGCTCGACGGAGGTGGCGGACGTGGAGGTGGCGTCGCGGGATTGCCAGGTGACTTTGAGGGTCCATTGGCCGGGCTGGCCGGCGGGGCCGCGGGTGATGGCGAGAGTGGTGTCTCCCTGCTTGTCGAGGGTGTACTGGCCGGGTTTGCGGATGAATTCGGGGGGCGGGGCGGCGGCATCGGCCTGGAGGAGGGTGAGGAAGGTGGTGAGGAGCAGGAGGCCGATGGTTTTCATGGGGCTCGCGTGGATATTGAGGATTTTAAGGGTGTATAGGTCAGCGGCGGTGAAGGTGGCGCAGTCGGTCGGAAACATCAAGTGCGTGCGTGGGGCGGGGTGTGATCGGAAGGAGCGGACGGAAGAAGGCGTGGTGGTGAACGGTTGATGCAACTCCTTCGGAGTAGATGGGTCCGGGTGGCGACCTGGGGTAGCCCCGCTCATGCGCGGGTCAACCCCAGGCTGAAGGATGTGATCCCGTTGGGATACAGGGGTGAGGGCGCGGCCTTGCCGGGAGACTGCGGTGTAGTCATTGGCAGGCACGGGTGCTGGCGCACGGCCACGTTGGCGCACGGCCACGTTGGCGGACGGGTGCTGGCGCACGGCCAAGGTATGGGAGGGTTGGGGAGGCGGCGGGGCGGGGGCGGAGGATCGGTCGGATCGAGCGGAGGGAGGTGTGGTCAGGAGTGGTGGTGGGGGTTTGGGACCGGCGGGCGAGACGCCCGCCGGAACAGGCGGGACGCCCGTTCTACCCAATACACAAACGCGGGGCAGGGTTGCGTTGACAGGGGGGCGGGGCGGGGCGAAGCTTTGGGGATGCTCGCCCTGTGCTGTCGATTTGCGAAAATCGTGGTGTGTGCCGGTGTGTGCCTGGGGTCTGCCGCGGGGGTGTGGGGGACGCCGGCGAACAAGGCGTTGCTGGCTTCGCATTACGACCGATTTCTGCCGGCGGCTTTGAATCGCTGCACGACGTGCCACCAGCCGACGGAGAACAAGACGCCGGAGACGCTGGCGGAGATCCCCCACAATGCGTTCGGGCGGCGGTTGCGCGCGCTGGGGGAGGAGTGGGCGGCGGCGGGGCGTCCGGTGGCGCTGCCGGAGCGGCTGGCGGCGGTGGCGGGGGAGGACACGGACGGGGACGGGGCGGCGAACGAGGTGGAGCTGCTGCTGGGGCACGGGCCGGGGAACGGGGAGGATCGTCCGAACGAGGCGGAGCTGGAGACGGTGGGGGAGCGGAAGGCGGAATTCGCGCGGTTGATGGAGTCGTATCGCTGGCGGCCGTTCCAGACGCCGCAGCGTCCGGCGACGCCGACGGTGGCGAACCGGGGCTGGGCGCGGAATCCGATCGATGAATTTATCGCGGCGGAGCAGGAGGCGCGGGGGTTGAAGCCGAGGCCGGAGGCGCCGCGAGAGGTCTTGATGCGGCGGGCGTTCATGGATTTGGCGGGGCTGAACCCGACGGTGGCGGAGCAGGAGGAGTTTCTGCGGGATCGATCGGCGGATGCGTACGAGCGGCTGGTGGATCGGCTGTTGCGGGATGCGCGGTACG
>CAYZKY010000229.1:0-7342 GCA_964478815.1 uncultured Verrucomicrobiota bacterium
GGTGAAGGCGGGGGCATTTTGCGCGCAGGAAGCACTATTTACGCGGGTTTCGTGATGGTGGGCGCGAGGGATTGGCGGTGGCAGGATGGGGCGCTTCGGGAGGAGGGAGACTAGGGCCATTTGGCAGTACGACCACGTTCCGAGCCGCTTCCCGTGGGAAGGGACACGGCGGTTTGGCGGGGTCGCGCGGGGGAGAATCGGAACGGGAGGCGCGACGGGTTCGCGCCTGCTGTTCGGAATCGATCCGGGCGACCGCGAGTTGGGGTTCGCGATCATGGGATATGGATACCGCCGGGGCAGCGGAGGCGCAAGAGGAGGATCGGTTTTTTGAGCGGGCCTTTGGGAAGGAAGGTGCGAGGCCATCGCGAACGCGCGCGGGATTATTCCGCGCTAAATTGAATCAGCGCGCCGCTGTGCTTCTCAAGCCGAAAAGAGAGCCGATTCCCTTTCGACTCAAACCCGGACTTTCCAGGATCGCCCCCTCCGAGCAACGTGAAGACCGGCGGCTTTCGATCCGCGACCGGCCAGCTCCCGAATGTGATTTCGACTCGCTCCGGCTGGGGGCTCGGATTGCTCAACAGGATCGACGCCATCGTCCCTTCCCGATTTGTGCCGGTTATCACGGAAACCTGGCCGCTCCGTTCGGGGGTGGTCTGGACGCGGATGGGCGTCCGGCTCATGAACTGATGGAAGGCGCGGAAGGCATGGAACACCTCGGTCTCCCCGCCAAACTCATCGAACAAACCGAAACCGCCGATCTCTCCGTGGAAGAAATTCGCGACATCCACGGCCGCATCCTGGAGCTGGATCAGCGCGGCGAGCGCGAACGATCCCCCTTCGCCGCCTTGAGCGCGGGTGTAGAATTCCCGTCGAAGGCGGGCCGGGGCCGAACGACCGAACGGCTCCCAAGTGTTGTCCGGCAGGTAATTCCATTCGTTCAGATGACTCTCCGTCTGAACAAGCCCCTCGGCATCCAGGAGTCTCCGGATTTCCTTCGCCCGCGCGACGAGTTCGCCGACATTCGCGGTGTAGCAATGCCACGACAGAAAATCCAACGGCACCCCCTGGCTCCGGCAATGCTTGAGAAAGTTGGAGAGAAACGCCGTCGGCTGAAGCCGACCGTTCTTCAGGGAACCCGTCGCTCCGAAGCCGGGCCCGCCCACCTTGATTTTCGGAAACCGCTGTTTGATCTGGCGCGCCGCCGTCGTGTACAAGCGCAGAAAATCGTCGTCCGAACCGCTCCACATCGCGGGGCGATTTTCCGGCTCGTTCCAGATCTCGACATACGGAATCTCGTACTCGAACCCGTTCGCCCATCCCTCCTGGTAGTGGCGAATGATCCCGAGGCCGACCTGCGCCCATTTCTCCGCATCCGGCGGCGGATGCACAAACCGCTTCGTGCTCATGTGCTCGATGCTTTCGCCGAGGCGATAGACCATCCTCGCGCCGGTGCGGTGAACGGCCGCGAGATACTCGTCGGTCAGCGCAAAATCGTAACTCTCCGCCAGCGCCGGGTCGGCGGCCGGGTTGCGGAAGATCGCATGCACATCGACCACATCCGGGTACGGCCAGAGACAATCGTGCAAGCGCGTGAACGGGATTCCCAACTGCCGGTGTTGCTCAGTCAAGTCGATCGTCCCACCCGCGGCAATCGGGCCCTTGTTGACTCCGTGCAGCGGCCGGAGCAGCCCATTGGTCCGGGTGACATCGACGGCAAACCGCACCGGCTCGGCGGCGGAAAGAGCCAACGTCCCGGCCAGAAACAATCCCAGCCGCCGCAGATTCGACAACGTCCTCGTCCACATGGGCTCCACCATTAGCGGCGACCGAATCGCGAAGCGAGCTTTACGAAAATTCTCGCTCGATCCACCTTCGATTCATAACAATCGCCGCAACATGTTTCGATTTCGGTGGCTCCTTGTTTGGTGGTTTTTGGCGGATGTTTTTCCCGGCCAGCCGGTTCAAGCCGCGACGAACGCGCTGCGCCCGCTGCCGTTAAAGAATGTCCGGATCACCGATGACTTCTGGGCTCCCAAGCTCAAAATCTACAAGGAGCGGACCATCCCGCATTCGTGGAAGTACATGGCGGCGGAACTCAAGGCGCTGCGCGTGGCGGCTGGAGACCCCGCGGCCGGCGAGCTGAATGGAACCTGGGGCGAGGCCAATCTGTACAAGTTCCTCGAGACCGTGGCTCATTCCTTGGGACAGTTCCCGGATCCCGAACTGGAAAAGCGCGTCGATGACATTGTCGAACTCCTGGCGAAGGCGCAGCAACCGGACGGCTTCGTCCATGTGTTCTACATCAACTCGAAGAAACCGAAATGGGACCCCGAATTCCTGGATGGTTCCCACACCGGCTACGTCCTGGGGCACATGATCGAAGCCGCCCTCGAGTACCACGCCAACACCGGCAAGCGCGCCTTCCTGGATATCGCCAGCCGGGCCGCCGATGAAGCGCACGCGCATTTCCTGGGACGCGGCGGAGCCCCCGGATTCGACGGGCACGCGGAGTTGGAAATGGCCCTGGCCGAGCTTTACCGAGTCACCGGAGTTCAACGCCATCTCGATCTCGCGCGCGCGTTCATCGAGTGGCGGGGGCGCGGCAAGGTCAAGCCCGCCGGTCCGACTCCACGCGCCTACTTTCAGGATGAAGTCCCCCTGCGGTTCCAGCGCACGTTGGAAGGCCACGCCGTGCGGGCCATTTTTTTCGCCACCGGCGTCGCCGATCAGGCCATCGAAACGGGCGATTCCGATTATCGACTGGCGGCCCATCGCTTTTGGGATAGCACCACGCTTCGCCGCATGACCATCACCGGGCATACCGGCCCGCGCCAGGAACACGAAGCCTTCGGCGAAGATTACGAACTGCCGGCCGATGGGTACTACGAATCCTGCGCCGCGTGCGGGCTGGCGGATTTCGCGCACCGCATGTTCTTCCTCGAACGCGCGAGCGACTCGGCGGACGTGCTCGAACGGGTGCTCTACAATGCCGTGCTGCACGGGATTTCACTCGACGGGACAAACTCGTACTACCAGAACCCCCTCACCGACGCGAACAGGCCCCGCTACAATTCATGGGTGTGTTGCCCGCCCAACCTGTCGCGGACCCTGTTTCAAGTCGGCCGCTACGCTTACGCCGCATCGGCGGATGAACTGTTTATCAACCTGTTCGTCGGGAGCGAACTCCGCGTCCCGTTCGCAGCGGGCGAAGTCCGCTTCAACGTGGAAACGGGCTACCCGTGGAGTGGAAATATGGCGATCTCCGTCGAGCCTGAGGCTGGGGAGCAGGAGTTTTCACTGAACCTTCGCTTCCCCGGCTGGTGCCAGCAAGCCGAGCTCAAAGTGAACGGCGTCGCGCTGAACGCTGTTCCTTCCGACTCCGGCTACCTCACGGTGAAGCGGAAGTGGAGCCCCGGCGATAGAGTCGATATCGTGCTGGACATGCCTGTGCAGCGCATCGAAGGCCACCCCAACATCAAGGACTGCGTGGGCAAAGTGGCCATCCAGCGGGGCCCCATCGTCTACGGCTTCGAAGGTCTCGACCATGCCGGCCGGACGAATCTTGTTCTCGCCGCCGATGCCGGGTTTTCGCTCGAACGTCGCGAGGAACTCGGAGGCGTGGTCGTCATCAAGTCGATGGACGAGGAGGACCGTCCCCTCACGGCCATTCCCTTCTATGCCTTGGCCAATCGCGGAAAGTCCTCCCAGGAAGTTTGGCTCCGGCAGAAGGCGCTCAAAACCACCGACGACTGGTGGGAAGGAAAACTGTACCGGCCAGCCCGGTGAACAACGGCGACTCGGTGTGAAGTTTAATTCTAGCGGCCCCGCTTCGCGATCATCTTTAGCAGCTTCGTCAATTCACGGTCGCATTTATCGAACGAAGGACAGTTACTCTTCGCGGCTTTAAGGTCGAAAACTCTCGTCAATTCCACCTGATCATCGACTTCACTGTAGCTGCGTCCCCGAGCCATTTGATCAGATAGCCACTCTTTGCAACCGCGAACCGTCTCGGGGTTCGAATGCGTCTGTAAATCAGGAGAGAGCCCGCGGCATCCGGCAATCGAACTCGCCGAACCCAGGAACCAAGCCTCGTACTCCCGATGCGCCAGCACTAAACTTTTGGGGATATCCGAACGCACCATGCTCATGCGCTTAATCAATCGAGGAGCGAGGCTTTTGGGGCAATCATCCTCGCAATCAAGCAGGACCAGAATGCCTCCAATGCCTCCAAGTTTTCTTGCCGCCAAATCTATAGTCCGCTCTAACTCCGCTGGTTTCAGAAGTTTCGAAGCTGGGATCCGAATGACAGGATGAACTCTCAACCTTTCTGAAACACCCACTTCTCTTGCGTATCGTTGCAGCAGAACTGGAATAGCCTCCGTCTCGCCATGCCCCTCGACGATCGCTGCGATTCGGAGCACGCTCATGCGTCAGCAAATAAATCCAACTGGGAGGCACTTTGCCGGTTTTGTTCGGTCTCCGCGATTTCGAGTTGGTTGAGGCGCAGCAGCTCCCCGGCCGTGAACAACCGATCGCGAATCGAACTCCGGCTGGCTTCATCCACCGACCCAAGAAGCGTTTCACCGTCCCGGCTGGCTACGGCAATCAGATGGTCCTGGGTGACCTCTTTGTCATCAAGCAAATCGGGGCTGTGGCTGGTCACCAGCACTTGCGTATTCCGCGACGCCTCGAAAAGCGCGGCGCGTAAAACGGCCGCGGCACCCGGATGGAGCGCGGTTTCAGGTTCTTCTATGCCAACCACCGTGACCGCCCGTCCGTCCGTTCCCGGAGCTTGAAAGAGCGCGGCGAGAACGCCCAACGTGCGCAGTGTCCCATCGGACATATTCTCGGCATAAAAGCGCCAATCGTGCCTGCTGCCTCCCATGCGTTGCAGAAACTCCAGTGTTTCTTTCTTGCCGACGGGCTTGTGCTCGACGCCGGTTATGCCCGGCACGACCTTTCCGAGAATCTCGACCAGCCGATTCATGCGGTCGGGAGGGGATTCCTGCGACAGCCGTTTCAGAACGGAAGCGAGATTCCGCCCGTCCGAACTGAGAACTTCTCCAGCATCCGGCGCTTGCAGATCACGGATGACATCAGGGTTGAAATTATAGAAGCCCATCCGAACGAGCGCCTCGTACAGTGGCCGAAACGACGGTTGCCCCGAAGCGGCCACGAGGAACAACCGATCTTCTGCCGCTGCGGGAGGTGAGGCGAGGCTGCACTCACGAATGTTGCCGGAGCGAACCTCGTAATGGGCCGGTTGGAGGACCGCATCGACGAAATTGACTCGGCAGTACTCCTTCTGCACCTCGAAAGCCCCTCGTGGCTTCGCGCCGATTCGGAAGGCATAGACTCCATGGTCGCCGGACGGAAGCGTCCACTCAAGTCTGACGCCGAAGTGAGTCGGATGCCCTGACGAACGACGCCGCACTTCGGCAATCCCGCCGCGATCCCGCAACGCGTGTTCGACGGAAGTGTAGAGGCTATCGGCGGTGAATCGGAGCGCATCCAAAAAGTTGCTTTTGCCCGCTCCATTTTGACCGACAAGGAAATTTAGCGAACCTAGGTCGATCGCACACTTTGCGATGCTCATGTAGTTCTGCAGAACTACCCGGCGGAGAAACACTTTCGGCCTGCCCCCTGTCAGTCCGTTCAAACCGCGCGTCTTCGTTGGCATGGATGAGACTTTAAGCATTTCCGCCTGGGCCGTCAGCATCTCTTCAGCGCTGAATATCGCAGAACGGTCTCCTCGATGAGTTCGAACCCCAGCCAGAGAGCTACTGGCCTTGCTTCCACTGCGGACTCGGCGTTACGGTTGTGCATCGCAATCGAAGGACTGACCGAGATCAGCCTTTCAATCACCCCGGCGGCCAGGCCATCTGGCGGCCCCCGAGGATGTGCAGATGCAGGTGCGGCACGCTCTCCCCGGCGTCCGGTCCATTATTGATGACCAAGCGGAACCCCGTCTCACCGAGGCCCAGCTTCGCGGCGATCTCGGGCGCTTTCAGCAGCATGTGGCCCAGCAGCGCCTGATCGCCGACCGTCGCGGAAGCGATTCTCGGGATCGGCTTGCGCGGCACCAGCAGCACATGCACGGGCGCCCCCGGGTTAATGTCCTTGAACGCGACGATTTGATCATCCTCGTACACGATCGCCGCCGGGATTTCCTTCGCCGCAATCTTCTCGAACAGCGTCTTGCTCATACCCCCTCAGCGAACGACCAAGGCGCACGATTTCGATCGTTTCTCGGTCCAGAGGCAATGGCGCAGAAAACTGACGATCTGGTCGCTCAGGGCCTCGCAGCGGATGCCCCACCGTTTCGCGCCCAACATTAACATGACCGAGCCTCGCAACCCTTTCAGCGTCACGATGTCCGGCCCCATTTCCAGTTGCCGATGCAGCTCCTCCCGCGCCCGGCGGAAGAACCCCAGCTCGAAATCTCCCGCCGAGGCCTGCGCCATTTCCAGCAAATCTCCCTCGCTCGTGCGGATTTTTCGCGGCTCCGGCGATGTGACCACTTGATAGCCAAAGCTTTGCAACACCCGGCCCAAGGCCTGCGCGAATTCGCTCACCGACACCGTCTCCCGCCCCAGCTCGTTCTTGAAGTAGAATACGACCGCTGCCGCCGCTTCCCGAACGACCTCGGGATCCAGCTTCGAACTGTCCTCGCCGATCAGCTCAATGGTCACATTTTCCGCCGAACACGGCACCAGATCCCCATCCGCCATGCGGAAGATGAGGCAATCAGGATGTAGTTGGATCATGGGTTTCCTCCAATCGTTTGACCTCCTGGACGAACTGCGTCGCCTCCTCGAACCGCCGGTAGACGCTGGCGAACCGGACGTAGGCCACCTGGTCCAACCCCCGCAACGCCTCCATCACCCGCTCGCCGATGGCCATCGAGGGCACTTCCCGGTCGAACTTGTCCCCGATCTGCTCGGCGATCCGGTCGGCCAGTTCCTCGAGAATCTGGGGGCTGATCGGCCGCTTGTGGCAGGCGAGCTTGAGGGAATGGATGAGCTTCTCCCTCGAGAACGGCTCCCGCCGGTCGTCCCGCTTTACGACGGTAATCGCCTCGTTCTCGATCTCTTCGTAGGTGGTGAACCGATGCCCACAGCTCAAACATTCCCGGCGCCGGCGGATGGTCGCGCCTTCCCGCGAAGTTCGCGAGTCGATCACTTTATCCTCCTGACATCCGCACTTGCTGCAACGCATACTGTCGGCAGTAGTCGCTACCACCTAAGCCACTACAGGTTGTAGCGTCAAGGGATTTTCCGGTAAAAGTCAGGGCAAACGCATCTAAAATCCGAGTAATTGGAGCAAATAGGCATGGTTCCAG
>CAYZKY010000230.1:0-7334 GCA_964478815.1 uncultured Verrucomicrobiota bacterium
AACCCCAAAACCATCGCCCCTTCTACGTCGGCGCCCTCAAACGCCGCTGAACCAGCCGCTCCACGCCCTTCTGGGGGTAGAACAGGCGTCTCGCCTGTTCCGGCGGGCGTCCCGCCCGCCGGCCTCGGACACCCACAGGTGCCAGCCCTCATCAGACCAGCAACATCGCAGGCGCGTTTTCCCGGACTTGACTTATCGGCAGAGTGAGTTTTAAGTGGCTGCGTCATGTTGGTAGCCGGTCTAACACATTCTGCCGAAGCCTGCGTATTTGCCGCGGGGTCGCGGATGGCTGCCAAGCGTCTGCCCCTGATGAACATTCTGGCCATTTGGCCGGCTGTGGAGCAGCGCGCGAGAAAATAACCGAAACCGAATTTTCACCGCCCTGCTCCCGAAAGGAAGCAGGGCTTTTTTGTTTATTGCCGCAATGAAGCCGATCCAGTCATGAACGCCCAAACCGCCGCCATCCCTGCCGTTCCCGCACGCTCCGCGCAAGCCTCGGCCATGAGCATTCTCTTCGCCCTGAGCTTCTGCCACATGCTGAACGACATTGTGCAGGCGCTGCTGCCGGCGGTCTACCCGATCCTGAAGGACTCGTTCGGGCTCACCTTCACCCAGATCGGGCTGATCACGCTGACGTTTCAGATGACAGGATCGGTTCTCCAACCCTTGATCGGCTATTACACGGACAAGCATCCGAAGCCCTATTCGTTGGTGCTGGGCATGGCATTCACCTTATGCGGGCTCGTGCTCCTCGCGCTGGCCCATCACTATTATCTCATCTTGTTGTCGGCGGCGTTGATTGGATCGGGTTCGGCGATCTTTCATCCGGAATCCTCGCGCATGGCGCGGCTCGCTTCCGGCGGGCGGCACGGGTTCGCGCAGTCGCTCTTTCAGGTCGGCGGGAACGCGGGGACGGCCATCGGGCCGCTGCTCGCGGCCTGGATCATCGTGCCGCATGGGCAAACGTCGATCCTGGTGTTCACGGTCATCGCGATCCTGGGAATGATCATCCTGACTCGCGTCGGCCACTGGTACGTCCTGCACCTCGCGGAACGGCATGCCCGCGGCGCGGGAGCAGCCACGCGCATCGCCGGCTTCCCGCGCAAGACGGTCGTGCTCAGCATGTCGGTGCTCTTTGTGCTGATGTTCTCGAAGTTCTTCTACCTCGCGTCGATGGTGAATTACTACACCTTCTTCATGATGGAGAAATTCTCCGTGTCGGTGCAGCAGTCCCAGATCTACCTGTTCCTCTTTCTCGGCGCGGGAGCGTTGGGCACGATTATCGGAGGGCCGGTGGGAGATCGGATCGGCCGAAAAACGGTCATCTGGATTTCGATTCTCGGGATGGCCCCGTTCTCCTTGCTGTTGCCGCACGCGGGCTTGTGGGGCACGGCGTTGCTCTCGGTGGCCGTCGGGTTCGTGATGGCCTCGGCCTTCCCGGCGATCCTGGTGTACGCGACGGAGTTGCTGCCCGGGAAGGTCGGCCTGGTTGCGGGGTTGTTTTTCGGGCTCTCGTTCGGCCTAGCGGGGATCGGCTCCGCGTTGCTGGGCTGGCTGGCGGACGCCACCAGCATCGGCTTTGTCATGAACGTCTGCGCCTGGCTGCCCTTGCTGGGGCTCCTCACGGTCTTCCTGCCGAACGTGAAGCATCGGGAGGCACATTAAGGCAATCCGCCGGGAAAGCCTTGATCCGAGCCTGCTTATGCTTCGAATGAGCCTCGGTGTTCGATGTCAATTCGCTGCTGCGAGCGGGCGGAGACGGGTGTAGGTTGAGGCGTAACCCGCAGCTCCGGCAGAGGGCCGGGTTGAATTGGGCGGGGCGGTTCGGAACCGCCCTGATGAATAGGCGCGGCGGAGCCCCGTCTATCTCAGCATACGAAACGAGCACAGCGGCCCCGATAGGGGTTAACGTGAATACGCTCACAACAGACGGGATGGAAGGGTAGGCAGATCGGTTCCCAATCCCTTCGTCCGCGAATTTCCGGCGAAAACCGCCACATCGAAAAGAGGCATATGAAACGGTACATCAAATCGGCTCTCCAACTGCTCGGCGCAGTGCTTCCCATCGCGGCGCTCTCCGCCTGCGCGGCGGGAGGCGTCGAGAAGAGCTATGTTAATACGACCAGCGCACCGCCGGTCGTCGTGGCGACGGTGGCGAACGATCCTGCGCCGGCGCCGGTGCTCGTGCCGGTCCCGCCGGCCTCGCTGGGGACAGCGCCGCCACAGACCGTGATCGCGCAAGTAACTCCTGCACCGGCCAATCCCGCGGCAGCACCGGCCTCGGCGGTTTCTGCGCCAGCGGCACCTCCCGCGACTCCGGTGGCAAATCCTCCAGCGGCGGCCGCAGCCGCGAAGACGAACGCCGTGGCCGAAGGCGAGCTGGCGGTGCTCGATCAGATTCCACCCACGGCGAAGCAGGAACTGAAATTGACGAAACCGGTGGCGGAGATCGTCAAGCTGGCACAGTCCGGCGTGGATGATACGGTGGTCTTGCTCTACGTGGACAAATCGACGGAGAAGTTCGATCTGGACGCGGAGGAGATTCTTTATCTGCACGACATCGGAGTCAGCTCCGATGTCATCGCCGCGATGTTGACGCGGGACGGCGCGAGTCCCGAATTGCAGAAGGTGCTCGAGACCGAGCGCCCGAACGCCGTGGCGGAGGGGCCGCCCGTGGCGGAAACGCCCACGGCCGCACCGCTCGCGCAGTCGGCCGTGCCGGGCGCACCCGCCGTGGAGGTGACATCGAACTACGTCGCCACCGCACCAGCGCCATTGCCCCCCACCCAAACCGTGGTGGTGCAACAGCCGGCGCAGCAGGTGGTGGTGGAGTCGCCGGCGGTCAGCTACAGCTACTTCTATCCTTCGCTTTCGCCGTACGGAAGTTGGTTGCTGGTCGATGGCTACGGCTGGTGCTGGCAGCCCACCGTCGCGGTTTCTTATCGCGGGTGGCGTCCTTATGCCCACGGCGGGCGATGGCTGTTTACGGATGCGGGCTGGTACTGGCACAGCGACTACAGTTGGGGCTGGGCGCCGTTTCACTACGGGCGCTGGTTCAGCACGCCGCGCCACGGCTGGGTCTGGTATCCCGACTACACCTGGGGCCCAAGCTGGGTGACCTGGCGCCGGGGCGCGGATTATTGCGGCTGGGCGCCCTTGCCGCCGCATGCGGGTTTCCACCACGGCATCGGGTTCAGCTACTTCGGCCGGAACGTCGGGTTCAATTTCACCTTCGGCCTCGGCGTGGACCACTACACCTTCGTGTCGTACCGCCGCTTCTGCGACCGCCGGGTCGACCGTCATCTCGTCCCGACCGCGCAAAACAACAATATCTATCAAGGGAGCACGGTCGTTAATAATTATATCGTGGGAAATAATAACACGATTATCAACAACGGCATCAGCCGCGACGTGGTGCAGCAGCACAGCCGCAGCGAGGTGCGAAAGGTCGCGCTGCGCGAACCCGCCACCGGTGCGCGCCGGCCGGTTGCGCCGGATCGGCTCGTGCAGGAGGGCCGGGAATTGGCGATCTATCGTCCGCCCGCGCCGCCCGCGGAAGCGGCCCGGAACATGCCCAGCGGGGGCCGGAATTTCCAGGAAGTGCGCCGTCCTTTGGCTCCCGCGAGCACGGGCGGGCGAAGCACGCCCTCGGCCGTGGCTACTCCGGTCGCGGCGCGCCAGCCGGTCACGGCCTGGCCCAAGCCAGCACCGGTCGCCCGGCCCTCCGCCCCGGCGGTGAGCCGTGCCACACAGGAAGGCCGCCGCGAGCCGAGCGTGAATTCTCCGTTCACGGCCGCACCGGGCGGCTCGATCGCACCGCGCGCCACACCGTCCACACGGACTCCCACGGCAACGCCCGTGCGCCCAACAACACCGCCGATGGTTGGCGAGGTCGCTCCCCGCTCGGCCCAACCGTCCCGTCCGGTGGTTGCGCCCTCCGCGCCGCCTTCGACCACGGCACCGACCGTGCGGCCTCGCGAAGTCCCGCGCTCGACGGCGCCTCAACGGCTCGATCCGGCGATGGTGCCGGGTTCGACTCCGGTGCGTCAGCCGGAGCCCGTTCGTTCGCCGACGCCGCCGGTGCAAAGTTCGCCTCCAGCCGTGGCGCCGCGATCGGTGCAGCCGCAACCGGCCCCCGCGCGAAGCCCGGCGGTGAGCCGGCCGGTCACGCCCAGCGTGAGCACGCCGGCGCCGAGCCCGCGCAGTGAAGCGGCGCCTCGCAGCCCGGCCGTGTCGCCGCGCAGCACGCCACCTCCAAGCCAGCAAGCCCCGGTCTATCAGCCGCGCTCGGTTGCCCCAGCGCCTCGCTCGCCCGCGGCCGTCTTACCTCCCGCTTCGGCCCCCCCGCGTTCCGAACCCCCGCGCTCGAGCCCCGCGCCCAGCGCCCCGATCCAACGATCTAGTCCGAACGTCAGCGCGCCCCCGCCGCAACGCTCGTCGCCACCGCCTGCCGTCGCACCAGCGCAGCGTTCCAGCCCCGCGCCTGCGCAACCACAACCCCAGCCGGGCCGGGGCCGGGTCGAAATTGGCCGCTGAAGCTAGCTGGGGGGACCTCATGAAGAAACTGTCGGGTGCGCCCGTAACTGGATGTCGGGGATGGACGCGGCGTGCCATCCTACCACAATTGGCCAGACGGAGTTTCCGGTTGCTGGCAGCCCTCTGCGTGCTGTGGGCGATGGGCCCGGCGCGCGCGGCGACGACGCTCTACAGCACGGGCTTCGAAGCCAGCGAAGGGTTCGATCCGCAATTCACGCTGGCCGGCCAGGGCTCCTGGCAGGTGGAAGGCACCGGCGGGAACGGCCTGCTCGAAGAGGCGTTCCCTGGGTATGGGCAACAAGCCTACATCGGGTTTTATCCGCCCACGGACCAGAACGACTTCACCAGCCTGTGGAAGCCGGCGAACTACAATCCGGTGCCAGCCGGCGTGCGGATCGTGAAGTTTTCCGTGCTGCTGCGGTTCGTGGCCTCGACCCAGGGAGGACAGGACGATTTTCGTTGGAGCATCTATAACTCGGATGGCATCCGGCTCTTCTCGCTCGACTTCGAAACCCGCAGCGGAATCATCTCGTATCTCCTGCAGGACATGGTGTTTCGCGAGACGGGTTGGAGCTTCGATTTCGATCCGGACGGGATTTATGAACTGGCCATCTGGATGGACTTCAGCCGCAACCACTGGACGGCGTTTCTGAACGACGCGCTGCTGGCGCACGCGCTGCCGATCACGCAGCAGGATTCGCGGCTGACGTTTGGCGATGCCGATGCCGTCTGGGCGGTGCGCGATCTCAAAGCGCCCGGCGATAATTACATGATCTTCGACGAGTATATCGTAACCGCCGAGGACGCGGAGGGCATCCCGCCCGTGCTGGAACCCATGGCGCTTTCGGAGGCGGGATTTCCGCAAGTGCGGCTGCTCGGCCAGGCGGGCGTGCGGTACGCCATCGATGTCACCTCCGATTTCGAGCAATGGTTCTCGCTGGGCGAAGACTACCTGGGAGCCTCCACGCACGATTTGATCCTGGAAGACACGACGGCCGAGGGCCAGCCCATCAGCTTCTACAGCGCCCGCGTCGTGCGCTAAGCCGCCACCCGGCGGACTCGACAAAGCCGCCCGGACGGCTAGCTTAACGCCATGATCGCAGCGCCCGCCGCTCCCATCCTAACGGCTCGCGCGCCTGCCCCGCAGCGGCGCGAGACCCCGCTGTTGCCGCTCGAAAACGGCGACCGGCTGAGCCGCGCCGAATTCGAGCGCCGCTACGCCGCCATGCCCCACGTCAAAAAGGCGGAACTGATCGAAGGGATTGTCTATATGGCTTCGCCGGTTCGAGTCGATTACCACGGAGAACCTCACGCGGAATTGGTCATGTGGTTGGGGCGATACAAAATAGCGACCCCGGGATTAGGCGTGGCTGACAACACCACCATCCGGCTTGATCCCGACAATGAGCCGCAACCCGACATTCTGTTGCGCATCCGCCCGGCGGCCCAAGGCCAAGCACGCCAATCTCCCGACGGCTATGTCGAAGGCGCACCCGAATTCGTCGCCGAGATTTCCGCCAGTTCCGCTTCCATCGACATGCGGGATAAAAAGCGCGTTTATCGCCGCAACGGCGTTCGGGAGTATCTCATTTGGCTGGTGGCCGAGCAGCGGGTCGTCTGGCATGTCCTTGCCGACGGCGAATACCTGGAGCTTCAGCCCGCTGAAGACGGCCTGATGAAAAGCCGCATCTTTCCGGGCCTTTGGCTCGATGTGGCGGCCTTGCTGGAGGATCGATCCGCCGATGTAGCGGCGGCATTGGATCGCGGCATCGCATCACCCGAGCATGCCGCGTTTGTGGCCGCGCTCGCCGCGCGCCTCAACGCCAAGTAGTCTTGGCCGCCCTGGCCGGGAGGCCCGAGTTTCGCGCTGTCCCCTTCGACCGTTCGAGCCACGGTCTCTTATTCCCAAACAAAAACCGGGAGCGGCTTTCGCCAACTCCCGGCCTTGAATTATCCGGCGCTAATCCCGCGCCTTATGTAGTTGCCGACCTTACTCCATCCCGTGGTGGTCGTGATGACCGCCCGCCGGAGCCGGCTTTTCCTTCTCCGGAATCTCCGTCACGAGGCACTCGGTCGTCAGCAACAGACCGGCGATCGACGACGCATTTTGCAACGCCGAACGCGTGACCTTCTTCGGGTCGACGACACCGGCCTTCACCAGGTCTTCGTACTCGCCCGTCGCCACGTTGTAGCCTTCGTTCCCCTTGCGCTTCTTGACTTCCTGCACGATCAGCGAGCCTTCCACGCCCGCGTTCGAGGCCAGCGCCCGCAGCGGCGATTCCAGCGCGCGCTTCACGATGTCCACGCCGATCTGTTCGTCCGCGTCGGGCAGGTTCAGCGCATTGATCGCCGGCAAGCAACGCAGCAACGCCACGCCGCCGCCCGGCACGATCCCTTCTTCCACGGCCGCCCGCGTCGCGTGCAACGCGTCTTCCACGCGCGCCTTCTTCTCCTTCATTTCGGTCTCGGTCGCCGCGCCGACATGGATAATCGCCACGCCGCCCGCAAGCTTCGCGAGGCGTTCTTGCAATTTCTCGCGGTCGTACTCCGACGTCGTCTCTTCGATCTGGCGGCGCAATTGGTTCACGCGGCCCTGAATCTCCGAGCTCTTGCCTCCGCCTTCCACGATCGTCGTATTTTCCTTGTCGATGATGATGTTCTTGGCCCGGCCGAGATCGCCCAGCTCAATGCTCTCGATCTTGATGCCCAGATCTTCCGTGATGCACTTGCCCCCGGTCAGCACCGCGATGTCTTCCAGCATGGCCTTGCGGCGGTCGCCGAAAGCCGGCGCTTTCACC
>CAYZKY010000231.1:0-7226 GCA_964478815.1 uncultured Verrucomicrobiota bacterium
TTCGTCTTCATGCCCGGCGGCTTTGGCACGCTGGACGAGTTCTTCGAGGTGCTCACGCTGGTGCAGACCGGGCGCATCACGCGCTTCCCCCTCATCTGCTTCGGCAAGGAGTATTGGACCGGCCTCTTCAAGTGGCTGCGCGCCGAGCTGGACGCGGAAGGCTACATCAGCCCCGGCGACCTCGACCTGCTCACGCTGACCGACGATCCGGACGAGGTGGTGCGGCTGGTCCTCGACTACAAGCGTCGCGTCGGCCCGCCGGACAGCGTGCCGCAGGCGTTCGCGTAGCGGGACGGGGGGCGGGGAAGTGGTGGTAGGAGCTGGATTCGAACCAGCGAAGGCGTAAGCCAGCAGATTTACAGTCTGCCCCCGTTGGCCACTTGGGTATCCTACCCCGACCCGCCGGAGCAAATCTTCCGGCGGAAAGGAGCCAAGCATCTACGGCATCCCCGCCAGCTTGTCAAAATGTTCTCGAAGCGAGGAGTTCAACGCCGTGCTTTCCGCATTGCAAGTGGCTGCAACCACGGGAGTTAAGATGGTGGAGGCGGCGGGAGTTGAACCCGCGTCCCCGGCGAGAGCGCCAGTGGCGACTACATGCTTATCCGGGAGAGAGTTGTCGGGCGCGCGAAACTGTCCCGGCTCAAAACGCGCTCCGTAGTCCGCATGGGATACGATTCGGCGGTCCACGCGCGGTCTCCGTGGAACACCTACCCTGCTGCAGCGTCCGTCCCCCTAGCAGGAGTCCGGGGCGGACGTCACGGCAATATTAGGCCGCGAGAGCTAATTCGTTGTTAGCGTTTATGTTTTGGTCCGATTTTTTACGAGGCCAACGAACCATCCTCGGCATGCCGCTGCTGACTCCATCCCCAGGTCGAAACCAGTACGCCCCCAGAATCTTGCGACTCCCACACCTTCGACCCGTTTCCCCTTCCCGTCAAGGCCCCCCAATTTCAGCAATTCTCCTTTTGGCTTTCGGTTAACCCGATTTTTGCAACTCGATGCGAAACTCGAGTTAGAACTTCAGCACACCCAGCAGGCTCGAAAAATCGTCCGTCCACAGCGGCGCGTCCGGGCCTGGCCGAACCTCCCGCCAGGCTTTGTCCTCCGTCAACACTGGCGCCAGGCTCTCGGGCACGAGGACGATCCAGTTCGCTTCCAAGCCGCCCTCTCCCAGGGCCTCGTTGCTCAACTCGCTCCGCATCGAGGCAAAGCACCGCAGCGCCACGGACCGGCCGAGGTTGGCAACCAGAGGTTCGAGATCGAAATTGCGGCTCGAGAGGTGGAAAGCCAAAAATCCGTTCGCGCTCAGTTTGCGCCGGTAGAGGCGCGTGGCTTCAAGCGTCAGCAGATGCATCGGAATCACATCTGAACTGAAGGCATCCACGTAGAGCAGGCCGAAAGTTCCATCCGGAATCGCTTCCAGTTTCAGCCGCGCATCCCCGATCTCGATCCGGAAGGGGGCGCGCGCGCATTCGCCCAGGTAGGTGAAGTAGCGCCGATCCTGGGCGATCGCCGCCACGGCGGGATCGATCTCGAACAACGTCCATCGCTCCCCGGGTTGGCTATACGTGATGATCGCTCCCGCGCCCAGCCCGATCAATCCTACTTCCGGCCCCGTCTGAGCCCGCTGATGCAACTTCGCGATTTCGCCCACCGGCCCCTCCCGATGATAATAAGAGAGTGGTTCGCACTGGCGCTCCGGCCGGGTCGATTGCACTCCATGAATCGTCGTTCCGTGATACAACCGCCGCAGCGTTGGCCCATCGCTCGCCACCCGCAAAACGCCGAAGAAATTGCGCTCCCGCTCCAGCACCGGGCTGCGCCATTGCCGAAACAGGCTCACGCCCACCAGCAAGGTCGCGATGGCGAGCGTGTATCGCACCGGGCTGCGCAGCAGCAGGTAGCTGCCCAGCAAGACGAGGCCGGCGATGAGATTGCCGATACCGACGTTGCTCGCAGAGGCCCGGCTGATCGCCGCCGCGGCCACCATCATCGTCAGGATCACCAGCGCCCCGCCCGTAATGGGCGCCAGCCGCGCGGTTCGACCCGGAGTGCCCCGGCTCGGAAATGCCACCAGCGTCGCCACCAGAATCATCAGCGGATACTCCACGACCGAATTGAACAGCACTGGCGCCAGCAGCGCATTGAACACCCCGCCTAACACACCCCCCACCGAAAGGTACAAATAAAAGCGGGTGAGGTGCTCTGCCGGGGGACGGCTTTGCGAGAGCTTCAAATGGATTTGCAGCGTCGCGAAGAGAAAGAAGAGCAGGTGGAGCAGGAGCAACACCCACACCGGTTCCGTCGCCTGCACGATCAACGGAAACACCACGGCCAGCGCCAGAATCGGAATCGCCCGGCTGCTCACCCCATCCAGCCAGGCCGGATAATTGCCGAACGCGATCACAAACGTGAACAGATAGGCCCCCAGCGGAATCACCCACAGCAGCGGCACGCTCGCGACATCGGTCGTGATGTAATTCGTCACCCCCAGCATCAGGCTCGACGGGATGAACGAGAGCCCGATCCAGCTCCAGATCTGCCCGCGGGTCGGCGGTTCCGCGGTTTGCTTTCCCCCCGGCGCCTCGATCGGTGCCCCGGCCCTCCGGCGGCCCCCCGCCAGCCCCGCGCATCCCACCATCAACGCCGCGAGCCCCCAATACCCGAACGCCCAGTACTGCGTCTGCGCCTGGAGCCGCAACTGCGGCTCGACAAGCAACGGATAACCGAAGAGCGCGCCGAAGCTGCCCAGATTGCTCGCGGCATATAGGAAATAAGGATCCTTCGCCGAAGGGTCGGTCGAGCCCGCGAACCACGTTTGCAGGAGCGGTGCCGTCGCCGCCAGCACGAACACCGGCAGCCCGATCGTTTGCAGCAGATTCAGCAATACCCACCACGCCGGCGGCAGCGTGCTCTCCATGCCTGCCTCCAGCCGAAACGGCAGGAACCACGCCGCGAGGCCCAGCAGTGCCGCATGCAGCCACGCCTGGCGGGGCCATCCCAGCTTCCGAAAACTGAAGTGGGCATACGCGTATCCCGCCAGCAGCATCGCCTGAAAGAACACCATCACCGTGTTCCACACCGATGGCGTGCCCCCCAGCTTCGGCAGGAGCAATTTTCCCACCAGTGGTTGAATCGAGAACAGCAGAGCTGCTCCCGCGAAAATCGTCGCGCCGAAGACCACCGCCAATCGTGTCGGACGCCCGAGGCTACTCATGCGCCTCCCCGCTCAATGTCAACATCGCTTCCAACACCCGCCGTCCCGCCACGTCCGTGGTCGCCTCGGCCTGCACCAGATTTCCCATTCGCCCCAAGATCGACACCCGCGTCATGATCGTTTCCCCCGGCCGCGCCGTTCCCAGAATCTTCACCGCCCGCAAGGCCGTGAGCCTGAGCCCCGGCAGCGGTGCGCGCGCCGGATCGGATTGTGCCGCCACTCCCGCCAGTTGCGCCGCCGCCTCCACCAGCAACACCCCTGGGAAGATCGGCGCGCCCGGAAAATGCCCTCGCAAAAATGGTTCCTGCTCCCGCACCCGGTATATCCCCACGGCCCGATGCCCAGGATCCAGCTCCAAAACCTCGTCCAAAAATCGAAACTCCGGTCCGTGCGGCAAGTGCCGCAGCGCCTCGGATAGCGGTGAGGGCGAGGCGGTCATCGTTTGGCCGCCGCCGGTGCCACCAGTGTGAATCCCTCTGGCAGGGTCAGGTCGAACTGATTCGACACCGCCGGATCGAACACCCCGTTCATAAAATCGTTCCGCATCGACGAACCGTCCGCGAAGAACAGCTCCGTCGACCTTAATGAATAATCGTTAGTCCCAATCCCGATCGCCAGCCGCGGCATCAGCTTCCTCGCCGCGGCCGATCTCGGCTGCAATTCCAGCACGCGTAACCCCTCCGCCTCCGCCGTCGAGAGCAGCCGGAACTCCGCCTCGAACTCCTGCCGCGACCGCGGAAATCCCGATTGCAGCAACCCGAGCGCATCCTTCCACTGCCGGTCCTTCATGGCTCCGAAATCGTACCGCTCCGCTCGGCGCAGTTTTGGATAAATCACCTGCAGCACTTCTCCGTTGCGAATCGCCAGCGATTGCGGCGGGCTCCCCCCCAGCTCCCATCGAAAATTCTTCGGGGCCGCGAACCACACCTGCCCGGTCGAGACCAGCGGTTGCGTCAGCGTCTTCAGAATCCGCGTCTGCCGGAAATCGGCCCGCCACGCCTGCACATTCGTCTGCCGCGCCAGCCACGCTCCCGCGAAATCTTCGCCCCCCGTCGCGGCCTGCGCCGCTACGGCAGCCAGCAAAATCCAGACGCTCACGCTCGTTCGGCCCCACCCCATATCGCACCGAAATGGTACCACTGATCCGCGTAACGTCGAATCGGCTCTTCGAACCGGTTCATCATCTCTTGCGTCAACTGCACCCGTGCCGCGCGCTCCCGCAGCACAGCCTGGTCATACCCGACCTCCGGCAGTATCACCGCCGCGTACCGTTCCCCTATGCGCGGCAGACACACCGGCTGAATCGCACATCCGGTCGCCCGTGCCAGCTCCGCCGCCGCGATCGAAGCCGCGAACGGCCGCCCGAACAACCGGACCACCGCCGCGCTGGCCGCCACCGGCCGATCCACCAGCAGCGCCACTGTCCCCCCCTCTTGCAACTGCCGGATCACCTCCACGAACGCGAACGGGCTTTCCCCCACTACCACTGTCTTCACCCCCCGCCGCGCCCGCGCCTCTTCCCGCAACCGCGTGAACTCCGGCTGCGGCTCCGCCTGCGTCACCACCGTCACTTCCAGCCCCAACCGCTGCAACAGCGCCGCCCCCAGCTCCCAATTCCCCAGATGCGCCGTCACCAAAAGCATCCCCTGCGAGCGCTTCCGCAATACTTCCATTCCAGCCTCGAGCGGACTCATCAAGTCGTCGATATTCTGCCCATTTTCGTAACGCCAAAGATCCGCCAGCTTCACCCCGAACTGGCCGAACAACTCCCGCGCTTTCCGCTCCGCCAGCGACCGATCCTTCCCCAGCACCGGCTCCAAATTCAGAATCACCGCCTCCCGCCGTTCCCGCAATGTCTCCGCGCAGACGAACCCGGCTCCCCGCGCCACTTGCCTGAGCACACCTGCGGGCAACACTCGCGCCAGCCATAAACCGCACCGCCAGAACCCGGCCCGGTATGCCGCCGCCGGCTTCACTCGAACTGCCCCTCGATTCGTTCCCCTGTCGAAGTCTCCACCGACACCGCTTCCCCGCGCCGTGCTGCCCCGATCAGTTCGAACCACCCCAAGTCCGCCGGAGGCTCCCCCCGTCCCTCCCGCCGCCGTCCCACGGAAGGATACTCCAACCGCCACCGGCCCGGCTCCTGTCGAGCCTCCACCAACAGCCACAACTTCGAGAACTGGACCAGCCCCGACCCGTCCCCGCGCCAAGCCACCAACACATCTCCCGCCAATTCCGGCTGGCCCTCCCCCGCCCGCCAGACCGCCTGCCCTCGCCGCATCGTCCAATCCGGCTCCGCGAGGTCGACTGCGCCCCATCGCGCCGCGGTCACGCAACCGGCCGCCGCGAGCCCCAGCGCACAAACCCAAGCCCTTCTCCATGCGTGGCTCGGCATTCGTCAAACTCACGCCAGCCGGGGATTCTCCATGAACGCGTAGCACAACATGTGGCAGATGCCCATGTGCGCGTCTTCCACCCGCCCATAATGCTCGGAATCGATGACGATCACCTTCTTCGCCAATTGCGCCAGCCGCCCGCGCTTCGCTCCCACCAGCGCCACCGTCTCCAGTCCATGCGCATCCGCCCATTCGATCGCTTTCACCAGGTTCGGCGAATTCCCGCTCACACTCATCACCAGCACCAGATCCCCCGGCTTCCCCAAGTTCCGCAACTGCCGCACGAAGACCTCGTCGTACGCATAATCGTTCCCGATCGCCGTGATCCAGCTCACGTTATCGTTCAGCGATTGGCAGCGGAAATTCCGCCCGATCTTATCCGACGCCCCTTTCCCCAGATCCGTGATAAAATGCGAGGCATTCGCCGCGCTCCCGCCGTTCCCAAACACGAAAATCTGCCGGTCGTTTTCCAGCGCGCGCTTCAAATCCTGAATCAAAACCTCCACCGTCCCCGCCGGAATCGAATCCAGCGCCGCTTTCTGCCGCTCGATATACTCGCGAATCCACTCTTTCATTTGATCCGCCCATCATACCCTCCGCCCGCCGAACCGCACGCATATTCCCGATTTCCCGGGCAGGTCGACGAGGGTCTACGAGGATTGGGCGGGGGCTGAGGATTCGATGGCGGCGATGGCTTCCTGGAAGGCGCGCTCATCGAGGGAAATCAGATGGGTGGGTTCGGGGAAGCGGCCCGTCTGGACGTCCTTGGCATATTCGGCGAAGGCGGCGACGCGTTCTTCCTGGAGGCGGGCGTATTCCTGGCGGAAGTTCCGGTACATCCTGGCGTGGCGGGGAATGCGCTCTTCATAATCGCCGAGGATGTCGTCGGAAAAGAGGAACTGAGTATCGCATCCATTGCCGGAACCGAGGGACATGAGCAGGAGCGAGGTTTTGCGGCAGAGGTAGGCGGCGAGCTGATGGGGCACGAGTTCGAGTTCGGCGGCATAGGCGCCGGCGCTTTCGAGACGCTTCATCTGCTCGTAAAGCTGGCGGGCTTCGGCCGGAGTTCTGCCGATGGCGCGGATGTTTGTCCAGGTGGCGTGGCGGGGAACCATGCCGAGGTGCCCAACGACGGGGATGCCTTCGCGGGCCATCGCCTCAATGATCCAGGGGCTGGCCGAGCAGTAAACCGAGCTGGCCCCGAGTTCCAGGGCGCGGAAACCGACGCGGATGGCCTCCTCCGGACTCGCCAGCCCGTGCGGCGTGGCGCCCGAGATGAAGCTGCGGGGCGCGGCCTCGACCAGAAGGGGGAGACGGGCCTGGGAGGCCGGGGAATCGAAGCTGCAGCTCAAGAGATCGATCTCCGCCTCTTCCGCAGCGGCGGCTTCCTCCGGCGATTTGACGTGGACGTGAGTGAGGCAACGCTTTCCCTTGAGCTGCCGCAGGTCGTAAACGGAGTATTTCTTGGCCGGTCTCAGCATGACGGGAGAGTGTAGAACCCGGCTGTGAAAGAGCCAATCTGGATTCCAAGCAGATCCCGAAGGGCGGCGGGAAGTGGAGTGGTGGAGAGAAGATATCTGGAAGTGGTGAATTGTGGAGAATCGAGCAGGTTC
>CAYZKY010000232.1:0-7212 GCA_964478815.1 uncultured Verrucomicrobiota bacterium
GCCGTCCAAGTCGTCCCGGCCGCCCGCGACTTCTGCTCCCTCAATTTTTCGCTTCTGCCGGCGGGTCTGGTTGCTGCCTGGCTGAATTGCTCGGACACGCGACTAGCCCCCCAGCACATGAGAAGGGCCCATCTCCGATGTTGCATCGGAGATGGGCCCTATGCGGCGATCGCTGCTAGGTGGCTAAATCTCTTTCGGAAATGGGTAGAATTAAACTTCTATCTAGGAAACTCGATAGTCGGAATCTCAATTCGCTTGTTCGTTCTTTATTCATTCATTCGGATTTTTGCTGCTTCTTTCATATGAATTTTCGTTCATATCCAATTATACTAAAAGTTGTAGTTAAAATCAATCTTTCTCTTATTAGAAGTTGGTCATTGCTCTCTAGAAAATTGACTCCGGTGTGTGTCTAGGGGTGCGCCCGTTCGTTTAAAGCCGGGCCGCTGATTGTCATTCAATCATTTGATTATGATCTATTATACAACATCCGCAGGTTGTTATCAAAAGTAGTTTGCAATCTTCTTCGGGCGCGACACATAGAAAATAACTTTGAATGTTACCCGTGCTGTGGAGTTTGACGGACAGGGAGGCATTTCGAATTTTTCAATGCGCCGCGCGAGGTAGGGGAAGAGCGGATGCAATTGAAAATCGAAGTCCTACTAACCGCCCCCTCGTACTCGTGGTTAAGCGGCATGGCTGACGCTGACAATTGCTGGCCGAGCTGATCTGCTTCGAAATGGTCGATTGATCTTGTAGCCGGCACGCGTTCGAGCGGTGCGCTGCAGGCTTCGGCTTACGCCCGATCGTTTGCCATGCACGATGCCCTGATCGTGGAAGGCCAACTTGCAGAACTTGGCGTAGTTGGGATCGCAGCCCTTCAAGAGATAGCTGCGCAGACCTGGCGCACTGTAGATGCTCTCGATGTGGATGGTGACGCCTTCGGTGATATCGCCGGCAACGGCCTTCACCCAGCCCGGCAGACGCGCCTCGAAATCAGCGCGTCGTCGCTCCGGGATGTGAACGGCCCAATGAATGCCAGGCTGACCGCTGCCGTTTTCTGCGACCCAAGCGTAAGCAGGAGCGCCCTGTGGGGCCAATTTCTGAAGGCGCGACGGGCGACGCCACCACGGCCCGAATTTCTTATCGAGGAGCGACATAAACTGCGGGGTCATCGCTTCTGGTGGGCAATCAGTGTGGGCGAAGTTCAGCGTGACCGAGAGCGTGAAGGGTCGCCCAATTTCTTCGGCAAAATTGAATGCGTGCCAGAAATTCGCGGCCGGCTTGCGATTGATGAAGTGCGTGCTGCGGCTTGCGCTCGTGTACGGCTGCGGCGCACTAGATCTTGTCGGTATCTCAGCCATTGATAACTACATAACCCTCAGACGAAGTTTCGCACCTCCCCCTAGGCAAAAGAACATATCGGCAACCGAGTCGCAATACGGAAAAGCGGGGATTAAAGCAGCGCCGACTGCTTAGGCCGATCGCCACCGGACTCGGGCCGCGTCGGCAGCTTTTCGACCTCCTGCCCAATCTTGGCGTTGGCCCTGTCGATCTCATAAAGGCTCTGTAGGTTGAGCCAGAACTGCGCGCTTGTTTTGAACCAGTGGCCTAGGCGCAGAGCGGTCTCGCCGGTGACGCCGCGCTGGCCATGGATGATGGCAGTGACGCGATTGGGCGGCACTTTGATCTGGCGTGATAGTTCGGTCGGCGTGATGCCGAGCTCCTCGAGCTCTTGGGCGAGGATCTCGCCTGGGTGAATTGGTGTGCGTGCCATGGGTCCTCCTAGTGGTAGTCCACGATTTCAACGTTCGATGGGCCTGCCGCACCTGCGGGCCATTCAAAACAGATTCTCCATTGGTCATTGATGCGAATGGAGTATTGCCCGGCCCGGTCGCCATGCAGGCCTTCCAGGCGATTGCTCGGCAACATGCGAAGATCTTGGAGAGAAGTAGCGGCTTCCAAAATGCGGACCCGCCGTTCGCCTTGTTTATTGAACCCCTGAAACTGCCGGACGAAGTCGCCAGTTGCGAACTGCTCTGTCCGTTTGTCTCTGAAGCTCAAAATCATGCTTACAAGATAAGAGGTTATTACGATTTACGTCAACCGTAAATACAACAACTTCATACTTGCCGAGCCTCTTTTCTTGAGAGGCTATCGGGGCAAAGCCGTCGGGTGAAAAAAGCAGTCCTCTCAACCCATAATCTGGCGCGCTATGCGCGCCTCAAGATCTACAGCGTATCGCCTGTGGCGATTCCGACTAACCGAGCGAAGCGAGGGTTGGAAGCAGCGAGAAAGGCCGCATAAGCAGGTTATATGAATCTTTTTATAAGTAAGATTATAAGTAAGTTATATGCAGGTGCTGGAAGTATCTGATTTAATTGAGAAAAGGCCGGATTCGCGCGGGCGACTCTGCGTAGGAG
The DNA here is from genome assembly GCA_964478815.1 of uncultured Verrucomicrobiota bacterium. Classification (GTDB taxonomy): domain Bacteria; phylum Verrucomicrobiota; class Verrucomicrobiia; order Limisphaerales; family SXQI01; genus DASVNK01. The sequence continues at coordinate 2,421 of CAYZKY010000232.1, forward strand.
CGCGGGCGACTCTGCGTAGGAGCGCGGGCGACTCTGCGTGAAAATGTGGAGGCTACGCGGGCGACTCTGCGTAGGAGCGCGGGCGACTCTGCGTAAGGGGGGGGAATCCCATTGATTCCAAAGGAAAATTTGTTGCTAGAAGCGCGGGCGACTCTGCGTAGCTAAGACCTTGCGTTTTCAGCGTTTTCCGATTCTCTTCGGCGGCACAAGCAAGCGGCTAGGATCGGCGGGATAGAGCCGCATTCCATGCTCGTCCAGCTTCACCGGCAGCTTAGGAAACACCTCCCGCATACCGGCAACGTCGGCCCTAAATTCCTGCCGGAAATCACGTAGAGCACGGGGGCTATTTCCTCCCTGGCCAAATTGCGCGTGAAGATTCTCCCACGTTAGCAGATAGGGGCGGCTGATCGTTCGCATGCGGTAGCCAAGCCAAAATAGCAGGTCGAGCTTACGGGCCGAACCCGCGAAGGCACGGGCGGCCCGCATATCGACCGGTAGGGCGTGCTTAATGAGGCTTTGGTAGAAGCGTTCATCAAAGGTGAGCGTGCTAGCCCATAGGACTTTCTGGTTGGCGTCCTGAGGCAGCCACACATCGAAGCTCTCGACCGGCGCGGCGTTGATGGTCCGCGCGGCCTTGGTAACAGGATCCCACATGCCGATCTGCATGTGGCAAGCGGCTAGACGGTTGAGCTGCTCTTTAAATTGATTGAGCGAGCCTCGAGCACCGCCCGTGACGGGAAAGCCGAGATCCCGAATGAAAGCCGTCATGCTGTCGGCAATCTCGATCGTCGGAGACTTTTGCCGGATGGCTTCGGAGCAAAGGTGCAACAGCAGCAGTCGTGCCTTGGGGCCATAGGGAAGCCCCTGCGCTTCCATGTTGCCGGTTTCAGGATTGGTGAGCATGCCGGCAGTAAGACCGAGGCTATTGCGGCCGTAGCGGCGCACGAAGTGGTTGGTGTCGCCGGCAGGCCGCTTATACGGCAGGCCACACAGCGCCAGAACACTGTGAATGTGTTGCAGATTCTCAGGGCCTGTCGGCTCGTTCTCGATGACTTCGCGAATGGTGTCACGCCGGAGCTGGTCGCGGCTCATCACAGCGCGACGTGATGAAAGCTCGTCGCGCTCGCGCTGCTGACCAGCAAGGTGACGCTGCATCGATTGGAAGGCGACCCCTCCCCTCGCCTTCTCGAGCTTCTCGAGAAGATCGGCGTCGCGAATGTCGAGCTTGTCGGTCATGCCGCCCGTCGATCGGCCGCCGGCGCGATCTCGGGCTTACCGTATTTGGCAAAGAGATCATTGAGTGCCTCGGCAAGCATGTCCTCCATGCTGCGGGTCTGCTCGGCCGCGAGAATTTTGAGCTGCATACGTACTTCTTGCGGAAAGAAACCGGTTACCGGCTTCAAGCCTACGCGTGATGGTGCGGCCGTCGGTCGAGCGGGACGCGGCTCTTGTATCGCTGCTGCCGGCTCGATCGGGCGAGCGCGGACGCTCCCGGCGGCGTCAGCCAGTGCGGATAGATTCGGACGCTTCGACATGCTTACCTCTTCTTGAAGTCATGTCTACATGCTTACAAATCTGCATGTAGAGCTCTTTGATTTCTTGAGATGATTTTCCATTCGGCTCGAACTCCGAGACCGTTTGCCCACCGGCATAAGCATCTTGGAACGGTACGCGGTCGCCAATGGTGACCGGAGACACCGTGAAGCCATTAGCCGTGAGCCAAGCTGACGTTTCTTCGTGACGGGTACCGAACGGCTTTACGCGCGTAAGGACCACAAGCGTCGGCGGCCGCCCCGCCCGGTCGATCAGTTCGCGGGTCGCATCCATAGACTTCAAATCGATGGCCGAGGGCTGAATGGGCACAATGACCAGGTCCGACACCTTGGCGGCAGCATAAGCGCCTTCATCAGTGCGGCCGCCTGTATCGACAATCAGCAAGTCGAGGCCTTGGCCTGACGCTGCCTGAACGGCGGCAGCAAGGCGGGCGGCTTTGGCGTCGAGAACCGGAGGGTCCATGCGATCGGCGCGGAGATCCGCCCAAGCCATGGCGCTCGGCTGGGGGTCTAAGTCGATAATTGCGACCAGCAGGCCTGCGCGCATGGCTTCGGTCGCCACGTTTAAGGCGAGAGTGGTCTTGCCGGTGCCGCCCTTCTGGGAAATGAAGCTAATTGTCTTCATGTCTACATTACTACCTGACTAAATATCTTAATGAAGAATTGCCGATTCGGGACCTGTCGGCAAGAAACAAGTCTTAATGTCTACATGTAGAAATGTAGGATTGCTCAATTTTTCGATGCTAATTTTTTTATCAGATTCGACAGGATTTTGAGCCTGCATCGCTAAATAGAAATGTATGAGAATTAGCTCATACGTTTCTTAAGGAAAACCACTAAAATGCTAACTTTAATCGCTCATGCACTACTCGCGCTTGGCTATACAATTCTAGTATTTGCGCATATCGTGCATTAATTAGTAAAACTTATGCTTTGTCATTCTCAGTTCGCTGAGGGTGACAAAGCCTAAGGATTAGATTTCGTCTTCCCAAGCGTCCGATAAAGCGTCGATCGCGCCACGCGTACGATCTGCGCGACTTCCTTCCACGTCTTGCCGTCCTCGAGGAGCTGACGCGCGTGCACGATCTGCGCGCCTGTCATGGCCTGGGGTCGGCCTACATGGTCGCCGCGCTTTTTCGCGGCCGTCATGCCGGCACGGGTTCGCTCGGCAAGCAGGGACCGCTCGAATTGAGCGAGCGCGCCCATGATGTGAAAGAGCAAGGTGCCGGTCGTCGTCGTGGTGTCGATGTTCTCGGTCAGCGACCGGAAGCCTATCCCTCGATCGCCAAGCTCCTGAATGAGCTGGATGAGATGGGAGAGGGACCGGCCTAGCCGGTCGAGCTTCCACACGACCAGCACGTCACCCGGTTTCAGGTCACTTAGAGCCAGGTCGAGGCCCGGCCGCTTACGGGCGGCACCGCTAACCCCCGTATCTGCGTGCACAGGGGCGCAGCCGGCCGCCACAAGGGCGTCGCGCTGCAGGTCTAGGGTTTGCTCCTCGGTGGAGACTCTGGCGTAGCCGATCAATTGCATGAGTTCTCGGACAAGGGTTATCGGACACTGTAACCCCTTGGAAAACCTCGATCAAGGAAATGTCCGAAAAGGGAACCCTTTTGGGACCAAGAAATCACGCTTGCGTCCAAATTAGCGGCGGCAAGCTTGAATTATACTGTGCTACATATTATGTGTTCTGTATCACAGAACAGGAGACTTCAAAATGGCCGACGACCTCTCAGATTTTTTGCGAACTCGTGTCCTTCCCCAAACCAAAATCGATTTCTTGGCGATCTGCAATGAACTGGGAAAGACGCCGACAGAACAGCTCCGCGAGCTCGTGGAAGCCTTCATCACGCGCGAATACGGGCGCCTGCATGACCGGATCGCCGTGCACATCTATCGACCCGCTGGCTACGATCTTGGGGCTTGGCGCGTGACGGTTAAACTTAGGAACCCTGCAGAGATGACTTGGAACGGCACGGCCATCCCTTTTGCGTTGCCGGCGCTCCCCAAACGGCGGCTCGAGAGTGATCCCGAATATCGCGCTCTCGTCTTCGATCACCACCAGCCCTACTTCGGTGGAGAATTCTCTGCCGGGGAATGGAGGGGGCATCTTTATTCGAACGGTTGCCCAGAGTCGGAGAATCCTACTCCCATCGAAGCAGTGGCAGAGGCGCTTACGACGATCATTACGCAGCTCATCGAGCGGTTCGGATCGAGCCGGTCTGATGTACGTGCGCCATAACGAGGACTAGCCCACGCCTGCTAGGCCGGCTTCTTCTTGGCGGACTGTTCTTCGCCCCCGTCCTCCGAAGAAGGCAGCGCTAATGGATTGGTGCCGGCAAGGGGAGATGCTTGGAAAACGAGAGGGGGCGGCCCCAGGTGATCTAAGCTTGGCGGCGTGATTTTCACCGTCGAGAAAAACGCCTCCTCTGCCTTCGTCACCTTTCGAGGCTTCCGGGGGAAGGCATTCGGGAAGGCTTCCGCGATCTTGGCGAGGATCGATGCAGCCGGGCTCAGATCGTAGGAATTGGACTGGATGATGCCGTGAGTTCGTCGACTCACGCGCTTCACGAAGCCGAGCTTTTCCAACCTTAAAAGGGAGCGTTGTACTTGCCGCTCCGACACACCGCACCGGAGCGCCAATGTGCGAATTGAGGGGAAGGGAAGTTGGTCCTTGTGCCACCAGCTCCCCACGAGTTGAATAAGTAGCAGCAATTCGGCTGGCTTCAGGCGCGCCTCATCGCCCAGGAACTGGTTGAGTAGCAGCAGATAATTAGGGACTTGGGCGAAGCCTCGTTCGGCAACCGCTTGGCCCCATTTGGTGGCTACGTCGGACATGATGCCTCCATATGCGAAGTGCAGTAGTCTTATGCCATATCCTTATGCCAGTGTGTCACCCTATCAAGACACAGCGATACTATACTCCTGTGAGTAGACCTATGCGAGTAGACCTATGTGATATATACCCCGGAACGCTTTGCGCCAAATTTGCAACACCCGCCGGACAAAACCAGCGGCCGTTTGACTTTGTGCGGCAATTCCATCATATGGACGCTGGGCCCGCTAACCATTAGAGCGGCGCTTACCGGCGCAGGGTCTAAGGAAGCCAATTTCCGGGGTGGTTTCTGGGGCGATTGGGGGTTCGGCATGGCTGCCCCTCAATCGCCCATCACCGGCTAACGACGCCGTCCAAGTCGTCCCGGCCGCCCGCGACTTCTGCTCCCTCAATTTTTCGCTTC